>CABUQK010000040.1 GCA_902493615.1 uncultured Collinsella sp.
GGGCTTGCAGCGACGGACCTCAGGACACTCTTACACCACGTCTGCGCGCGCCACCCCTACAACCCCCTAAAGCAGCCAACCTGACTGGTTTAGGGGATATTGGAACCAATTTTAATGAACATACTATGGGTTATGTTCATTATCTTCTTGGATGTAAATGCTATTCACTTAGCAACAGTACTCATATTTGGCATTTTTTGACCACTGTCATATAACTAACACCCTATCGCAAGCAAAAAACAGGCCGCAGCCCATCGCTGCGGCCTGTTCGGAGGCAAAAGTGGGCGTTAAGCGCTGTAGCCCATCGCTTGCAGCACAAACATGACGACCGTCAGCACCGTAATCACGCCGATAGTCGCCCAAGTAAGCACGTTCCATACGCGGCCGTTGCGGTTGGCGCCCATAATGTGGCGATCCGCCGCGATAACCACCTGGAATACCAAGACTACGGGCAGCAGCACGCCGTTGATGACCTGCGAGGTCATCATAATCTGGAACAAATCGACGCCAGGCATGAGCACCAACACGGCAGAAATGCCGATGATGGCCGTAATGATGCCGCGATAAACCGGGGCCTCGTCCCAGCTGCGATCGGCGCCGCGCTCCCAGCCAAAAGCCTCGCAGATGGCACTCGACGTAACGCCCGGCAGCACGCAGGCAGCCAAAAAGCTCGCTGCGACCAGGCCCGAGGCGAACAACACCGTGGACCACTGGCCCGCGATGGGCTCCAGCGCGCGGGCGGCATCGGCGGCATCGCTAATCTGAATACCCGCCGGGAACAGCACCGTACCGGTCGTGATGATAATGAAGCCCGCGATGATATCAGCAGCGATCGAGCCGCTCACGGTATCAATACGCTGCAGCACGATGTCGTCCTCGCCCGCATTCTTATCGACCACGTTGTTCTGAGCCAAGAAGATCATCCACGGCGCGATGGTGGTACCGATCGTTGCGACCACGAGCGACACGTAGCTGGGGTCGTTTTGAATATTGGGGACGACCAAGTCGACCGCGACCTCGCCCCAGTTGGGGCCGGCCATAAACGCAGCGACGATGTAGGTCACGAACACGCAGCTTACCAGCAGCAAAATCTTCTCGATGCGTTGGAAACTGCCCGACATGGTAAGCATCCACACCAGCAGCGCCACGAGCGGCACCGAGATGCTCGCCGGAACGCCAAACAGAGCAAGGCCACTCGCGATACCCGCGAACTCCGAGATGGTCACCGCCGTGTTGGCGATCAACAGTGCCGCCATGGCCAGCACGCTCTTGCGCACGCCAAAGCGCTCGCGAATGAGCGACGCCAGGCCCTTACCCGTGACGCATCCGCAGCGCGCCGCGGTCTCCTGCGTCACGATAAGCAGCACGGTCATGACGGGAAGCATCCAGAGCATCTTATAGCCATAGCTGGCGCCCGCGCTGGAATACGTGGCGATGCCGCCGGCGTCATTGCCCGAAAGCGCCGCCAGAAGACCGGGGCCCATGGCGCCAAAGATGGCCGCGATGGTCAGCTTTTGCTTGGTGCTCGGCTTTTGCTTCGTATTTTGCACGCGACCACCTACCCCATGACCGACATGGTGAGCAGCACCGCAGCAGCACAGTACGCCACACACGAGATCATGACGGCAATGACGTTCATGGCGGTGCCCGACGTATTGAGGTCGTGCTCGTCACGCCAGAACAGCACCATCAGGTAAATCACGGCGCTCATGTTGCCAATCAGACAAATGATGGCCGCGATGTTAAAGCAGCCGGTAAAGAGCTGCTCCTCAAACATAGGGGCATCGAGGAACGCGGCGGTGCGCACCAGCTGCGCGCACAGGTAGGTCACGAGCGAAAGGATCAGACCCATACCCGTGCTCTGGAAGAAGAATCCCAGGTACGGTTTGGGCTCGTCGTCGTGGCCGTCGTACTCCAAGAAGTAGTTCTTGACGAACGACACCATGCGCGAGGCAGCAAGCAGCACGAGCGGCATGGCGCACATGGGGAACACCACCAGATGCGCGGAGCCCAGCGCCGCCCCCAACACCGTCGCCATAATGCACGAGGCGATGCCCCACACGACGACCCAGTACTGACGATGCACGAACCAGCTGAGCACGTTCGTCGAGTCGTCCGACGCGCTATCGCCCGAGCCGACACCGGCGATCTGCAGGTCCTCCTGATGCTCCTCGGCGATAACGTCCATGGCGTCGTCGAAGGTCACGATACCCAGGATATGACGGTTCTCGTCGCAGACAGGGATGGCAACCAGGTCGTACTTGGTCATCTCGTCCGTCACGTCTTCCTGGTCTTCGTCGGGCGACACATAGACCAGATCGCGATAGGCGAGCTGGCCCAGCGTGGCGTCGCGGTCGGCCACGATCAGCGTGCGCAGCGAGAGCACGCCCGTCAGCATGCCGCTCGGATCCTCGGTATAGACGTAATAGACGCTCTCGAAGTCCTCATCGAGTTTGCGAATCGCCTCGATGGCATCGCCGACCGTCGCCGTGGCGGGCAGCGAGACAAACTCCGAGGTCATGATGCGGCCGGCGGTGTTGTCCTCATAGCCCAGCAGGTTACGAATCGCCTTCTCCTCCTTGACGCCCATCAGGCGCAGGAGCTTCTCGGCCTTCTCATAATCGAGCTCGTCGATCAGGTCGGCAGCGTCGTCCGGGTCCATCATGGCAAGCATCGACGATGCGTCGGTATCGGACAGGCCCTCGAGCATCTCGGTCATGAGCTCGTCATCATCGAACTCCGAGATGGCCTCGGCGGCCTGTGCCGTATCGAGCTGCGCGAACACCTGCGCGCGCAGGCGCGGGTCGAGCTGCTCGATGATGTCAGCGATGTCAGCAGGATGCAGCTCGCCAAGCGTCTTGTGCGACACCGAGAGCTGGATGTTCTTAGTCGAGCGATCGAGCAGGTCCATGTAAGACCAGGCGATAATGTCCTCGCTGAGCGGCTTGCCCAGGTGCTTCATAAAGCCCTCGACAACGTGCTCGAGTGTGGGGCTGATCGCGCGCAGCAGACCGCGGGCGCCAACTTCGGCACCCAGCAGGCGCAGCTGATTTTCGCCCGACATGGAAAACTTGATGTCGTTTACGCGCACGACCTTCATGCCCTGCGTGTCGACAATTTGCTTATTGAGAACGTCGCGCGCCAGCAACAGCTCGGTCGGCTGCAGGTACGAAAAACGGATTTCGGTGGCCGACGTCTTAAGGTGTACACCCGTCTCGTCGATACGGTCGACCCATTTGCGCCAACTGATCATAAACGGCGTCTTGCCGGGACCACGGAACGCGAGCGACGTCACGTGCGGAAAAACTTCGCCGGTTGCAATGCCAAAATCGTTAACCACGCCGAGCTTTTCGCCGTCGACGTCCAAGACCGGCAATTTGAGCATCTCACTCAGATAATTCAATGGTGCTCCCCATCATTATTCCTGCGGACCGCGCGACCATGCCGGCACGCAATCCGTGGACTTTTAGATATGTATACGCATGCGCGGGCGGCACGCCGCTCGGCGCTCACACCCCGTGCACGCGCAGAAAGCACCTGCATGGGGTCATCGACTGTATGGTCGAGGTTTGGATTTCACCTGTAACCTTTCTCTTGACCCTCATTAACCGCAGTAACTATAGCATCAGCATCGCGCTGCGGCACCGAATTTATGCGCTGCACATTGCAGGCATACCAAACGCTGACGTATCCGTGACATAGCCATTGGGGACGTTCTTCAACGACTAGTCGCCAGGGACACTCTTTGCGAGCGGCAGAACAGGACTGTCCCTAACTGCTGACAGAAAAGGAACGTCCCCAGATGCCGGCAGTTGGGGACAGTCCCCAAGTGCCGGGTTTTCGCAAGAGTGTCCCAAATAGCTAGTCGTTTAAGAACGTCCCCGATGACTACTCTGTGGTGTCGTCGTCCTCGGGGAGTTGGGGGAACACGGCGTTTTTGGGCATGGAAACCTTGGTGAGCGAGGTGAGCTTTTTGCTCAACGCCGTGTCCGTCTTGACCAGGTCGCTGAGCGTCACGATCTTGTAGCCGTCGGCGACAAGGCCATCGATAATCTGCGGAAGCGCCTCGAGCGTCTGCTCGGCGCACTCATCGCTATCGGTGAGCAGCACGATATTGCCCGGCGTCATCGAGTCGAGCACGGTCGATACTTGCTCGTCGGCGCCGTTGAGCAGCCAGTCACCCGAATCGATATTCCACGAAACCACGGCGGACACCAGGTCCATCGAGTCGATCCAGTTTTGCTCGTCAAACGCGGCGTAGGGGGCACGCAGCAACATCGTCTCGACGCCGGTCGCCGACTTAATCGCCTCGGTGCCCTTCGTGATCTGCTTGCGCACCGTCTCGCGATCCTCGCCCTTGAGCGAATCATCGCTGTAGCTGTTGGAACCGATCTCGCACCCGGCATCGACAATCGCTTTGGCAGTAGCGGGCGAGGCTTCCGCGGCATCGCCCGAAAGGAAGAACGTCGCCGTGACGCCCTTTTCCTTGAGCACCTGCAAGATCTGCTTGGTCGCGCCGCTCGGACCCTCGTCAAATGTCAGGGCCACGTACTTTTCGTTGCCCTTGGGCGCCACGCTTGCGCACTCGACCACGCAGTCGGTGGCGGGCACGACCTCGCCGCGGTCCTGTGTCTTGCCCGACTGCTCGCCGACCCATACCTCGGAGCGGCCCTGAACGCCCCAGGTTTTGACATACTCAATGGCACCCGTGCCCTCGACCTTAAGCTTTGGCTCGATGGTCGTGGCCTGGACCTCGTGCTTTTCGTACACGTTGCGGCCGTCCTTGACCGTCACCTTCTCGCCACCCGTAAGCTCGTGACTATCCCATTTGCCTTGCTTCACGCGCTTGCCGTCGACCTTCACCGACAGCTTTTCGCCCCCGTGGCGCTTGAGTACGCTGTCATCGACGGCCAGCAGGTCGCCTGCATCGTAGGTGTCAGTCAAATCCTGCTCGTCGATGAGATTCTGCAGCGTAGAGCCCACGCGCACCGCGGTCTTCTGGCCGTTGAGTTCCACGTCCACGCTGCGGTTGACGTAGCCCACGACGGCAGCGATAAACAGCACGAGTGCGCAACCCACGGCGATGAGCGCATAGGGCAGGCGAGACGAACGACGGGGCGTACGGCTGTTGCCGATGCGAGCGCTGCGGTCGCTAAAGCCGCGGCTATGGTTGAGATACATCGCGCCGGGCTTACGGCGACGGCGGCGCTGACCGCTGGGTAGCTGCCCCAGATCGCGGCGCGCCGTCGGACGCGCGCCCGAACGCCCGTTTAAGTTGGATCCGTTTTGGCGCATGTGCCCTCCCCCATAAACACAGCAAGCCGGAGCAACAGGTCTCCGGCTTGCCTCCCATCATTTGGTACGTCGCTATTTTGTAGCTTTTGACGAGCCTCCGCTCGCCTTTTGGTATTCGTCCTTAAAGGCCTTGAACATGCCGCGCGTCTTGCCGAGCTGCTTGCCCAGCGCGCGACTGCCCTTGTCCACGGCAACCGATCCCTTATCGTCGAGCACCTTGGCGCCCTTTTTGACCTTGTCGCCCACCACGACGCTGGCCTCGGCGGCCTTGGCAGCCGCACCGCCCGAATACCCGAGCGACTTGACCTCGTCCGAGACGACCATCGCGCCGTCCGCATAGCCGCGCAGCATCGTCGGCGGCACCTGCGTGTCACCAACCAAAACACTCGAAGCAACACCGGCGGTCACATAGAATGCCTGCACGATGCCCGAGTGTGGCTTGAACTCAACGTCCGAGCAATAGCCCACGACGTCGCCCGATTCCGTGCGCACGTCCATACCGACCCAGATGATACAATCGTCCAGGTTGATGTCGAGGCGCTTAGCGGCGGCGGCATCGTACGTGTCCTTGACGTCATCGACCGCAACGGTGCCCTCGTAGACACCAATGGCGTCGAGCGCTACGAATCGGTCGGGACGCTCGATCATGCCCGCGATATCGGACTGGCGGACCATAAAGCCGACCACGCGCGTACCGCCCGGGGTAAAGACCGGAAAGTGAATCTTTCCGAGCTTTTTAGGGCTGCGCGGTGTGCCGTCCTTTTTGGTGCGCTTGTCCTCGGTAGGCTTGCGATAGATCTTGGCGCCGACAAAATCCCCGGCGCGCATTATGCCTCGGTCGAGGGCTCCGCAGCCTCGGTATCAGCCTCGACGGCGTTCTCGACCACGACGTCGGCGGCAGGCGTCACGTTGCCGCCCGAAATGGCGTCGTTGAGCTGCTCGCGCAGCTGGTCCATGCGCTCGCGGGCAAGGTCGACCTTGGCGCGCAGGTCGTCGGTCTTGGCGTCGACCATCGGACCAAAGTCATTCACCGCAGCACGGGCCTCCTCGGCGCTGTGCTCGTAGGTGTCGCGCATATTGTCCCAGGCGTCGTTGGCGATATCGGCAGCCATGGCGCGGGTCTCGGCGCCCGAGCGCGGGGCCAGAGCAACACCGGCAATAGCGCCGGCAGCGGCACCAAAAAGTGCGCCGGAGACAAAGCTGAAAGTCTTACCCATGATCATTCCTCTCCTGCGGGCACGTCGGTGCCCACCGTTTGAATGCTGTCCATTATACCCGCAGCGCATCACTTGCCGCTCCGCTCATCTGCGTACGGCAAAGGCGCAGGTACGTGATGGTGATAAACGCGTAGGCCTACTCCTGGGGCATAGCCGGCATGGCCACCGTGGCACCCGGGTCCTCGCCGGCGCCGTCCACGAGCGGCAGACCGCCCTCATGCGCAGGTCCCGCCGGAACCGTCGCCGCACCGCCAAAGACGGCAGCGGAGGCCTCGTGGTTCTCGGCAACCGCGCCCTCGGTATCAATCGCCACCTGGGGCTCGTTGTCAAAGTTGGGGACGCCCTGGGGCTCGGCGGTCGCATCGGCAACGGGCTCGGCGTCGACCGGCACATCGCCCTCGTCAGCGCCCTCGTCCTCGGCATCATCTTCGCCGTTCGCAGCGGCGACGGCCTCGTGAGGATCCTTGCCCTCGGCCTCGGCGCGCATGCCCAGCACCAGGTTGCGCAGGCCCGCGACCGTGCCTTCCACGTCGGGGGCAGGCTGGTCGGCGTGCAGATAGGCCCAGTCCATCATAAAGGTGGCCGAAGACAACGCGCCGATGGCCAGCGCGTCGTCGGGGCACGAAAGCTCAACTTCAAAGACGCGCTCGTCGTGCTCGCTTACGCGCGTGCGGCCGCACGAGATGCTACCGGCAAGGCCGGTCTCGTTCATGAGCTCGACCGTCACGTGCTCCAGCAGGTGGCAAAGCTCGGTCTGGCCCATGCAGTCCTGGAACTCGCGACCGGAATCACCCAGGCACAGGTGCTTGGCAATCGCCGGCACCAGGTAGTACACGCGCGCCGTGGCCTCGATATCCTCCGAGGTCATGAGCGGCATGCCGGGGTTCACCAGCACATGCGCGCAGATCTTGTCCTCGCTGACGGTGACCTTAAGGATGTTGAACAGGCCTGCCATAACTCTCCCCTACTCTTCCTTGCCCTACTCGTCGCCGTCGTGCGGGTCCGCAGAGCCCGCACCCGACACCGTCGGCTTATCTGCCGAGGGCTCGGAATCCTTCTTATCGGTTTCGGCCGGAGCGATCACGCGAATGAGCGAGATGCGCTGGCCACGCATCGACTGCACCTTGAACTTGTACCCCGCAACCTCAAACACCTCTCCGATGTCGGGCACCGAGTCGCAAAGCTCCAAAATCCAGCCGGCGATGGTCTCATAATCATCGCTTTCCTCGAGCGGCCAACCAAGCTCAATCGCGTCATCGCACGAAAAACGCCCATCGACAAGCCACTCGCGGCGCGAAAGGCGCGTGAGGTACTTGTTGTCGGGGTCGAACTCGTCCTCGATCTCGCCCACAATCTCCTCGACGATGTCCTCGATGGTGATGATGCCGGCCGTGCCACCGTACTCGTCCACGACCACTACGATCTGGTCGTGCGAGGTCTGCATCTCGGACAGCAGCGGCAGGATGTCCTTGGTGTCGGGCACAAAGGTGGCGTCGCGCAAAAAGTCGGCGATGGGCTGGTCGCCCTTGCCGTCGAGCGAAGGCTGGATCAGGTCCTTGATGTGCGCGATGCCGGCGACGTTATCGGGATCCTCGTGATAGACGGGGATGCGGCTAAAGCCGGTCTGGCGCATGGTGGACAGCACGTCGGCGACCGTCTCGTCGTCCTCGCACATGGTGGTGTCCACGCGCGGCACCATGACCTCGCGGGCAACGGTGTCGCCCAGGTCGAAGATCTCGTGAATCATGCGCTTTTCCTCGTCGAGCAGGTCGTCCTGCTCCGAGACCATGTACTTAATCTCTTCCTCCGAGACATTCTGGCGGTCGTCGGCGCTCTTGATACGCAGGATGCGGGCCAGGCCATCGGAGCAAGCGCCGGTCAGCCACACGAGCGGACGGGCGATCTTTTGGAAAAACGACAACGGTCCCACGACCTGCTTGGACACGCCCTCGGCGTTGGCCAGACCGATGCGCTTGGGCACAAGCTCGCCAATCACGATGGACACGAAGGCGACCGCAACGGTGATGATGACCGGCGCCAGGCCGCGCGCGATGGCAGAGAGCGGCGCGATGCCAAAGCTCGTGAGCCACGTGGCAAGCGGGTCGGACAGGCTCGTCGAGGCGACGGCAGACGAGGCAAAGCCCACGAGCGTGATGGCGACCTGGATGGTGGCGAGCAGCTGGTCGGAATCGGCGGCCAGCTTAATGGCGCGCTCGGCGCGCTTGTCGCCCTCCTCGGCCTCGTGCTCCAGCACAGCGCGCTTAGCCGTGGTGAGCGCCATCTCGGACATGGAGAAGTAGCCGTTGATGAGGGTCAAAACGAGGGTGGTGATAAGGGAGATGGTTATGTCCATCGGGAGTTTCTCGAACCTCCAAGATTCGGGACGTTAGGGTAAAACGTTGATGACAGATACGGCAATTGCACTGGCGCCCAAACGAGGACGCGGACGCGCAGGCATGGTCGCTAGATTACGAAGAGGATCACCGCCATGAACTGGAAGATGCTGCCGGCGAGCACCCACAGGTGAAACACGCTGTGCAGATAGCGCACGTTTTTGGCGATATAGAACGGCACGCCCGCGGTGTAGCACACGCCGCCGACGGCGAGCAGGGCAAGTGCCACGGGGCTGAGCAGCGCCACGAGCTCGGGCAGCTTAAAGACGACGAGCCAGCCCATCAGCAGGTAGACCAGGCCACTTACCCAGTGCGGTTGACGCTCGCGCATAAAGCACTCGAGGGCGATGCCGATAATGGCGATGGCCCATACGGCAAAGAACAGCGCAGGGCCGCCGTCGTTTGCGAGCGTGATGAGGCAAAACGGCGTATAGCTGCCGGCTATGAGCAGGTAGATGCAGCTGTGGTCGATGATGCGAAACGCGCGCTTGGCGCGCGCGGGCTGAATCGCATGGTAGAGCGTAGAGGCTAGGTATTCGAGGATAATGCTGACACCATAGACAATCGCCGCGGCCATATGGGCCGGGCCTCCGCCGCGCAGGGCGGCGAATACGATCAGGAGTACCAGGCCCGCGATACCCAGCAGGCAGCCGACACCATGGGTGACGGAGTTCATGATCTCCTCGCCCACCGTGTAGTGTGGAACGGCCGCGGTCTTGGGTCGCGGCTTAGAACTGTCGCTCGAATCGGACATGCCGGTTACATCCTCCAACGTAAAGAGTTCTCAACACTATATCAAAGCGTCTGGGTACGTGCGAAATTTGCACCATACGTGACCCTTTGTTTACCCATTCTTTGCCTGTTGACGCATCAACGGCGAACGTCCATAATGCGCTTGCATTAAATGTTGATGTATTAACATCTTATAGGAGAGTACTGCATGGCTCAAAACGCACGTTCCCATCGAAAGCTCAAGATAGCCGGCATCGCTGCGCTAGTGGCTGTCGTTGCGCTGCTCGGATTTGCCGGCAACTTTTTGTTTGACTTTGCCCTGAACCCCCAAGCGCCGTACACCATGAAGATGATGCAGGATAGCAAGAACGACAAAGAAGGTGAGCAGCCGGATGCCGAGGACACCGAGGCGCGGGCGTGGTTTAAGGAGAATCGCGAGAGCTGCGACCTCACCGCAGATGATGGAACCGAGCTCGCCGCTTGGTATTTTGCCGCCCCA
The DNA here is from genome assembly GCA_902493615.1 of uncultured Collinsella sp. Lineage (GTDB taxonomy): Bacteria > Actinomycetota > Coriobacteriia > Coriobacteriales > Coriobacteriaceae > Collinsella. The sequence goes on from CABUQK010000040.1 coordinate 10,137, forward strand.
GAGGCCACGCACAATTACGCCGTCTGCCTACACGGATACACCGATGAACCCATCGGTATGGCCCGATACGCCAAACGATTCCATGACCGCGGCATGAACGTACTTGCACCCGCCGCCCGCGCCCACGAGCGCTCCGGCGGCGACTATATCGGCATGGGCTGGCCCGAGCGCCTCGACATCGTCGCATGGATCGAGCGAATCGTTCAGGCTGACCCCGAGACGCGTATCCTGGTCTTTGGCGAGTCGATGGGTGCGGCAACCGCCATGAACGTCGCGGGGGAATCTCTGCCCGCAAACGTGAAATGCATTATCGAGGACTGCGGTTATACGAGTGTTTGGGACGAGTTTTCCCTGCAGCTCAAGGACGTATTCGGCCTGCCCAGCTTTCCCTTGCTCGATGTAGCAAACTTGGTGTGCAACGTGCGCGCGGGCTACGACTTTCATAAGGCGAGCAGCGTGGGGCAACTCAAACACGCGACGGTTCCCATGCTGTTTATCCACGGTGACCAGGACACCTTTGTGCCGTACAGTATGCTCGACCAAAACTACGACGCGTGCGCCAGCAAGGTCAAGCAAAAGCTCACTATCCATGGCGCCACCCACGCCAAGAGTGCGCAAGTTGACCCCGAGCTCTACTGGAACACGGTCGACGACTTCCTCGATAGGAATTTTTAGGGAAAAGGCGGCGTCTGGGGATTTATCTAACCCCCTATTTTCGGAAGTATGCGGCAAAATCTGGAACTGCTGACCAGACCACAGTTTTACCAACAATTTATCAGGGGTTTTGTTGCCAAAAAACGTCGTGTGCTCGGCGGTCTCGAAATTTGCCGCATACTTCCGAAAAGCTGCCCGTGGGCACTGTGCTCACGGGCAGCTTTTGCTAACGTTGCGCTACAAAAGCGCTTGATATGTCCAATAGACAGGTGCTACTTGACCTCGATGAGCTCGTACTCGCTCGTGCCCAGGCCGATCTTCTCGGCATGCGCGATGCACGCGCGCCAGTCGGTGTCGGGATGCGTGATGCAGAAGGGATCCTTGGCCTGCTCGCCCTCCAGATGCTCGTGGTTATGCTCCATCTTGGCGGCGCTGTCGGTGAGCTCGGTGTTGGGCAGCGGCTCGGATGCCATAACGGCATCGGCGCAAGCCTGGTCGATGGCGACCGGGTCGAAGCTCGCGAACATGCCGATGTCGTTGACGATGGGCGTATCGTTTTCGGGATGGCAATCGCAGTTGGGGCTGATATCCATAGCAAGCGAGATGTGGAAGCTCGGGCGGCCGTCGACGACGGCCTTGGTGTACTCGGCGATCTTGCAGTTGAGCACGTCGGCCGCGGCCTCATAGCCGGGCTTGATGCAGTCCTGGTTGCATGCCGCAATGCAGCGTCCGCAGCCCACGCAGCGATCGTGGTCGATGGCAGCCACGTGCACCGTGCGAGTGTTGCCGTTGGCAAGCTCGCGCTCGCGGGTATCGTCAAACGAGATGGCGTTGTGCGCACAGATCTTTTCGCAGGCATGGCAGCCAACGCAGTGCTCGGTCGCGACGTTCGGCTTGCCGGCGGCATGCTGCTCCATCTTGCCGGCACGGCTGCCGCCTCCCATGCCCAGGTTCTTCATGGCGCCGCCAAAACCGGCCTGCTCATGGCCCTTAAAGTGGGTGAGGCTGATCACGATATCGGCATCCATGAGCGCCTGACCGATCTTGGCTTCGTGCACGTACTCGCCGCCCTCGACCGGGACGAGCGCCTCGTCGGTGCCCTTGAGGCCGTCGGCGATGATAATCTGGCAACCCGTGGCATACGGGGTAAAACCGTTCTGGTAGGCGGTATCGATGTGCTCGAGCGCGTTTTTGCGGCTACCGACATAGAGCGTATTGCAGTCGGTGAGGAAGGGCTTGCCGCCCAGCTCCTTCACGACATCCGCGACGGCGCGGGCGTAGTTGGGGCGCAAAAAGCTCAGGTTGCCCAGCTCGCCAAAGTGAATCTTAATGGCGACGAACTTGTTCTCGAAGTCGATCTGTTCGATACCGGCGTGACGGATGAGGCGCTTGAGCTTGTCGAGCTGGCTCTCGCGAGCATGCGTGCGCAGGTTGGTGAAGTACACCTTAGCGGGTGCTGCGGGTGCAGTTGCGGTCATAGATATATCCCCTCTGTCTATATGGCGTTACAGACATAGAGGATGGTACCAGTTAAAGCAGAGTTAAAGTCAAGTACGGCACCTAGTCATTGGGTGTTCCTATAGTTTTGTCTGGGTACTCATTGGGGACAGACTTAAATGAGTGCCTCGCCACCTGGCAGCTAGGGACGTTCCTTTCCTGCCGGCAGTTGGGGACAGTCCTTGGCAACCCTGCCGGCGAGCCGGCGAATCGGCAAGGACTGTCCCCGATGACTACTCTTGGACTTTGAGGGCTTCGGCCAGGCTGACGCGCTTGATAGAGCGCGTGTGTAGCAGCGCCACGACCAGGTAGGTCGCAAAGCCAATGCCGACGCATGCAGCCATAGACCAGGCGGGCACGTAGATCTCGATATTGCCGTTGTAGGCGAGCAGCATCGAGCGGAAGATGGCCGTGAGCGAGCCAATAATGACCGGCAGGCTCAGCACGAGCGACGCCGCCACGCACAGCGTGATCGAGCGAATGTACAGATGCGAGATCTCGCTATCGCGATAGCCAAAGACTTTCATGTAGCTGATCGAACGGGCGCTGTGGTCGATTACAGCCTTGGTCAGCAGGTACATAAACAGCAGGAAGATGAACACCGCAAGCCCAACCATCATGCCGATCATTTTGCTCATCATGCCTATAAACTGGTCGCCCACGGCGCGCATGTCGTCGGGCGTGGTGTCGCCGGCAAAGTAACGAGCATCGAGGTCGAGCTTCTCGTCGCTCACATAGCCGTTAAAGTAGGCGGCGTCGTTGTCGAACAGCTCGTTAAAGTCGTCGATACTCATATAGATATTCATGTCCGACTTGGAGCCCCAGGCACAGTCCTTGCCCGCGTACTCAAAGGAATAATGCTCGCCCTCGTACTTGTCGCCGAGCGCGACCTTCTGGCCCTCGCTCCAGCCAAACTTATCGAGCAGACCGCCGCCAAAGACGACGCGTCCGTCGCCGACGTTGAGGTCTTTCCAATAGCGCGAATCGGATGAAATGCCGTAGACGGAAATCGTCTCCTGCCCATTACCATCGCCGCGGTCGTATTGCAGCTGGTAAACGGCATATTTCTCGGCCTGTGCGATTGTGCTCGCGCCGTTGTCGGTCGTATTGACCGGGTGGATATCGTCGTTGTCAGTGTCGATCTTAGAGGCCTTGTCGATCAGGCCGATGGCCTCATCGCGGTCGCAGCCGAGGGCATCGGCAAGGTCATCGAGGCGCGCATAAAGCGCATCCTTCTTGTCCTGGACTTTGGCGAGCGCGTCCTGCACTGCGGTCAGGCTCTCGGCAGACGGAGATGCGGTCGCGGCACCGGTCGCCGCCTGCGCCGCATCGGCCGCGTCGTCGAGCTCGTCATCGGCATCCCGGGCGGCAGAAAGCAGCGCGCCGTCAACCGACTGCAAGCGCTCGAGTGCCGACCACTGCTCGCGCTCCTCGGCGGTGCCCTCGAGCTCCAGCGGCGCCTTGAGCGTGTACTGGTGCTCGGCGACCAGGCTCGTCTCGAGGTTGTCCGCGTAGTGCGTCATCGTGGGCAGAATCGCCAGGCCAAAGAGCAGTAGCAGCGAGGCAAACGCGATGCCCACGAAGAGCGTGGCGAAGTTGCCCAGATTGCGCAGGAAGATACGCAGGCGGAAGCGCGAGACAAAACCCATGCGCTCCGGCAGCTGCAGACCGCGCTTGGTACCCGACTTGCCGCTCGCCTCGTGACGAAGGAACTGCAACGGCGTCTTGCCCATCTTGCGAAGCAGGCCCACCAGCGTGATGAGAATGAGCGCAGCGGCGGGAACCACGGCGCACTTCACGAAGATCCCCCAGCTCCAGTACACCTGGAAGGGAGGCAGGCTGTACGAACCGTAATAGAGGCTGCGCATGGGCTCGGTAAAGAACACAACGCCGAGCGCGGTGCCCAAAAGCGCCGCGATCACGCCCACGGTAGCGGGAAGCGCAAGGTAGTGCAGGACGATCTCGCGTCGACGATAGCCGCTGGCGAGCAGCGTGCCGATGATGGCGCTCTCCTCCTCGATGGTGGCGTCGGTAAGGACCACAAAGACGAACGCCATGATCACGATGATGATGTCGAGCAGCGTCATCCACATCATGGAGTCGCCGTCTACGTCGTCGCGCGCATAGCCAATGCCCTGGTTGGAATCGGCATCGATCAGATCGTCCACGCGCGCATCGGCGTCAGTCAGCGCCTCGACCATATCCTGCTCCGCATCGATGCGATCCGCGGTGGGGAGGTCGCGATCGGCAAAGGTAAAGGAGTAGGTGTAGGCGGGCGCGCCGCCGGCATCCTCGAGCGCGGCAAAGCCGGCATCGGTGACCTCGGCCACGCCATAAGTGATGGTGTTCACCGTAAAGTCCGAATTGTTGAGGAACAGCGCCTGGCTATCGGGCTGGGTCATGATGCCGCAGATGGTGTAGGTGCGGCCCTCAAGCTCGACCTTATCGCCCACGGCGAGGTCGTTGTTGGTGGCGAAGACACGGTCGATGGCCACCTCTTCGTCGTCCTTGGGCTGCCTGCCTTCGCAGTAGGACGCGATATCGACCTTGGTGCGGTGCGCATAGGTGCGCAGCGTGCGCTTGGTGCCATCGTCACCGTTCGCCTTTTTGATGATGGCGTCGATGGAGAAATTCTTGTAGAGCGTGACGCCGCCGACGTCGTCGGCTGCATCCTCGGCTGCCTTGAGCTGGTCTTTGGTGGCCTCGAAGGAGGTGGTCACGCGGCCGTCCTCAATCGTGTACGCATCGCGCATGTCGTCGATAAGGCAACCGATGGAATGCGCCGCGAGCAAAAAGCCCGAGGTAAGGGCGATGCTTCCGCACATAAGCAAAAAGATGCCCAGGTACTTGCCGATATTGCGACGCAGCTCGCGCGGGAGACGTTTAGCGAGAGGTGTCATGGCGCCGCCTACCAATCGAGCTCGGCGGCCGCGACGGGCGCATCGTTGAGCTCATCCTCGACGATGCGCCCGTCGCGCAGGCGCAGCACGCGATTGGCCATGCGCGCGATGGCGGCATTGTGGGTGACAATGATGACGGTGCAGCCGTAGGTGCGGTTGACATCCTCCATGAGCTGCAAGATTTCCTTGGACGTCTTGTAGTCAAGCGCGCCGGTGGGCTCGTCGCACAGCAACAGGCCCGGGTTTTTGACGAGTGCGCGGCCGATGGCGCAGCGCTGCTGTTGGCCGCCCGAGACCTGGCGCGGGAACTTGTTGCGGTGCTCGTAGAGGCCCAGCGAACGCAGCAGGTCGTCGATGTTGAGCGGGTTTTTGGACAGGTGCGCCGTGACCTCGATGTTCTCCTTGATGGTGAGATCGGGCACCAGGTTGTAGAACTGGAAGACAAAGCCCAGCTCACGGCGGCGATACTCACCCAGGTCGGTAGGCTTGAGCACCGTGAGGTCGCAGCCGTCCACCATGATGGAGCCGCCGTCGGCATCCTCCAGGCCGCCAATCAGGTTAAGAAACGTAGACTTGCCCGAACCCGAAGGCCCCAGCATGACGCAGATCTCGCCGCGATTGATGGACGTGTCGATGCCGTCGAGCACCGTCAGGCGCGCGTCACCGTCGCCGTAGTGCTTCTTGAGCCCCTTGACCTGGACGTAGGCTTTCTGCGTTGCCATGCTATCCCCCATTGTTAGCCTCGTACTACTTTATGAACGTAATAGTAAACCTTGGCGAACTATTTTGGAGCGAGGCCTGGGATTTATTTCAGACTAGTCATTGGGACTAGTCATTGGGGACGTTCTTAAATGACTAGTCGCAAGGGACACTCTTTCGCCGCCCGGCAGTTGGGTGTTCCTATAGTTTTGTCAACCGTCGGGGCTACTCCCGGTAGGGCACCC
>CABUQK010000041.1 GCA_902493615.1 uncultured Collinsella sp.
GACAGCTTCCTCGTTTTCCCAGTCGGTCTGGATGACCATGCGCTCAATCGCGCGACCAACCACACGGAAGGCATGAGGCTCTTCCTGGACAATGCGGAACCGCTTCTCGCGCTGCAGACGGCGGCGCTCCCACTCCTCGTCACGCAGGTCGACCGGCTCATCAGGGACCGCCAGCTCGGAGCGAAGCTTAGCCACCTGCTCGCCCACGGCAAGCATCAGCGTGTTGAGACCGGCACCCGTCACAGCGGACACGGCAAAGAACATATGGCCATCGTCGAGCGCCGCACGCTTAAGGTCGGCAATCTTGTCGGCCGTGCCCGGCGCATCGCACTTGTTGGCGACAACGATCTGCGGGCGCTCCGAGAGCTCTGCGCCATACTGCACGAGCTCACGGTTAATAATGCGATAGTCCTCGACCGGATCGCGATCCTCGAACCCGCCCGTCATGTCAACGACATGCATGATCAGGGCCGTGCGCTCAATGTGGCGCAGGAACTGATGGCCCAGGCCCTTGCCCTCGCTCGCGCCCTCGATGAGACCGGGGACGTCGGCAACGACGTAAGAATATTCGCCGGCACGCACCATGCCCAGATTGGGCACGAGCGTGGTAAACGGGTAGTCGGCGATCTTGGGGCGGGCGGCACTCATGCGCGCAATGAGGGAAGACTTACCCACCGAGGGAAAGCCCACGAGCGCGGCATCGGCCATAAGCTTCATCTCGAGCTCGATCCAATGCTCCTCGGCCGGCTCACCGAGCTGGGCAAAAGCCGGAGCGCGACGCACCGACGTCACAAAGTGGGTATTGCCCAGACCGCCGGCGCCACCGGGCGCCACGACGACGCGCTCACCGTCGTGCACCAAATCGGCAATCTCGAACATCGGGGTCTGCGTCTCGGGATCGAGCTCGCGCACTACAGTGCCCATGGGAACCTTCAGGATCAGGTCCTCGCCGCTCTTGCCATTGCGACGAGCGCCCTGACCGTGCGTCCCGCGCTCGGCACGAAAGTGATGCTTAAAGCGGTAATCGATCAGCGAAGACAGCTGGGCATCGGCCTGGATGACGACATTGCCGCCACGACCGCCGTCGCCACCATCGGGGCCACCCTTGGGGACAAATGCCTCGCGCCTAAACGACATGCATCCGGCTCCGCCATCGCCGCCGCACACGTTAATGCGGCTGATATCGGTGAACTGTGACAACAGAATCGCCTCCTACAAAAAAGAGGGAGACCCTTGAATCCTAAAACTCAAGTGCCTCCCACATATGTGCTCTATGAAGGGTGAATTACGCGTTCGCGAGCGGGCGTACGCTGACCCTGTGCTTGATACCCTTGTGGAACTCAACGGTACCGTCGACCAGCGCGAACAGCGTGTCGTCCTTGCCACGGCCAACGTTCTCACCCGGGTGGATGTGCGTGCCGTGCTGACGGACGAGAATCGTGCCCGTGGTTACCGTCTGGCCGGCGAAGCGCTTCGTGCCAAGGCGCTGACCGCGGGAGTCACGGCCATTACGGGAGGAACCGAGTCCTTTTTTGTGTGCCATTGTGTATACCTACTCTTTCGTTACGAGTGTAATCTACTCGGCGACGGGAGCCTCGGCAACAGCCTCAGCCTCTGCCTTGACAGCCTTCTTGGCGCGGGACGTAGCCTGGACCTTCACGATCTTCAGCTTGGTGAGCTGCTGACGGTGACCCTTCAGACGACGATAGCGCTTACGCTTGTGGAACTTGAAGACCAGCTGCTTCTCGCCCTTGAACTGCTCAACGATCTGAGCGGTAACCTTGGCCTTGGCCAGCTTGTCGGGATCGGTGACGATCTTCTTACCATCGTTGAGGAAGATGACCGGCAGGGTGACCTTGTCGCCCTCATTGCCCTCGATCTTCTCGACGGTGATGACATCGTCGGTGGCGACCTTGTACTGCTTGCCGCCCGTGTTAACGATTGCGTACATGTTTACTTGCCCTTCATGCATCAGTTAGTGCAACAGCCGAATATAGTAGCAGGCGATAATACCCCCGTCAACGAGTATGTGGAGCAAATCCACAAGTTCGCACAGGTATGGGGCTGACGAGTCGGCCCTCGTCGTCCTCGCATGCTTGATTCTGACGCTCGACATCGTAGGAGCAGATGGTCACGAGGTCTTGCATACCGGTGGAAACAATAGGTGCATCGACGCCCGGGGTCAAGCCCTGCAACAAAACATCAGCAGCAGAAAGCAAAATCTCCGGACGCATGGAACCCTCGTTGTCGGCATGGGTGTCGAGCATGAGCACAAGATGGTCCTCACGCTCCCCCGCCGCAAGCTCATAGCCAACGAGCGTATGGTCCAGATCAAGACGCTTGCTCTTTTTGCCACGCGCATAGTCAATGCCATGACCCGCGCGCAGCGTGTCGATCGCAGCGCGCACCTCGTCGGCGCTCACGGGGGCCTCGGGGTCCAGGTGCAAGTCGATGCGGTACGACAGACGCGTAAGCTGAGCCGTCAGTGCCGGCGTGCGCACGTCGATGTAGGCAGCCTCGATAGGCGCCAGATCGGCAGGCGATGCAGCGGCCAGGCGCTCAAACGCCTCGTCGAGCGCGACGAACTCGGTCATAAACAGGTCATACCACTCGCAGGTCGACGACGTGCCCACGGGCAGCGCCGACGAAAAGCCCACGCGCATATGCGGCGAGTAACCCTGCGTCACGGCATAGGGCAGTCCCGCACGGCGCACGATGCGCTCAATGGTATGGATTAGTTCCAGATGGCCCAGGTACTTAAGGCGATCGCGCTTTCCGTAGCGAACACGAAGCCTAAAGAGCGAGGGGTTGTCGGTCAGGCGCTCACTCATGCGCGATCACCCATCAATACATTCTTGGCGTGGAGCGTGGGGCAGATCCCGCAGCCGGTGCACGACGTGCGGGTGCAGTCGGGCGTCGTGACGCCCTCGAGCGAGCGACGGTACTCGCGCTCGAGGAAGCCGCGCGTGCAGCCGGGGCTCACGTGCTCCCACGGCAGGCGCCAGTCCAACTCGTAGGGCAGGTGCACGAGCTCATTGAGGTCGATGCCGTTTTTGGCAGCAGCTTCCTTCCAGTTATCGAGCGAGAAATGCTCTACCCAGGCGTCAAAGCGAGAGCCCGAGCGCCAAGCATCGATGATGACGGGCGTCATGTCACGACCGGCGCGGGAAAGCGCGGCCTCGATGAGCGAGGTCTCGGCATCGTGGTAATGCACGCGGACGGCACGGTTGCGAACGCTCGTGATAAGCAGCTTCTGGCGACGCTTGACGTCGTCGTAGTCGAGCTGCGGGCACCACTGGAACGGCGTGGCAGCCTTGGGGATAAAGACCGAAACCGAGATCGACACCGAAATCGAGCCGCGACGAGCCTTGGGCACCACGGAACGACCGAGCTCCAGCACGTGATCGGCCAGGTTGGCGATGGCCACGATGTCCTCGTCGCGCTCGCCGGGAAGGCCCATCATAAAGTAGAGCTTCATGCGGTTCCAGCCGGCCTCGAAGGCCGCCTTGGCCGCACGGTCCAGGTCCTCCTCGGTCACGTTCTTGTTAATGATGTCGCGCATGCGCTGGCTGCCGGCCTCGGGCGCGAACGTCAGGCCGCCCTTCTTCTCGCCGGCGACTGACTCGGCCATATCCACGCCAAACGAATCCAGGCGCTGCGACGGAATAGACACGCGAATACCCGTATCCTCCAGGCGACGGTTGAGCCTGCCGAGCACGTCGCGAATGCAGGAATGGTCGGTCGTGGAGAGCGAGGTCAGCGACACCTCGTCATAGCCGGTCTTTTCCAGACCCTGAATCACCGACGAGACGATCTGGTCGGCCGAGCGCTCGCGCACCGGGCGATACGTCATGCCGGCCTGGCAAAAACGACAGCCGCGGGCGCAGCCGCGCAGGATCTCGATAGACAGGCGGTCGTGGACCAACTGCGCATAGGGCACGCACGACTGCGACAGCGGATTCGTGGCGCCGAAATCCTCAACGACGCGCTTGTAGACCACGGTCGGCGCATCCTTGCCCTCACGCGGCACGGTGTAGCCATGCGGCGAGCAGGGCTCGTCGTGACGAACCTCATAGAGCGACGGCACGTAGTTGCCGGCAATGGATGCAAGCTGCTCAACAATCTGCGCGCGCGGGACTCCTTCGTCACGCAAGCGGCGATGCAGCTGGCAGGTCTCGAGCAGCGATTCCTCACCCTCACCGATGAGGATGGTATCGAAGAAGGCCGCGTACGGCTCGGGGTTGTACACCGAGGGGCCGCCGGCGATGATGATGGGGTCGTCTTCACCTCGGTCGGCCGCCAACAGCGGAATGCCAGCGAGGTCGAGTGCCTCGAGGAAGTTCGTCACCGCCATCTCGTGCGGCACATGCAGACCGACGATATCAAACGAAGCGACCGGCGCTGCACCCTCGAGCGAGAGCAGCGGAATGCCTGCCTCGCGCATAGCGTCACCCATATCGGGCCACGGCACATAGCCACGCTCGCAGGAGATGCCCTCGACCTGGTTAAGGATGTTGTAGAGGATGGCGATACCCTGGTTGGGCAGACCAACCTCGTACACATCCGGGTAGATCAGGCAGCAACGGTAGTCGGCATCGGCCTTGGAAAGCGTGCCCCACTCGTGATCGATATAGCGACTCGGCTTCTCGACCTTGGCGAGCAACGGCTCAATTAAATGAAAACAGTCTTGGTATGCAACGCGCAACGGAAAACCCCTAAGCAGCGATATCGGATGCGTCCTGATAGGACGCCATAGGACGGGTAGCGCCCGCGACCGTGGTCACCAGATCGCGAACGCGGGAGAACGTGGCAGTGACCACCTCGTTGGCACGGCTGTAGTCGACATCGCGCTCGTAGAGCGAAACGAGCGCACGGCCCATGCCATAGGTGCCCGCGGCAGCAGTGAGCGCCTTGACGGCAAACCCAATATGAGGCGTCTGCTTGACGAGCGCGCGGGTAACCGCGCGGATCACAAGACCGCCGGCAAGCACGCCCGCGACCTCGTAGCCGCGCTCAGGCTTAATGCCGCGTCCAAAGACGGCAGCGAGCTCAAAGAGCATACCCACCTGCGCCAGCGCCATAACGGGATAATCGGCGCCCGGCAAAAACGCCAGCGCACCGGTCGCCATATTGGTGAGCGCGCACGAGGTGATGATACGATTGGCCGCCGCGATGCGCATGAAGGCAAAGTTCGCCGCAAAGGCCGTTTCCTTGTCGGTGCGATCGAGAATCCAGCGGGCAAGCGTCTCGAGCAGATACGTCTTATCGGTTGCCGCTACCACGCCGAGCATGGGCGTGGACTCCTCGATAAACGGCACCTCCACAGCAGACTCGGCAAGCACGCACACGGGCGCACCGGCGATCACGAGCTCCTGCACGGCACTCTCCAAGCGGTCGGAACCACACGAGAGCACCAGGACCACATCGGTATCGGTCTTTGGAGCAATTCGCTCCTCCGCCAGACGCTCGACGCGCACAATGCCCGAGGTCGTCTGCGGCACAAAGGCGTCACGCACCGTCTCGGCCAGAAAGCGCGAGGCGGACGAATCCAGATAGACCGAGACGCGCACCGGCGTATCGGAATCCTTCTTAACGGACGCGCCCATCTTAAAAGCGCGGGTCAGCTTATCTACGGGAATTTTCATAGCAAACCCCTCCAGCGGTTACGCGGCGCCCGAACGATGCCGCCATATGGATTGTACGATACCCACCGTCAGCAGTTGGATCATCATCGAAGACGAACCAAAGCTAATAAACGGTAGCGGAATACCGGTAATCGGCATCATGCCGATGCACATGCCGATGTTCTCGAAGGTCTGGAATGCCCACATGCCGACGATACCTACGCACGACAGACGCAGGAACAGCGACTCACACTTAAAGGCGACGCGAATCGTCGAAAAGATCAGCAGCACGTAGAGGCACAGGAGAAAAAAGGAACCGCAAAAACCAAAGGTCTCGGACAGGAAGGCGAAGACGAAGTCGGTGTGGAACTCAGGCAGAAAGCCGCCGGCCGACTGCGTCGCATGGCCCAAACCCTTACCAAAGAAGCCGCCCGAGCCAACGGCGATAAGCGACTGCTGCAGGTTGTAGGCATCGTCCGAATCGGCATTATCGGGGTCGATAAAGACCGTCAGACGGTTCATCTGATACTGCTTGATGAGCACATCGTGGCCGAGCAACGAATCAAAGACCGAATCGAGCGCCAGGACGAGGGCCACCAGGCCCACGAGCAGGGCCAAGGTCGACAGCACCCATTCGCGGCGTGCACCGCTCATACAGATGACGATGGCGCCCGAAACCAGCACGACCAGGCCCGAGCCCAGGTCGCCCATGGCAACGACGGCCAAAAACGGAATGGACAGCATGCCGCAGAGCTTGACGTAGTCACGAACGGTATCGATGCGACCGTTATACTGCGAGCCAAGCGTAGCAATAAAGAAGATGGTGATGAGCTTGGCAAGCTCAACCGGCTGGAATGTCAAGCCGATACCGGGAATCTTGATCCAGCCCGTCATGCCCAGACCGCCTGTATAGGACAGACCCGGAATCTTGGGCGAGAGGATCACGATCAGGTCGATGACGAGCAACGCCGTCGAGAAATTGGAAATACCGCGCAGGTCGGTACGCCAGACCAGCACCGCCAGCACCGTACCGATTCCAATTCCCAGCAGATGGCGTGAGAACGAAGCATCGGCCTTAAACTGCGAAGCCGACCAGATAATGATGGCACCGTAGGCGACGAGCGCCACAGTAGCCACGAGCACACCGATATGCACCTTTTGGCGAAACGTGCCGCGCGAGGCCGAAAGTTGCTTGTTGACACGGTCCAGGCTGCTGCGAGAGCCGGTCTTGGTTGAACGGAACAGATCCGCCGGAGAAAAATCCATCGCAACCTCCTATCGAACCGAAGAATCGCCCGAGGCCGAAGAGGTATCGGGCTCGTCATAAATCACGCCGAGCACGTCGCGCACGACATGCATCGCGGTATCTGAGCCACCGCCGCCCTGCTCCAGGACGGTAGCGATGACATACTTGGGGTCATCGGCCGGTGCATAGGCGCAGAACCACGCGTATTCATCCTCGCCACTTTTCTCGCCCGTGCCCGACTTGCCGTATACCTGCGGCGTCAGGGTGCCAAAGTGAGCCGCCAGGGACGTCGATGCCGTGTAAATCACGTCGTGCATGCCGTTGCGAACAAGAGCCAAATCCGAATCGCTGTTGATCTTGGCCTCCAGGCGCTTCTTCTTGCCCTTGCCGTTGTACTTATAGGCATCGCCGTCGCCATCGCGCGACACGGCAGACAAAAACACGTGAGGCACGTACTGTTTGCCGCCGTTGGCAAGACCCATATAGGCGCACGCCATCTGCAGGGGCGTCACCAGGATGTCACCCTGACCGATGGCAATGTTGGTCATATCGCCGGCATTCCACTTGCGGTCCTCGGCAGATGCGTCGGTGAAGTACGACTCTTTCCACTCGGCATCGGGAATACGGCCCGCGCCCTCACTCGGCAGATCGATACCGCAGGTCTTGCCTAGACCCCAGCGACGAAAGACCTCCTGCAGGCCCTCGGGATGTTGCCCGTCATAAAAGAACGCCTTGCCCATGTCATAGAAGACAGGGTCGCACGAGTTGGCGATACCCGACTGCAGCGTCATGGTGCCGTGGCCGGAATGCAGCCAGCAATACTTACCCCACGACTTGCCCAGACCCGTCCAATAGCCCGTGCAGTTGGTCGTCTGCCCCGACGTGTAGGTTCCAAACTCAAGACCGGCCAGTGCCGAGAGCGGCTTGATGGTCGAAGCAGACATGTACTGTCCGCTAATGGCACGGTTGAGCAGCGGGTGCGAACCCTTGTCATCATTTAGCTCGGTCCACACGTCATTTGAGACGCCGCCGATAAAGACGGACGGATCAAACTTGGGCTCGCTCGCCATGCCCAGGATCTCGCCATTGTTGGGATCGAGACACACCACAGCGCCGTTGCCGGCATTGCTGTAGCCGGTGGTCTTGGCAAGCTCGATAGCGCTCGCCAGCGCCGTCTCACAGGCCTGTTGGATCTTAAGGTCGAGCGTGAGCTTAATGTCGGAGCCGGCCTTCGCGGGCACAGCGCCGGCCTGACCGGTCACATTGCCCGATGCATCGACCTTGACGGTCTGCTCGCCACGAATACCCTGCAGCAAGTTTTCGTAGTAGCTCTCAACGCCCGCCTGGCCCACGATATCGCCCGACTGGTACGTAATCTTGCCAGCAGAAGCATCATCATCGCCAGAGGTTTTCTTATTCTGGGCCTCGAGCTGCTCGGAGGTAATGGTGCCGGTATAGCCCAAGATATGGCATGCCGTCTCGCCATATGGATACTGACGCTCGGTACGCTCGGCAATCTTGACGCCCGGGAACTCGCCGGCATGCTCCTGAATATAGGCAACCGTGGAGCGACGGACGTCCGTCGCGATGGTATGCAGGCTCTGAGCGCCCTCTGTATTGTCCTGAATATTGCGAAGGACCGCCACGTAAGGCATTCCAAGCACGTTGGCAAGATGGCGAACCAGAACCTCATCCTCGGCAAGGTCGCGGTAGGCCACGACAGCAAGTGAGGGACGGTTCTGGACAAGCGCCACGCCATTGCGGTCGAGGATGCGACCGCGCACAGCGGGTGTTGTAACGGTGCGAGTCTGATTACTATTGGCCTGCTTCTCGTAATAGTCCGATGAGACCATCTGCATGCCCCACAGCTTGACGGCAAGCGCCGCAAACATCGCGCCCACACCCGTGGTGAGGATGGAAAAGCGGCCCTTAAAGGCGGTCGCCGCGGTATTGCCCTCGCCCTCGGTGGCGCGCGGGGCCGTTCCATGCTGCGTATCGTAGGTAAAACGGGAATCGCCACGACGCATGATGACCAGCGCGACCACGATGGCCACAACCAGCACGATACCGGCGATAATAACCGTCAACTGGGAAGACATCTACGGGCCTCCCCTATTTGAGCTTGCGGGTCTTGGGCTTAAAGCGCATACCCGCCTGGCGTCCGCCACGTGCGGAGAATCCATAGCCGGACTGCGGCACGACGCCGGACATCAAAAACGGAATGGCAACCAGACCCGTCAGGATCGAGGACGGCAGCGCATGGCCGAAGATCGCCACGACAAAGCTCGTCTCCAAACCCATAAACAGCAAGATGATGCTGTAGATCACATTAATGACGAGCGCAAAGGCGCCCACAGTGACGCCGCGCGCACTCGGGGTACCGCCCGTCTGACCGACGGCGCTGTGCACCAGGGCAAAAGAACCCACGGTCAGCAGGAGCGACATAGCGCCCACCGGCACGGCAGCGGACAGGTCATAAAACAAGCCGCTGCAAAAACCGCACACGACGGCACGGGTCGGGTCGCCCGAGAACACGCTTAGGCACACCAGGATAATCATGAAGTTGACGCGACCGCCCGCAATGGAGATCTGCGGTGCCAGGCCTGCCTGCAGCAGCACGCACACGATGGCGGCGATTACAAACGTACGGGAGCTCATCCCCTGCTCGTGTAGATCCATGGACATGCCCCCTATTCGCTCGAGCCGGAATCGGTCGTCTCGGACGTGTCGGAACTGTCATCCGAACTCTCGTCCTTCGTCTTGGTCGCAGCATCGCGCGACGTTCCCTGCGGCGTGCTGTTGGCCGTACTCACGTCCTCATCCGAGGCCGACTGTTCGTCGGTCAGCGAGGTAATGACCAGCACTTCCTCGTTGTTCTCGGCCGTCGTCTGAGCGCGCACCACAATGGTGTAGTACACATCGTTTGCCGATTTCTCAACCGACGAGACGGTGCCGAGCGGTAGACCCTTGGGGAACACGCCACCGATGCCCGAGGTCACGATGATGTCGCCAACCTTAACATCGGAGTCGACGCTCACGTACTCAAGACACAGCGTGCCGTCAGCCTGACCCTGCAGCATGCCCTGGGCGCGCGTGTCCTGCACCATGGCGGACACGCCCGAGTTCTCGTCGCTAATCAAGCGCACGGTCGACGTTTTGGCCGATACCACCGGCAGAACTCGTCACGGGCATGTTGATGGTAAGGCCGTCGGCAGAGCCCTTGTCGATGGTAACGGTCGAGGTCCAGGCATCGCCAGAGGCACCAACGATACGAGCAGCGGTCGATTTGAGGTTATAGGTCGACTGCAGGCCGACCAGCCCCTCCAGACGCTCGGCGGTCTTTTGAGCCTCGGAGAGCTCAGCAACCTTAGAGGTCAGTTCCTCGTTTTGCTTCTTAAGCTCGTCGAGCGTGTCCTGCGACGCCGTAAGGTTAGAGAACACGTTGCCGATCGCATTGAAGGGAGCCGCCACAGCCGAGCCCACAAAGCGCACCGGCGAGGTTATCGTCGTCACGCCCGAACGCACGGCATGAATCGGTCCTGCCTCGCCCTCGCGAATGTAAAACGTGAGCAGCAACACCGAAATCAGGCTGAAAACAATCAACGGGCGCATACCCGTTGATTGTCGCTTGGTATTCAGATTTGTAGAGAAACCCGAAGATCGTGCCAAATGGAATCCACCTTTAGGAAATTAAGCATTGGTTTGGACGAAGCCGCCGTCAAATGCATTTGCCTCGAGCACGCGGGCACAGCCGTTGACGACGTTGTCGAGCGCCGTAGGGCTGACGTTGACCGAAACGCCGGTCTCGTCGCGCAGGCGCACGTCAAGGCCGCGCAGCAGCGCACCGCCGCCGGTCAGCAGAATGCCGTAGTACATAAGATCCGAGGCCAGATCGGGCGGCGTGGCGTCCAAGGCATCCTTAACGGCCTTGGCCATCTCGTCGAGCGGCTTGTTGAGAGCGCGGCGAATCTCCTCACTCTCGATACGAACCGTCTTGGGCAGACCCGTGATGACATCGCGGCCGTTGACCTCGACGTCGAGCTCGTCCTTGAGCGGCACGGCAGAGCCGACCTTAATCTTAATGTCCTCGGCCGTGCGCTCGCCGATGGCCAGGTTGTAGGCATCGCGAACGTGCGTGAGGATGGCCTGATCGAACTCGTCACCGGCAATACGGATGGACTGCGAGACGACGATACCGCCCATAGCGATAACGGCGACCTCGGTGGTACCGCCACCGATGTCGATGACCATGGAGCCGGTGGGCTCCTCGACGGGCAGGTCGGCGCCGATAGCGGCAGCCATGGGCTCCTCGATCAGGTAGGCCTGGCGAGCGCCGGCCTGGATCGTGGCCTCAAATACGGCACGCTTCTCGACCGACGTGACGCCGGAGGGAACGCAGACGACAACGCGCGGACGCGGGGTCCACGGATAGCGCTTCTCGGAAGCCTTGTCGATAAAGTAGCGAAGCATGGCCTCGGTAACATCGAAGTCGGCGATGACGCCGTCCTTCAGGGGACGAACGGCCACGATGTTGCCGGGCGTACGGCCGAGCATGCGCTTTGCCTCAATACCGACCGCCAGGATGCGCTCGTCGTTCTTGTCGATGGCGACAACAGAGGGCTCGCGAATGACGATGCCCTTGCCGCGCACGGAGACAAGCGTATTTGCGGTACCGAGGTCGATGGCAAGATCGCCCGCATAGCTACCGAAGAACATATCCATCAAAGAAAACAACGCAACTCCTGATGTGTTGGATGATTGCTGGAAAACTACTAGCTCATCATACTAGCGCAAGCCCGGCACCTCACTTGCGGTGAAGCGCCGGGCAAAGCTAAATCCCATAAGGTCACTACTGGTTGTCAGCAGCCGAGAAATCCATATCGAGCGAGGAAACGGCCCAGCCGATATGGTTGTCGGAGCGCACGAATTTGACGGTGTACTCCTGCTCGCCGCCCTTGGACAGCGATGCTTTCACCTTAGCGGTCGTCTCGGTCATGGACTGATCCATGCCCTCGACGGACACGGTGGCACCCTGCGGAATCGAGGAGATGATCATCGACTTAGCGTCCTCGGACAGGCTCGAGGCCAGGCAAGACTCGGCCTTTGCGGTGTCACCGTCGCCGGCAGCCTGGAACAGATCGGAAACGACAGACTCCTGGGACGGGAAACCGAAGCCGCGCGTGTAGGCAAAGCCCAGACCGCCCGCGGCGATCAAAATGAGCAGAAGCAGCACGATGAAGACTTTGAGACCCGTGTGGCGATGGCGACGACGGACCTTGGCCTGCTTACGATCCTGACGGTCCTGCTGGACCATCTCGGACTCGGACAGCGTAAAGAAGCCGGTGTCCGAGGGATCGGGCATAAACTGACCGGTCGCGCCCGTAGGATCGAGCGGATCGACGGCAGGAGCGTCCATCGCGGGCGCCGGAGCCGTGGCCATAGCCGTCTGGGCAGACAGCGCGGCAAGCGAATCGTGCACGCGGGCAAGCTCGTCGGCCTGCTCGGAGGTAAGCTGGTAGATGCCATCGGCAGTAGCGGCGTTAAAGGCGTCGAGTGCGTCGGAGGGACGGCCGGCGGCAGAAAGCGCCTGACCCATGCCGGCGTTGAGCGCACGCGTGTCGTCGCGGGGGCCGGCAAAGTCGATAGCCGTGCGGTAGGTCTCCACGGCATCCGCCGGACGGCCGAGCTTAATGAAGCAACGACCGAGCTCGCCGAGTGCGGCGGCAGGAGCCGGATTGGCGCCGTCGATGGCAGCCTGACGGAAGGCAGTACCCGCGTTGGCATAGTCGCCCGACTGGAACAGCGCGTTACCCAGGCCCAGATAGGCCTTGAACGGCGTGGCATAGGAAGCGTCCTGCGTAGCAGCAGAGAACGCCTGGGCGGCCGTCGTGTAGTCGCCCACGGCGGCGAGTGCCTTGCCGCGGTTGGTGAGCAGCGCGCCGCGCTTGCCATAGGTGCCGTCGTTGAGGGCGGCGGCATAGGCCTCGGCGGCCTCGGCATACATGCCCAGGTGCATCAAGGCGTTGCCACGAAGGTGATCGGCCTCGCCCATAATCTCATCGGGAGTTTTTGCCGCCCCAAGCATCTGGGCTGCAGCGGAAAAATCACCCGCGCGGTAAGCGGCACGGCCCTGTTGGATCAGCTGGCTATTCAAGGAAATCCCCTTTACTCGTGAACGATCTCGACATGGACGATCTCGTCGCCGGCACGCAGCTGCGAAATCACATCGAGACCCTCGACCGTGGTACCAAAGACGGTGTAACCGGAATCGAGGTTATGCTGGGCACCCAAGCAGAAGTAGAACTGCGAACCCGCGGAATCGGGATCCATGGAGCGTGCCATGGCAAGGGCGCCATCGACATGGCTGTTGCGCGGATTGGTGGCAAACTCGCCCTTGATGCAGTAGCCGGGGCCACCGGTACCGGGCATGCCGTCGGGGCCCTCAAGACCGGCAGCGACGTCGGCGCCGGACATATCGCGGGTATTGGGGTCGCCGCCCTGAATGACAAAGCCGGGCACATAGCGATGGAACTTAAGGCCATCATAGAAACCCATCGTGGAAAGCTCGCAGAAGTTCGCGACATGAATGGGAGCGCCCTCGCCGTCAAACTTGACCTTGATGGTACCCTTCGACGTCTCGATAACGGCGCACTCGTCGCCGGCAAGCTGATACTCAGGCGTGTAGAGCTCTTTCTTAAAACCAAACATGTGGTTCCTTCCTCGTGCGTTTAAAGCATATTTTTACGAATTGTAGCAATAAGCATGCGCTTACATCAATTGCGCACGTAGGTTATGCCGACTATGGCGAACTAATTTTAGGAACGCTGCTGCGGCTTCCAGGAACCCACATTGGCGTCGTACTGGTTCAGCGCGCTGTTGCCACTCTGCGCGATGGGCGCCAGGATCTCGCTTTGGTGGGAACTCATCGACTCGCCATCGGGAATGGCCAGCGAGATGTCCCAGCTCTGACAGATCACGTCGACACGCTCGAACATCCACTCGGCAAGCTGCTTTAAGTGGGCGATGTCATCCGCATAGACCGTATCGTCCTGATACTTAAGGTTGTTGAGCTCATCTTGCGTCTTTTTGATCTGGTCGCGCAGGGCGTAGGCACTCTGCGACAGCTCCTGACGGGTGGACAGCGGCGATCGGAGATAGCCGTTGTTAAAGGAATCGATGACCTCGCCGATCTGGTCCTCGTCACCGTAGGACACGATGGTCTGATACAGACCGTCGAGCCTGGTATAGAGCTGATCATCGGTCAGCACGGTTTCTTCCTGGACCACCTCGGCAGAATCGTCCTGCTTGGTATCGTCCTCAGTCGCCTCGCCCTTTTGACGCGTGGGGAAGGTCGTCTGCGCGGCCTGACCAAACTGGTCATAGAAGCCAGGCATGACACCCATGGGATCGGCCGTCACGAACCAATAGGCACCGCCACAAACGACGGCAAGGACCGCGATGATAATGAGCGGCTTGGGGATATGACGCTTGTGCTTGTGATAGGCGTCCTCGTCGGGATGCACCTTGCGCTTGGGTTTTTGAGCATCGTCATGCAGGGAAACCGGCGTGGGAATATCGACCTTGGGAATACCGAAATCCTTATCGAAAGCCGGCAGCACGCAGGTCTCATTGGGGTCAGCGGCGTCCGAAAGCACCGCGGCTGCCGAGGCGGGCGCATGCGGCACCTCGGTATCGATCTGCTCTTGTGTTAGGCGCGGAAAGCCCGCCGTGCGGCCCGCTGCCAGGTCGGATGCGGCCGCGTCCTCGGAGAGGATACCCGGAGCGGGGCGTCCACATTTGGGGCACGTACGATCATGCGGAGAAAGACGGGCACCGCAGCCCTCACAGAACACGAACTCGGTGTGCTCGGGGCCATCGCCCGGACCCACATAGGCGTTGCAGTAGGGGCAGAACGAGGCGCCGTCCTCGATAGTCTTAAGGCAATGCGGGCAGATCACGGCATCCTCTTTTCGAAGCAATTCAAACAATCGAGGTTAGAGCATAACATCGCCACGGCCCCACAGGAACAAGGCACCAATTCAACATCGGCAGGGCGCTAGCTACTTCTTCTTTTTGCTTGGCATCGAGACTTTGATGCCTTGGGCGGACTTGGTCACGCGAGAGCGCCTGGCTCCGGTATTCTTCTTTTTCTTGGGCTGGGCCTGGGCCACGCCCTCGAGTGCACGGGCCTCGGCCTCGCGAGCGGTGCGATCTTCGCGGCGCTGCGCCATGTCGGCGGCGACGCGCTTGGCAAAACGCTCGGCCGTCGAACCCGTCGAGCTCACCTTGCCGCCACCGCGACCCAGGTGGACGCGCACACCACGGCCAAAACCAGTTGCGGCATGACGACGACGCGGCTTGAGCGAATCCATCATCGTGGCGAGCTTAAAGAACACCGCGCAGGTAAAGACCACGATGACAGCCAAGATAACCATCTGGCCCATCGACAGGTTGGCAATAGACAGCAGCTCCGGGAATCCGATAACGCCCACCAAGATGCCGGCGACGACAAACACAAAGAGCACCACACGTAAGGGCGTGAGAGGCTGCGAGATGCGCCAGATCAGGCTGACGCTCGCCGCGCACGACGTAAGCAAGCACATCGTAGACAGCGTGAGCTGGCTAAAGCCAAACACGCGCGCCACAAAGATATCGAGCGCCGCAGCCAAAATGACCGCAATCGACGGCGGCAGTGCACGCTTGAGTACGTTGGTCAAAAACGCACCCTTCACGCGAGCATTGTTGGGCTCCAGGCCCAACACAAAGCCCGGCGCGCCGATGCAGAAGAAGTTAATGAGCGTCATCTGGATGGGCTCGAAGGGGTACGGCGGCAGCGCGATGCACAGCGCCGCCAGGCCCATCGAGAACAGCGTCTTGGTCAGGAACAGCGAGGCCGAACGCTGCAGGTTGTTGATGGAGCGACGGCCCTCGGCCACCACGGCGGGCATCGAGGCAAAGTCGTTGTCGACGAGTACGATTTCGGCTACGTTACGCGCGGCATCGGAGCCGGCCGCCATGGCTACGGAGCAGTCGGCCTCCTTGAGCGCGAGCACGTCGTTGACGCCGTCGCCCGTCATG
>CABUQK010000042.1 GCA_902493615.1 uncultured Collinsella sp.
TCGTGATCGACCTGGGCACGACGACCAATATCGAGGTCATCGACGCGTGCGGTACCTTTGTGGGCGGCGTCATCGCGCCGGGTCTGGCGCTCGGCGCCCGCTCGCTCTCGGCCGCTGCGGCGCGTCTGCCGCAGGTCGAGCCTTCGGCGCCCACGCATGTGATCGGCCGCAACACGCGCGAGGCCATGCGCTCGGGCGTGGTCTTGGGCGAGGTAGCCCGCATCGACGGCATGCTCGACATGGTGCTCGCCGAGATGCGCGCGACCAAGGCCGCGGGGGAGGGTGATGTGCCCATCGTCATTACCGGCGACGATGCCGAGGCACTTGCGGCGCTGGTCGGCCATAGCCTGACGGTCGATGACGCGTTGACGCTGCGGGGTCTCGCCGAGCTCTACCACATCAACCAAAAGCCCCGCCGCGCGTAGCGATGGGGGCGGTGAGACAAAAACGTCTCCACCTTCCACCTGCTACAATGGGTCAAACTATTGCGATTTCGGAGGTGTCTGCCATGTCGGACGATCTTCATCAAACCGCGTCGGGCAAGCGCCGCGACGTTATTAGCTGGGATGAGTTCTTTATGAGCGTGGCCATCGCCGCGCAGCGCCGCAGCAAGGACCCCAACACGCAGGTGGGCGCGTGCATCGCCAACACCAACCACCGCATCCTTTCGGTGGGCTACAACGGTACGCCCTCGGCGCTCAACGACGACTTTTTCCCGTGGGGCACGAGCGACGACCCGTTGCAGGATAAGCACAACTACGTGGTGCATGCCGAGGCAAACGCCGTGCTCAATTACCGTGGCTCGCTCAAGGATCTCGAGGGTTCCACGGTCTACGTCACGCTGTTCCCGTGCCACGACTGCGCCAAGATCCTGGCGCAGGTGGGCGTGGGCGAGGTCGTCTACCTGGACAACAAGTATGCCGATACCGACGACGGTCGTATCAGCCGCCGCATTCTCGACTCTTGCGGCATCAGCTACCGCCAGGTTATCGTCGATGTCCAGATTGGTACCGGGGGACAGGCTCAGCAGTAGCGCGTGCCAACGCCAGCTGGCGGCAAAACAGCCAAAAGAGCCCCGTCCCAAATTGACTACTCGTGAAAGTCGCGTCTGCGCGCATGGACGGCTCGTGAGCGGGTACATGGCTGTAGTAACATAGCTTCTGTCCGCGGGCGTGCCCGCGTTATTGTGAGAAAGGAGCCCCTGTGGCTGTTAACGAAGAGCTGCTTAAGAAGGTTCTTGAAGAGATCCGCCCCAACCTGCAGGCCGATGGCGGCGATATGGAGTATGTGGGCGTCGACGACGAGGGTGTCGTCAAGCTGGAACTGCAGGGCGCCTGCGCCGGCTGCCCCATGAGCTCGCTAACCCTTTCCATGGGTATCGAGCGCATCCTGAAGGAGCATGTGCCCGGCGTTACCCGCGTTGAGCAGGTCAATGCTTCCGGCGAGGCCGAGGACCTGTACGACGAGTACGCGCCGTTCTAAGATGCGAAAGCTGCGGACGGCATACTCCGCATAGACGTTACGCCCAAATATGCGGCTGCTAGCGCAAGGCCCGCGGCCGCATTTGTATGTAGGGAGTAGGAGGGTCGACATGCTCAACGACTTCTACCATATGCTTGACCCTGTCGCGATCTCGGCGGGCCCCATCACCATCTACTGGTACGGCCTGGCCTACGTGGTCGGTGCTCTGCTCACGGCGGTCGTTATGTACCGCACGCAGCGTCGTTGGGGTTTTAACATCACGATTGATGACCTGACGAGTGTCGTGGTCGGCGTGGTCTTTGGCCTCATTATCGGTGCCCGCCTGTTCTACGTCGTCTTTTACGGTGATGGCTACTACTGGGCGCACCCGCTCGAGATCTTTGCCACCAACGAGGGCGGCATGAGCTTCCATGGCGGCCTGGTGGGCGGCATTATCGGCGGCATCATTGTGTGCCGCATGTATAAGCTCGATGCATGGACTTTGGCAGACCTTGCCGTCATAGGCGCGCCGCTGGCCTTGTGCCTGGGCCGTTGTGCCAACTTTGTCAACGGAGAGCTGTGGGGCAAGCCGACCGATCTGCCATGGGGCGTGGTCTTTGGCGGGACTGCGGGCGATATGCCGCGTCACCCCTCCCAGCTCTACGAGGCATTTCTTGAGGGCATCGTGCTCTTTTGCATTCTGCAGGTGCTCAGCCGCAAAAAGCCGCTGCTGCCCCAGGGCACATTTATGGGCGTGTTCGTGATGGGATACGGCATTGTCCGCTTTCTCGTTGAGTTCGTGCGCGTGCCCGATGCCCAGCTGGGTTATCTGCTGGGAGGCGTCATCACCATGGGTCAGCTGCTGAGCCTGCCGCTCGTAATCGCGGGCCTGGCGCTCATCATCTTCGCTCGTCGCCGCAACCAACCCCAGCGCGTCTACCTGGACGCCTAACCACCAAAACCACCACAAAGGGGACAGGCACCTTTGTGGTGGTTTTGCCGAGTTTGATAGGTTTCTAGAAAGGCTTTCGGACTGTGAAGGATTCCGACCTCTCCACAACGGCCGCGCGCGACGCTGCCCGCATCGTCTGGTTTAAGCGCTACCCCGCCAAGCAGACGCTCATCGCATTTTTGCTTGCGCTGTTGGCGACCACGGCGTTTTCCATCGATCCCGCCCCGGTGTCGAGCAACGCAGTCTTGGCGATTGACCCCAAAGCCTCGGGCATGCTGTACGTGTGCTACGAGGTGCTCCTCTCGTTTGCCGGCCATACCGACGCGGTCATGCTGCTTGCGCTTGCCTGCCTGCTCACGCTGCCGTTTCGCTACGTGTTCTTTGGCCGTGGCGACACCTGGCGCCCATCGATCATTCTGCCGTCGCTGTTCTTTGCCATCTGCATGGTGTTCGGCCGCAGCTACGATCTCACCGACTCGGCCGAGATTGTCCTTGGCGACAAAGCCCGCATCATCTGCGCCTGGATTGGCGGCGCGGGCTGGATGCTCCTAGCGATCGTGGCCTTCTATCTGGCTTTTGAGTGCCTGGATTGGCTGAGCTCCCGACGCATCCCGTTTTCCGAAGCGCACTTTGGCCGCGTATGGCGTGTGACTCACGCCGTGCTCTCGGTCCATCCCTTTGTCGGGCCCTTCCTGGTGCTTGTGATCGCCTGGGCGCCCACGCTCATCGCTTCGCTGCCTGGCCTTTTTATGGGAGATACGGGCGCGCAGATTCGCCAGTGGTTCAACTATCCCAACGGCACGAGCGACTACCTGCGCCTACTCAACCCCAACGTGCTGCTCAACGGGCATCATCCCGTAGTGCACACGGCCATTATCGGCTCGTGCGTTCAGCTGGGGCTTTCGCTGTTCAACAGCGCTAACGCGGGTCTTGCCATCTACACCTGCGCTCAGTTCGTCATCACGGCCGCCTGCATGGCCTATTCCATTTCGTCGCTGCGCAAGCTGGGCGTGAGTCTGCCGGTTCGCGGTGCGATCCTGCTGTTCTTTGCGTTTATGCCGATGTTCTCTAACTACGCGGCGTTGCTCACCAAAGACGTGCTCTTTGCTGACGCGTTCTTGGTGCTGCTGGTACAGACCGTCAAGCTCGTGGCATGTGGCTTGCCCCGTCGTGATGCCAATGTCGAGCGAGCGGGCGAGAAAGCCCCCGCGCTCTTTGCGCGCCACGACTGGCTGCTGCTCGCTCTGGGCGCCATGGGTTCCACGTTTCTGCGCAACGGTGGCCTGGTGTTTCCCCTGGCGGCATGCGTAATCGCGGCGGCGTTTTGCGTATGGGACGTGCATGTGGCTTGTCGTGCAGCCAAGCAGACTGGTGCTGCGCCTTCGGGCGCCATCCCGCGTTTCCGCTGGGTTGGCGTTCTCGCGGTGCTCGCGCTCTGCCTTGCCTCTAATATGTACTTCACCAAGGTCTTTATGCCGGCGCACGACATTACGCCCGGTTCCAAGCGCGAAATCCTCTCGATTCCGTTCCAGCAGACGGCTCGTTTCGTCCAAAAGCACGACGGCCTCAACTCGGGCGTCAACCCTACGGTTAAGGAGGACGGCACCATCGTGGAGGCGCCCTGCGACGGTTTGGTAACCGATGAGGAGCGCGCTGCGATCGATCGGGTGCTCAAGTACGAGAACCTGGGCCGCCGCTACAACCCTGACAAGTCCGATGCCGTCAAGAACTGCTTTAACGAGTACGCCTCGCAGGAGGACATCAAGGCCTATTTTGAGGTGTGGGCCCAGATGTTTAAGAAGGATCCCGAGTGCTATATCTCGGCGCTCATCAATAACTACTACGGCTACTTTTATCCGAGTGCCCGCGATGCGTGGGTCTACAGCACGGCGCGCAGTGCCGAGATCATGGCGAAGCCCGATAACCTCAAGTACTTTGACTTCCATCCGGTCGATAGCAAGGTTGTGCGCTGGTGCGATCACCTGATCAACCTGTATCGCGTGGCAGTACAACGCATACCGTTTATCTCGCTCACCATGAGCTCGGCCACCTACGTGTGGATCATGATCACCGTGGTGGTCTACCTGCTGCGTCGTCATTCATGGCGTGCACTGGCGATCTGGGTGCCGCTGTTGGGCGTGCTCGCTGTGTGCCTGATTGGCCCGTGCAACGGCTCGACTTATATGCGCTACCTGTATCCGGTCATCGCCTGCATGCCCTTCGCCATCGGCGCCACCGTCACCCGCAGCGACTTCCTCTGGTCCTAACTTGGTGCATTGGGGTCAGGATACTTTGCACCAAAGGGTGGCATCATCACGACGCCTTCATTTTGGGGTTTATCTCGCAGGCCAGTAGGTATATCATAACGACGTTTGTTTATATTGCCCGAGCATCTGCGCTGGGCTTTAGGTCGAAACCGATAGGAGACACGTATGTCCGGACACTCTAAGTGGGCCACAACCAAGCATCGTAAGGGCGCGCAGGACGCCAAGCGTTCCGCCCTCTTCTCCAAGCTGAGCCGCAACATCACCGTTGCTGCCCGTCTCGGCGGTGACCCGCTGCCCGAGAACAACGCCAGCCTCGCCGCTGCTGTTGCCAAGGCCAAGGCTCAGTCCATGCCTAAGGACAAGATCAAGTCCGCTATCGACAAGGCTTTTGGTTCGGGTGCTGACGCCGCCGTCTACGAGAACATCGTGTACGAGGGCTACGGTCCCGCCGGTGTCGCCGTCTACGTCGACTGCCTGACCGACAACCGCAACCGTACCGCCGCTGATGTCCGTTCCGCCTTCTCCCACGCTGGTGGCAACCTGGGCACCTCCGGCTCCGTCGCCTTCCAGTTTGAGCGCAAGGGCCAGATCGTCATCGCCAAGGAGATTCTGGACGAGAACGCCAAGAAGGAGACCATGATCGCCAACGGTGCTGCCGGTGACGAGGATGAGTTCATGATGGCCATCGCCGAGGCCGGTGGCGAGGACTACGAGGACGCCGGCGAGGAGTGGATCGTCTGGACTACTGCCAACGAGGTCATGGCTGTCTCCAAGGCGCTCGAGGAGCAGGGCGTCCAGGTCAAGGGCTCCGAGACCACCATGGTCCCGACCACCCCGACCGAGGTCTCCGGCGCCGACGCCAAGAAGGTTCAGCGCCTCATCGACCGTCTTGAGGAGCTCGACGACGTCCAGGATGTTTACAGCACCATGGACATGACCGACGAGGTCATCGCTGCCCTCGAGGAGGAGTAGCGCCCGCACGGGTTAAGCCGTGCATATCTGGGCATAATGAAGCGAGCATGCAAGCCTCGTGGAATAGATGAGCCGGATCCGCGTGCGTAGAGCACCGGACCCGGCTCTTTTATAATGATGCGAACCGTTTTGCATTTCGAGAGCCGAGATTTGAAGGGAGCGCCGCGTGCGCGTACTCAAACGAGCCCTAGCGATCGTGTACCTTGCCGCTACCATCGTGGCGCTGGGTACGCTATACGTATCGCTTTATGTTGCTGATGCGCGACCCCATGCCGCGCATTGTCGTGACGGCATGCGGCGGAGTTGTGGCGATCGGCGTGCTGGTAAGCTTCTTCCGCCTGATGTTTGCTCGTCGCGAGCCGTCCTGCGTGCATCCGGCGGGGGAGCGCAATATCGAGGTCACGCTCGCGGCGCTTTCTTCGTGTGCCAGGGCTGCTGCCGAGCGCGACGACCGCGTGATGATCGAGCATGTCGAGGCCCGCGTCCAAGGTTCCGACGATTCGCACGTCCGTTTTAAGGTCGAGGCTATCGCGCTTGTCGATAAGGACGTGGCATCTTTGGCTACCGCGATGCAGCAGCGCATCGAGGAAGCTTGCGACACCATGCTCGGCACGCCGGGTACGACCACGCGCGTCCGTTTTTTGCCGTCCAAGACTACCGTCCAGACCGTGGAGGTTTCCGGTGAGTGATACCAATCAAGATAAGACCGCTCGTACGCCGCGCCTGACGATTGACCAGAGCGCCACGCCGGCGAGCGAACCTGTTGATTCCAAAGCAGAGGCAACCGAGTTGCAAGACGCGGCAGCCGCGGATTTTGACGAGGCTATGGGTCTCATCAAGGGTACGGGCGCTGCCATCTGGAGCTATGCTGTGCGTCATCCCAACACCACGCTTGGCGCCGTCGCTGGCTTTATCCTCGCCGTGTTGGTGCTCACGTTGGGCCTGTGGGACACGCTCGTCATTGCATTCTTCGTGCTGATCGGCGCCGTGATCGGCCAAATTCGCGACGGCGAGAACGGGATCGTCAACTTCTTCGGCCGTCTGTTTAGCGGCCGCTAATATGTATTCGACTGTCGCATCCGCGGCAGGCATAAGGAGGAACCATGGCTTTTAATACGAAGGTCGATGTGGCCGATACCGAGCTCGAGGCAGACGAGACCGTCACCGCCGAGGCCGAGGACGTAACGCTCGAGGATGAGGCGCTCGTCGAGGCCGAGTCCGCCGATGATGCGGACGAGGATGATGAGGAAACAGACGAGTCCGAGGACTCGCTGACCTATTCCAACGGTGTGATCGAAAAGATCGTTGCTATGGCCACTCGCGAGGTTCCACACGTTCTGGGCATGAAGGGTAACCTCATGCATTTTGTGCAGGAGCAGTTTGGTGCCGAGAATCTGACCAAGGGCGTGACGGTCGAGGTCACCGATGACAATCGCGTGGTCGTCAACATCTCCGTCATCATCGAGTACGGCGCCTATGCGCCCGCGATCTTCGACGATGTCAAGGCACGTGTCACCGAGCGCCTTGCCGCGATGACCGGCCTTGAGGTGGCGGGTGTCAACCTGCGTATCGAGGACGTCATCACCCCCGAGGAGTACGAGCACCGCACCAGCCAGCACGAATAACCTTCCAAAAAGGGACAGGTTTGTTTTGGCAGATTTTATCTGCGAAAACGTTAAACGGCCGACCGCGCAAGCAAAAGCGTGGCCGGCCGTTATTTGTATGCCCCCCGATGTAGGCATACCCGCTCGTCTAACTAGGGGTTGCAATCGTCGCGTTCCGCGTTACCCTAATGGGCGCATTGTTTCCAAATTGTTAACGAGGGGTTGCCGTAATGGCCGACGAGCACGAAACAGACAGCAAGGCATGGGCGATTGAGGCCGCCGCGGCAGAGGCGGCATCACGTGCTGCCGAGGAGATGCATCGTCCTCCCGTGGTGCCGATGGAGCGCGTGGTCGATCGCACCGATATCGAGCGCGGCGAGCGTGCCGGTCAAAAGCGCAGCCAGGAGCCGGGCTTCCCGCGCTTTTTTGCCGAGCTCAATCTGGGCCTGATTCTTACGGCCTTTGCCATCGTTGCGTTTAAAACCCCTAATCACTTTGCTTTTGGCGGCACCTCGGGCGTGTCGGTCATTCTGTCCACGCTGTTCCCGACCCTGCCCGTCGGCGTCTTTATGTGGATTATCAACGCGGTTCTCGTCGTTTTGGGCTTTATCTTTTTGGAGCGCAAGGCAATCCTGTGGAGCGTCTTCGCCTCGTTTGCGTTGTCCGCCTATGTTTCGCTGTTTGAGCTCTTTATTCCGACCGATGTCTCTCTGACGGGTGATATGTGGCTCGACCTGTGCTTTGCCGTGATCCTGCCGGCGCTCGGCAGCGCCATTGTCTTTGATATTGGCGCCTCGACGGGTGGCACGGACATTCTTGCCATGATCCTCAAGCGCCGCACGACGCTCGAGATTGGACGCGCACTGCTGTTGGTCGATATCGGCATCGTGACCATCGCGGCTTTTTTGTATGGCCCGCGTGTTGGTTTGTATTGTGTGCTTGGCCTGTTTGCCAAGACGCTCGTGGTCGACAAGGCCATCGAGAGCATTCACCTGCGCAAAGTCTGCACGGTTATTTGCTCCGAGCCGCGCAAGGTCGAGGAGTTTATCGTCAAGCATCTCAACCGCACGGCGACCATCAGCCGCGGTTACGGTGCCTTCTCGGGCAAGTGCGTGACGGTGATCATGAGCGTGCTGAGCCGTCGCGAGGCCGTGCAGCTGCGCCGCTATGCGCGCGAAGTCGATCCAGGTGCCTTTATCACGATCGTCGACAGCTCCGAGATCGTCGGCAAGGGCTTCCGCGGAACGAACTAGCACAGACGTATTCAACGAACCGCCTGCTGGCGCCGTGTACCTTGCAAATCGGTCATCTTTGAGTATTTGACCCTACATTGGGCAATAATGATGCTAAAGACATCGTTTGCGATCCAAGTGATTCGTTCAAGATACGAAGGGATGATTCTATGTTCTGCTCGCAGTGTGGCGCCCCCATGGGCGATAACGACAAGTTCTGCGGCGTGTGTGGTGCTCCTAATGCCGGTGCCGCTGGCCCCGCTCCCCAGGGACAGCCTCAGCCCCAGCAGTTTGTTCCGCAACCGCCCGTGGCGAATGCGCCAAAGGGCTGTGTGGCTCAGGCGTTCCAAGATATGACTAAGACTCCGGGCGTGCTTCAGCGTGTATGCCAAATCGCTTTTTTGCCGGCGCTGATTTGCGTTGTGTCGGTGCTCGTGTTGTTTATTCCCGTTATTGGCGGCATTGCAGCTGCCATCGGCTTTTTGGCAGCTTGCATTGCGAGCGTGTGCGGTTCCGGCTTTGGTATCGAGTGGGGCCGTGATCTTTCGCTCAAGGTCGATGACGGCATGGACCGTCCACTCATGCGCTCCACGTCGTTTGGTCTCGGAGTCTTTTCGAGCGTTATTTCGGTCGTGCTCGAGGTTATCGCTGCCATTCCCGTTATCGGTGTAGTGCTTTCGCTGGTGGAGGGCGTGGTAATTGGCGCTGCGGGCTCGTATTCTTATTACGGCTCTTATGCGCTCGAGGCTGCGCTGTTTGGCTCGCTTGGCCTGCTTGTCCTGGCGCTAATTGCCTCGGCGATTCTGGGTGTCTTCTTTAAGATGTTCGCCGACATCGCCGTGATGCATTTTGCGGTGACCGGGCGTGTCGAGAGCGCGTTTTCGCTCGATAAGGTCTGGGCGGCGTTTAAGCACAACAAGACCAAGCTGTTCTGTGCTTCGTTCCTTCCCGAGTTTTTGACGGGCCTGGTCGCCAACGTTGTCACATGGATCTTGACGGTCGTCTTTGGCGCCATTGCCTCTGTCGGTATGTATAGCTACTACTATCGTCCTACGGGTATTGAGGCAATTGTTACCGGCGGTGGCGTCACGCTCGCGCTGTTCTTGGTGCTGGTCGCTTTCGTCACCGTATTTCTTACGGTCTTTGGCAAGATGCTCAAGCACCGTGCCGTTGGCTATTGGGCCGCACGCTATGCAAGCGAGTGGGCCGATGAGGATAAGGACGACGTCCTGACTTTTGTATTGCCCTTCGAGAAGAAGTCCGCTCCTTCGGGTTACGGTGCTCCGGATGCTTCGCCGGCACCTGCACCCGCTCCCGCGACCGAGCCTGAGCCGGCGTCCGAGCCTGAACCGGCGCCCGAGTCTGAGACGGCATCTGAGCCCGAGCCTGATCCTGAGCCGGCACCTGCACCTGAGTCGGCGTCCGAGCCAAGCTCCGACGAGGAGCCTCAGGACGAGTAGCCATGCCGTCTGCCATTTGGGGACGGGGTAGAAATAGCGCTTGACAAATGAGCGGGGGCGGACGTGTCGAAACGTCCGCCCCCGCTTTGACATCGCGATGTGGCTATGACTGCGAGATGCCAGCGAATCGATTACTCGTCGTGCTTCTCCTCACGGCGTGCAGCAGCGCGTGCGTCGTGGATGCCCTTGATCGCGGCATGGCGAGCCGTTCGGGCATCATGGATGGCGTCGCGAGCCTCGGCGGTCGTCGCTTTGGCAGAGCGCAACTTGGCGGCCAGATCGGGGTTGATTTCGGCGACCGCGGTAATCGCGGGGCCGTCGAGCTCCTCTTGCGTGGGCTCGGCCAAAAAGTCGATAGCATACTGGGCGGCCACCATGGAGCCCTTTGCCAGCACGGTCTCGTCGATCTTGTAGAAGCAGGAATGTTGGGCGTACGTGGCGCCAATCTTGGGGTTGCGCGTACCTACAAAGGCGAGCACGCCCGGTACGCGACGCAGGTACTCCGAAAAATCCTCGCCCGAAAGCGTGCCGCGATAATGGCCTTGGCCGGTGGGGCCCAGGCACTTGATTACAGCCTGACGGCAGCGCTCGCTCGAGGCGGCGTCGTTTTCGACCTTGTAGTTGGCGATGGTGTAGTCGGTGAGCTCTGCCTCGGCGCCCAGGGCTGCCGCGGTATGCTCCACGATGCGGCGCATGAGCTCCGGCATTTCCTCGTGGGTCGAATCGCCGTAGGTGCGCACTGTGCCGGCGAGGTAGGCCGTGCCGGCGATAACGTTGCGCGCGGTTCCGCCATGCAGCTCGCCGACGGTGATGACGGCCGGCTCGTATGGGCTGATTTCGCGCGAAACGATGGTCTGCAGGGCATTGACAATCTCGGCGGCAACCATAACGGCGTCGTGGCCGCGCTGGGGCATGGCGCCGTGGCACGAGGTGCCGCGGACGTCGATGCGGAACCAGTCGGTATTGGCCATGCGCGGTCCGGGCTCGCAGCTCACGGTGCCGGCATCGACCTCACTCCAGATGTGCGCGGCGTAGGCGCCATCGACGCCGTCGAGCACACCCGTGCCGATCAGGAGCTTGGCGCCCTGGCCGTTTTCCTCGCTGGGCTGGAAGACGATGCGGACTTCGCCGTGGATGTCGTCGGTCATATGGCGCAGGATTTGCAGCGTGCCGAGCATCATGGCGATATGGCAGTCGTGGCCGCAGGCGTGCATGCAGCCCTCGTTGACGCTGGCGAACTCCTCGCCGGTCTGTTCGGTGACGGGCAGGGCGTCGATGTCGGCGCGCAGCAGGATGCGGCGGCGTGGCGTGCCGTCCTCGCGATAGGCATCCGGCGCGGTACCGCGAAGCGTTGCCACCAAGCCGGTCTTGAGCGGACGCTCGTAGGGGATATTCATGGCGTCGAGCTGGTTGGCGATGTCGGAGGTCGTGCGCTCCTCGGCAAGGCTCAGCTCCGGGTGCTTATGGAAGTGCCGGCGCTGCTTGATGATATATGGTTCAAATTCGGTAGCGATATCTTGGATGGCTGCGGTGACGTCGTCTGCTGCGCGAACCTCGGTTGCCGCCATAATCTGCTGTGCCTTGGTCTTCGTCATGGTCGATTTGCTCCTTGCTGGGTTGATCGCAAAATCGTACAGGCTCTCTCCAGTATGCCACCTGCCGCTAGGGCTGGTAAAGTTGCCGTTTGCCGCTTGGGGTTTTGTTACAAGGGCGGGGGAGTACACTCGGGGGTGTTGAATTTCCTGCCAGAGATGGGGATGCCCATGCAACATATCGATCGGATTATCCGCTCCAAGAACGTTTTTACCGCCCAAGACGGCATCGATACCGCCCGCGAGCTGGCGATTGCCATCGCAGGCGACCGTATCGTCGCAGTCGGTGCGCCCGATGACGTGATTGCCGCCGCGCCTGCCGCCACGCCGGTTATCGACTACGGCGAGCAGTTTGTCTGCCCCGGTTTCCATGACGCTCATCTGCACTTCTTCCATACCTCGGTCGGTTCCTCGCCGTACATGCTCATGGATATGGGCACGTCCGAGGCGGCGCTGGTGCAACATGCGCTCGAGTTTTCCCAGGATCTGCCTAGTGACGCTTGGGTTGTGACGCAGGGCTGGCGCGATTACCGTTGGGATCCGCCCGAGCATCCTACCAAGGCGTCGCTCGATGCGGCATTCCCCGATCGTCCCTGCGTTATGTATTCGGGCGACGGGCACACGCTTTGGCTCAACAGCCGCGCACTCGAGGCGCTCGGCGTCACGCGCGACAGCGAGCCGCCAGCGGGCGGCAGTTACGACAAGGATGCAAACGGCGAACTCACGGGCATTGCTCACGAGGCGGCTGCCATGCAGCTGCTACCGCGCTGCCTTGAGTGGCTGGGGGAGGATCGCATCGCAAGCGCTTACGCCAATCAAATGAGGCGTATGGCCGAGCAGGGCATCACCTCGATCTGCGATATGTCGCTCATGCCCATGCCGGGTTGCGATTTTATCCGCGACGACGTCTACGACAAACTGCAGGCAGCCGGCAAGCTGGGCATCCGAGCCCATCTGTTCCCCACGCTGCTGGATGACCAGTCGCGCTTGGAAGAGCTGCAGACCCGCTACGCGAACAACGCGCTGCTCTCGGCGCCAGGCTTTAAGCAGTTCTTCGACGGCGTGTCGAGCGAACACACGGCCTATCTCATCGAGCCCTATACCAACCCGCGCTTCCCGGGCGATCAAGGCCGTCTGACGGTTCCGGCTGAGCGCATGCGCAAACTGGTTCTGGCGGCCGCGGAGCGCGGTCACACCGTGCGCATCCACGTCATTGGTGACGGTGCGATTCATGCCGCGCTGGATATCTTCGAGGAAGCGGCCGACCTGTACGGCCTGCCCCAGCACGGCCATAACACGCTCGAGCACCTGGAGAACCTCCTGCCCAAGGACATCGATCGCTTGCGCAAGCTCAACGTGGTTGCTTCGAGCCAGCCCTGTCACATTACACTCGACCCGGGTGGACCGGAGCGCGATCTGGGCCTGGAGCGCAGCCGCATCATGTGGCCGTTTGCGACCTATAAGCAGCGCGGCATTCGCCAAGCTTTCGGTACCGACAGCCCTATCACGCCCGTTACCAGCATGAACGTGCTCTACACGGCTATCACGCGCCAGGACCCCAAAAGCCACTGGCCCGAGGGCGGCTGGCTGCCGAGCGAGCGCATCGATGCGGCAACGGCCCTGCGCAACTACACCCTGGGTAGCGCTTATGCAGCGGGCGACGAGCAAAACCTCGGCAGCTTGGAGCCCGGCAAGTATGCCGACCTGGTAGTCCTGGACCAAAACCCGCTCACTGTCGATCCACAAGAGCTCCAGGCCACAAAAGTTCAGGCCACCTACCTGGCAGGTAACGTAATCTACGAGCGCTAAGTATTCATGCCGTACCGTTAAGCGCGGCTTGGACAGCCTATTTTGGGATAACGCTCGAGCCGCGTTTGTTTGCCGGTGAGGATTTGTTAGGAGCGTCCCCGCTCTGCTGGATTTGGGCGCAGGGCGGACGCGCCGCTGCCCTGCGCGCTCAATTTGGACACCAGCAATGCTATCTCTTGGTGTTTTGCATACTTCCCATTACAGATTGCATAAAAAGGCTGGGATATTTTTCCTGATCCTGATGTACCCCCGCCCGTGCCGTGCAAAAAACGGAGTATTCAGCACCGCGAGCTCTGCCGGTGCCGCTGCAGTCGGGTAGCATTGCGGAGATCGACGTCATTTTGGGGTCCGACGTGGCGCGAGGCATGCTTGTTTGTCTCGACGAGGCCTGTCTGCCGACCCAAATCGCCGGTCGAAGGCTACCGTGGGACTAATTAGATGCGCCCGGTGCGTATGCATTTGTCCCGGCCTGCTGAAAACTCCCAAAAATGCACGGTGCTCCCCAGGGGACCCGTGCTCGCAACGAAAACCATGCCCATGTCGCTATCCGCATCGCCATTTTGCTGCACTGACTTTTCTGAATGCCGGGCTCGAATTAGTTAACCTGCCTCCCGTGTGGCTCCGGAGGGGCGGGGCATAAGGTTTATCGCGAGTTCCGTACGAGCCGAAGGCCACTTAATGTGGCCTTCGTGCGAGCAGGACTGCCCGAGCAGGAAACCTTACGCCCCGCCCCTCCGGAGCCACACGGGAGGCATCGCTAAGTTATCCCCCGGCATTCAGAAAATCTAAGTGCCAAAAAATAAGATTTTTTGACTCCGTGTTGTATAACCCGCCATTCGTGGGTACCATTCAACGCGTACGCAAACAAAAAGGGTTAATTCGCGTGGTATAACCGCGCGGCCCAAAAAGGAGGAGACAAGCATGTCGTCTTTGAAGCCGCTTGCAGATCGTGTTCTGGTCAAGCCCGACGAGGCCGAGCAGAAGACCGCTTCTGGTCTGTACATCGCCAGCAACGCTCAGGAGAAGCCGCAGCGCGGCACCATCGTTGCCGTGGGCGCCGGCAAGGTCAACGACAAGGGTGAGCGCATCCCCATGGACGTCAAGGTTGGCGACGTTGTCATCTACGGTAAGTTCGGTGGCAACGAGGTCAAGGTCGACGGCGAGAAGTATCTGCTGATGCGCGCCGACGACATCTATGCTGTCGTCGAGGCCTAGTCTCGTCAGAATCTCTGATTCGTCTTTGAACGCGCCCGCCGCATAGGACTCGGAAGCGGCGGCGCGAGTCACATTTCTTTTGGAGGATTACCTACCATGGCAAAGAACATTACGTTCAACACCGATGCCCGCGCTAAGCTTGCCAAGGGCGTCAACACTCTGGCCGACGCCGTTACCGTCACCATGGGCCCCAAGGGTCGCTACGTTGCGCTGCAGCGCACGTTCGGTGCCCCGACCATCACCAACGACGGCGTTTCCGTCGCCAAGGAGATCGAGCTCGAGGACAACATCGAGAACATGGGCGCTCAGCTGGTGAAGGAGGTTGCCACCAAGACCAACGACACCGTGGGTGACGGCACCACCACCGCAACTCTGCTCGCTCAGGCCATCGTCAACGACGGTCTGCGCAACGTCGCCGCTGGCGCCAACCCGCTGGCCATCCGTCGCGGCATCGACAAGGCCGTCAACGCCGCCGTCGCCGAGATGAAGAAGCAGGCCAAGCCGGTCGAGACCAAGGAGCAGATTGCTTCCGTCGGCACCATCTCTGCCGGTGACCCCGAGGTCGGCGAGAAGATCGCCGAGGCCATGGAGGTCGTGGGCAAGGACGGCGTCATCACCGTCGAGGATTCCCAGACGTTCGACATCACCATCGACACCGTCGAGGGCATGCAGTTCGACAAGGGCTATGTCTCCGCTTACTTCGTCACGGACAACGACCGCATGGAGGCCGTGATGAAGGATCCGTACATCCTCATCACCGACCAGAAGATCTCCAGCGTTCAGGACATCATGCCCGTTCTCGAGGCTGTCCAGCGCGCTGGCCGTGGCCTGCTCATCATCGCTGAGGACATCGACGGCGAGGCTCTGCCGACCCTGGTCCTCAACAAGATCCGTGGCGCCCTCAACGTCTGCGCCGTCAAGGCCCCGGGCTACGGCGATCGCCGCAAGCGCATCCTCGAGGACATCGCCGTCCTCACCGGTGGCCAGGCTGCCCTGGACGAGCTGGGCGTGAAGGTCGCTGACATCACCGCCGATATGCTCGGTACCGCTAAGTCCGTCACCATCTCCAAGGACAACACCGTCGTCGTCGGCGGCGCTGGCTCCAAGGAGGCCATCGACGCTCGTATCGCTCAGATCAAGGGTGAGATGGAGAACACCACCTCTGACTTCGACCGTGAGAAGCTCCAGGAGCGCCTGGCCAAGCTCTCCGGCGGCGT
>CABUQK010000043.1 GCA_902493615.1 uncultured Collinsella sp.
AATTGTCTTGAGGAGCATATGCCTATGTCTACGTTTTTGAATGCCAGCCCCATCTTTGGGCCCGTTCGCAGCCGTCGCCTTGGTCTCTCGCTCGGCGTCAACATGATGCCGGCCAGCGGCAAAATCTGCACGTTCGACTGCATCTACTGCGAAAACGGCCTCAACGCCGAGCGCCCCTGCCACGAGCCGTATAACACAGCTGCCGTGGTACTCGACGCGCTCGAGGCAAAGCTGCGCGAGATGGCAGCCGAGGGCGAGCTCCCCGATGTGATCACCTTCGCAGGCAACGGCGAGCCCACCGCCGCACCGGAGTTTCCGCAGGCCATCGCCGGCGCCGTCGCGCTGCGCGACGAGCTTGCCCCAAACTCCAAGATCGCCGTGCTCTCCAACGGCACGCGCGCCGACCGTCCCCAGGTACACGATGCGCTCATGATGGTCGACGACAACATCCTCAAGCTCGATACGGTCGACCCGGCATTTATCCAGCTGCTCGACCAGCCCGTTGGCCCCTACGATGTGGAGCACCAGATTGAGACGTTCGCAAGCTTTGACGGTCATGTCATTATCCAGACGATCTTTTTGACCGGTGAGTATCAGGGCAAGCTCATCGACAACACCGGCGAGGAGTACGTCGGCCCTTGGCTCGCGGCGCTCGAGCGCATTCGCCCGCAGGAGGCGACCATCTACACGGTGGCGCGCGAGACACCGGTCGCCGGCCTTGCCAAAGCAGCGCCCGAGGTGCTCGATACGATCGCCGCACGCGTGCGCGCCCTCGGCATTCCCTGCCAGGTGAGCTACTAGCAAAACCACGCAGCAGCTAGTGCCCGCTATCCCGCCCCATCAGTTGCGGTGATATAGTTCCTATTTGTGCTGTTAAAACGCTTAAATAGGAACTATATCACCGCAACTTTTATGGATGCGTGGGTGGGCTATACTAGCTGCAAATGAAAGGAAGTTAGCCATGTTTGACAATGGACCCGTGCCCGGCCGCAACGACGCCTGCTGGTGCGGCAGCGGCAAAAAATATAAGAAATGCCATAGCGCCTTTGATGAGCGCCTCGAGCGCTTGTGGGAAGAGGGCTGGGAGGTTCTGCCCCGCACGCTCTACAAGACGCCCGACGATATCGAAGGCATCAAGCGCTCGGCCGCTATCAACGTGGGCGTGCTCGATTACGTAGGCGAACACATCGCCGCGGGCATGACCACCAACCAGATTGACCAGATGATCTACGACTACACCGTCGAGCACGGTGGCACGCCGGCCGACCTCAACTACGAGGGCTATCCCAAGAGCGTGTGCACCTCGATCAACGACGTGGTCTGCCACGGTATCCCCTGCGATACGGACGTGTTGCACGAGGGCGACATCATCAACGTGGACTGCTCCACGATCCTGGACGGTTACTTTAGCGATTCGAGCCGCATGTTCTGTATCGGCGAGGTCTCGGCCGAGCGCCAGCGTCTTGTCGAGGTCACCCGTGCCAGCGTGGAGGCGGGGCTGGCCGCCGTCAAGCCATGGCTACCGCTGTCCGTTATGGCCGAGGCCGTGCAAAAGACGGTCGAGGACGCCGGTTTTAGCGTGGTGCGCGAGTACGGCGGGCACGGCATCGGTAAGGAGTTCCACGAGGACCCGTTTGTGGGCTTTACCACCGAGGCACCCGATGTGGACACCATCATGGCTCCGGGCATGATCTTTACCATCGAGCCCATGGTCAACGCCGGAGCGCCCGACATTAAGATTAGCAAGGGCGACGGCTGGTGCGTACGCACCAAGGACGGTAGCGATTCGGCCCAGTGCGAGGTACAACTCGTGGTGACCGAGGACGGTTACGAACTGCTCAGCTGGTAGCTGTGCGGACGCCGGGCGCACATGGACTTACAACCGTCCATGAGCGCCCGGCGTTTTAATTGAGCGTTTTGCCTGATAAAACCTGCCAAAATAAACCTGTCCCTTTTTGGTAGGTCGAGCGGAGAGGACTGCTTGTGAACATCCTGGTTTTGTTGCCCGTCAACGACCGTCACCGCGCGATCCTTGAGTCGAGCGCTCCGGGCGAGGACTTTATCTACACGAGCGCCGATGCCGTCACGCGTGAGCAGGTCGCCGACGCCGACGTGATCTTGGGCAACATAGACCCCGCCCTGCTTACCGCGTGCGAGCACCTCCAGCTGCTGCAACTGCAGACCGCGGGCTATGACGATTACCTGGCCGCCGGCACCGTGCCAGCCGACGCCAAGCTTTCCTGCTCGGTGGGCGCCTACGGCCAAGCCGTGAGCGAGCACATGTTTGCCATGGTCCTTTCCATGATGAAGCGCCTGCCCGGCTATCACGACTTGCAGCGCGAGCATCGCTGGGAGGATTTGGGGTCGGTCACCTCGCTCAAAAACGCCAATGTGCTGGTGCTGGGCGCAGGCGATATCGGCGGCCACTTTGCCACGCTATGCCGCAGCATGGGCGCGCACGTCCGCGGCATCAAGCGCCATCCGCTCGTCTACCCCATTGTATTTGAGGACATGGACGGCATGGATGCCCTACCCGAGCGCCTGGCCGAGGCGGACGTTGTCGCATCCTTTATGCCCAGCACGCCCGAGACCCGCGGCCTGGCGAACGCCGAGTTCTTCGCCGCGATGAAACCGGGCGCCTTCTTTGCCAACGGCGGCCGCGGTGACCTCGTGGTTGCCGACGACCTGGTCGCCGCCCTGGAGTCGGGACATCTCGCCGGCGCAGCAGTCGACGTCACCGATCCCGAGCCGCTGCCTGCGACAAGCCCCCTGTGGGATGCGCCCAACATGCTCATCACACCGCACGTCTCCGGCTGGTTCCACCTGGCCGCCACGCTCAACAATGTGGTCGACATCGCCGCGGAGAACCTGCGTCACCTGCAGGCCGGCGAGACTCTTCGCTGCTGGATCGAGCACTAATCTTGTTCCGCCGTTCTAACGAACGGCGGAACACTCGACGCTGCGACCCCGTCTGGACGGCAATCTGCCTTTCAATCGTCGGGCATGGCCAGAAGGCCAATGCCCTCCTCTTTCAAGGCACCTTGCTCGCCCAGACGGGCTCTCGCTGACTTTTGTTCAACCTATAGGGACTGGCTGGCGCGGCCCTGTCTGGGGACATTCGCTGACTTTTGTTCGACCTGTGGGGTCTTCAAATTGTTAGAGCGTGGCTAAGTAATTCTTTGCGTCTTCTACGCTCATTGCGGCGACTGGTGCGTGTGAGCAGAGCTTGACATCGTTGGTGACCAGAAGGTCTGTCTTTGCGCGCATCGCTGCCGCGATGATTAAATCGTCTTCGTAATCGCTATGGAGCTCACGCTGCTTGCTCGCCATCCATATGTCACTCAGGTCGCAGGGTACCGGCGTGGCAAGTTGCGACAACACGTCGAGGCAATCCCATGCAAGTGATGTCGCCGCCACGGCGGCATCTTGGGATAGTGAGCCATGCTCTCGCCGATACCATGCCTTATGTTCGCTTGAAATCAAATAGAACAGGTCTTTGGACGATGTCGCCGCATACAGCAAATCCACCTGCGCCGTGCATGCATCGCGTAAAAACTCAATCGCCGCCGAACGACCACGTCGTGAGGGAATGAAGTAATCGAGCCACACGTTGGTGTCAACCAAGATGCGCTTTAGAGCCTCACTCATAGAGCCAGCTCATCTCCTCGCCATAGCGATCCGCATATGCATTCCGTTTGAGCTCTTCGTCGTCCGATGG
The DNA here is from genome assembly GCA_902493615.1 of uncultured Collinsella sp. GTDB lineage: Bacteria > Actinomycetota > Coriobacteriia > Coriobacteriales > Coriobacteriaceae > Collinsella. The sequence goes on from CABUQK010000043.1 coordinate 3,719, forward strand.
CTGAGCCCTGACCATATCGATTCCCGACTCACGGCAAGCGGCAGCGAACAGCTTCGATCCCTGATCCATGAGCTCGAGTTTACGTTTGGCGGCCTTTTCGCGCTCGCGCTGTTCCGCCCGGGCACGACTGGGCAGCAGGATATCCTCGAGCGCACCGGGGCGATCGGCCAGCGACGCTGCAAGCTGCCAGAGCGCTCGCACCGCTTGGCTCGGCGTCATACCGGCCCTGGAGAGAGCAGCGTCGCCGCTCCTTTTAAGATCGGCATCAAGACGTACGTTGATCTGAGCGGCTGTTGTGGTCATGGTCCCTCCTTAATACTTCAGAATTATCATAAAACACTATGGTAGATACGTAAAGCATGTATAGCAATAAATTAGTATTAGCCGTGCTCCGTGCACAAAAAGCCGCCGAGGCACATTGCACCTCGGCGGCTACGCATCACCAATCTAGTTCGGTTTCATCCTTTGCATTTGCCCAGATAAAACCTGGCAAAATAAACCTGTCCCTTTTTGGCAGGTTTTTAGAGCTCCACGCTTTCGGCGCCGTTGATGGTTAGGTTGCGCTCGTAGAAGGCCGTGAGGGCGCGGATGGCGTACATCACGTCGCGCACGCCGCCGGTCTCGTAGCTCGAGTGCATGGCCAGCTGCGGCAGGCCCACGTCCACGGCATGCATGCTCGCCTGCATATTGGACAGATTGCCGAGCGTGGAGCCGCCGGCCATGTCGCTCTTGTTGGCGAAGGCCTGCGTGGGCACGTCAGCGTCATCGCAGATGGCCTGGAACACTGCGCGGCTAAAGGCATCGGTGCAGTAGTGCTGATTGGCGGCTTCCTTGATGACGATGCCGCCGTTGAGCACAACCTGATTGCGAGCGTCGCACTTCTCGGCGTGGTTGGGGTGCACAGCATGTGCATTGTCGCAGCTCACGAGCATCGAGGCGGCAAGTGCGCGATGGTACGACTCGTCGTCAAAGCCCAGCGAGCCGTTAATGCGACGCAATGCATCGGCCAAGAACGTCGACATGGCGCCCTGCTTGGTCTCGGAGCCAACCTCCTCGTTATCGAAGCAGCAGAAGACCGAGACATCGTGCGCGTTCTCGGCGCCCAAAAATGCCTGCAGCGAGGTGTAGGCGCAGGCCAGGTCGTCGAGCTTGGGCGTCGAGATAAACTCGTCAGCCCAGCCCCAAATGCGCGCATCCTGACGATTGACCAGGAACAGATCGCGGCCCAAAATTTGCTCGGGCTCAACGTCCAACTCGTCGGCGATCAGGGCGTCAAAATCTCCCTGCTTGAGTTCGCCGGTGCTGATGAGTGGGCACAGGTCGACGGCTCGGTTGGGAGCAAAGCCCTCGTTAACGCCGCGGTTCATATGGATGGCAAGGCTCGGGATAATAGCGACCTCACGCTCGGTGGAAAGCAGACGGCTCTCAATACGGTCGCCTTCGCGCACCAGCACGCGGCCCGCGAGTGCCAGCGGACGATCGAACCAGGTGTAGTCAATCATGCCGCCGTAGGCCTCGGTGTTCAGGCGCAGCGTCTCGCCCGCGCCGTCAAGCTCAGGCACGGCCTTGACCTTAAACGTCGGCGAATCGCTGTGCGACGCCGTGAGCTGAAAATGATAGTCACCGGCAACGCCGTCCTCGCCCCACGTCGCGGCCAGGTCCTCGCCCACCTTAAAGGCAACAACGCTCGAGGTGTTGCGCTGCGTGTAATAACGCCCGCCCGGTTCGATGTCCCACGCCGCATTCTCGGGCAGGTAGGTAAAGCCCGCCTCGTCGAGCTCGGCCATAATGGTCGCCGCCGTATGGAACATGCTGGGGCATGCCTCGATAAAGTCGATAAGGTCGTTGGCGGCCTCGATATCATCGGCCGTCACATGCGCGCGCTCGGGCGTTTCCTGATCCGTCATGCTCTCCCCTTTCGCTGGGTTGATGGTCCCCTCCAGCATACCCCGCCACGCCAGCGCCGCACTCTTCATTCCGTGCTTAATTCCGCGCCACTCACCAAGTTGAGCCATCATGCCCGCGCTCCTTTTGCGACAATTGCGCTAACAGGACGAGAGGAGCCGTCATGAAGCCACGTAACATTGCCATCACCTGCGGTGTCGCGGGAGTCGCTGTCGGCCTTGCCGCTGCCACCGGTATCGTTTATCACAAGCAAATCAAGTCCGCCGCGTCGCTCAAACGCTTGACCGGCTACGCGGATGGCTATGACCTGTACGCAATCGACATCGCCTACGACTACGATCTCGATCGCATCATCGCCGCTGGCGTGCGCGACGACCAGGCCTACATCGATGCCGTGGTGGCGCAGGTGCTGCCCGGTGTGCCGGCACATGTCCAGGCGCCCCAGTTTGCCTGCAGCGCTTTTGTCGCCGTAGATGCCGAAGGCCGCGTGCGCACCGGTCGCAATTACGACTTTAAGGACGACACCTCGGCGCTGCTGGTGCGCAATCACCCACGCGGCGGCTATGCTTCCATCGGGCTTGCCGCCCTTAACAACCTGGGCGATAACACTCCACTTGACTCCGTCGCCGGACGCGCCGCTGCACTCATGGGCCCGTTTGCCGAGCTCGACGGTGTTAACGAACGCGGCGTGTCCATTGCCGTACTCACCCTGGATTCCAAACCCTGTGACCAGGACACGCAGCGCCCCGTCATCAATACCTCGCTCGCCATCCGCCTGGTGCTCGACCGTGCCGCCACCACGCAAGAAGCTGTCGACCTGCTTTCCGCCTACGACATGCACGCCATGGCAGGACGCGATTACCACTTCTTTATCAACGACGCCGCCGGTGACGCGCGGGTGGTGGAGTGGGATCCGCGCGACCCCGACCGTGCATGCAAAGTGACTCCTGTACGCCAGGTTACGAACTTCTATGCCTGCTATGGTGACGAAGTGCTGCCCAACCAAAAGAATGGCGAGCTGGGCCATGGTAAAGAGCGCGCCGTCGCAATCGCCGATGTCCTTGACGCCCATGTCGGCGCCCAGGACGAGGCAGTCGCTTGGAAGGCCCTACGCGCTGCGGCGCAAGAGCCCAATCCGGAAGACATCACCAGCAACACGCAATGGTCGGTCGTCTTTGACAATACCGAACCCGCTGCCGCTATTACGCTGCGCCGCCACTGGGGCGACGTCGACGCCTTCGCACTGTAAGGAGTTGGCACCGTCGTCCTTACGCTCGCCTGACGTTGCTTACATTTCCATACGCTTGAGCTAACACGTTTTACCCCCGCATCAACAGTGTGCGGGGGTAAACTTATGCGCATGTTATAACTTGCCCGGAAGGATTCACCATGCTTAGGATCGGTCTTCTTACTAGTGGCGGCGACTGCCAGGCGCTCAACGCCACCATGCGCGGCATTGTCAAAACGCTTATGACCAATAGCGAAGAGCCTATCGAGATTTATGGCTTTGAGGACGGATATCAGGGCCTTATCTACAGCAGGTTCCGTGTCATGACGCCCGCCGATTTTAGCGGTATCCTCACCCGCGGCGGCACTATTCTGGGCACGAGCCGCACGCCGTTCAAGCGTCTGAACATTCCCGAGGCCGACGGCGTCGAGAAGGTACCCGCGATGGTCCACACCTATCACAAGTTGCAGCTCGACTGCCTGTTTATGCTGGGCGGCAACGGCTCCACCAAGACCGCCAACCGCCTGCGCGAAGAGGGCCTCAACGTTATCGCCCTGCCCAAGACCATCGATAACGACACCTGGGGCACCGAGATGACGTTTGGCTTTACGAGCGCCATCGACGTCGCCACCAAGTGCATCGACGACATCCACACTACCGCCTCGAGCCACGGCCGCGTGTTCGTCATCGAGATCATGGGCCACAAGGTTGGCTGGATCCCGCTGTATGCCGGCGTCGCGGGCGGTGCAGACGTCATCCTGATCCCCGAGATTCCCTACGACATGAATCACGTCATCAAGACCATCGAGCATCGCATGGAGACCGGCAGCCGCTTTACCATCGTGGCCGTCGCCGAGGGCGCCATCTCCAAGGAGGACGCGGCGCTGTCCAAGAAGGAGTACAAGAAGAAGCTCGCCGAGCGCACGAGCCCGTCAATCGTCTACGACATCGCCAAGGAGATCGAGGCCAAGACCGGTCGCGAGACCCGCGTCGCCATCCCCGGCCACACGCAGCGCGGCGGTCAGCCCGACGCCCAGGACCGCATCTTTGCGACCCAGTGCGGCGTCGAGGCGGCACTGGGCTGCCTACGTGGCGAGTTTGGCTACATGATCGCCCTGCGCGACGGCAAGATGTGCCACATGCCGCTCGAGGAAGTCGCCGGCAAGCTCAAGTATGTCGACCCCCAGAGTGATCTGGTGCGCGAGGCCAAGGCGCTGGGCATCAGCTTCGGCGACGAATAGCCTCGGCCGAAATCCATCCCATCGGGCCCTCCGACCCCGCCCGACGTATTTCGATTTGGCTCCTCCCTTGACTCCGTCAAAGGTCGCCAATCGAAATCGTCGGGAGGGGTCGGAGGGCCCTGCGTTTACATGCTCGCCGCGGCTATTCGTCTTCTTGCTGCGGGTGCCTAGGGTGGGGTGTGGCGTGCATTTTTGGGAGTATTCAGCAGCCGAGGGTGCCTGCATACTGGATTTTGGGCGAAAGGCAGGCACCATGGGCCGCATCCTGTAAAAAACGAGCGGCTCTAGAGGCGTTGGGGCTCAGAATCGGGGCTTTCAGCGCAGTTTTGCACTCCCGCCCCCGCGCCCGCGGACCCCGGGATGCTGAATACTCCGGAATTTGCACGCCGCCCCCTGGGGTACCCGTGGACAAGTAGCAACCGCCCCGCCAAAATATGCATTCAACGGGGCGGTTTATGCAATAATGCGGATGTGGGTGCGTCGGTAGCTCGCTACAGCTTGAATCCCAGGACAGGTTACTCGGCACTCTTGAGGGCGCCGACCATGTCGATCTTGTTGAGGGTACGATTGGTGGCGAGATTGACGATAAACGTAAAGCCAAAGGAAAGCACCACGGCGAGCACGTAGCTTAGCGGCTCGACCTCGACGTCAAAGTACAGCGACGGCATCTGCAAAATGTAGGTAAAGCTCTCGGCCAGCAAGCCGCCTAGCGGCACGCCCAGAGCGGCGCCAATCGCCGTGAGAATCAACGTCTCCTTGTTGACGTAATGGTGCACCTCACCACGGCGGAAGCCCAGCACCTTGATGGTCGCCAGCTCGCGTTCGCGCTCGGAGATGTTGGTGTTGGACAGCGTAAACACCACCACAAACGACAGACACGCTGCCATAAAGGTCACGAGCACCACGACCGAATTGATAATCGTAAAGTTCGCTTCATAGTTTTCCCAATGCTCGGCCGTACTCGAAATCGTAAGCCAGCCGTCACTCTTAAGATTCTTGCTAAACGCAATCTGGTCGGCCGACGAACCCTTAAGCAGCACAAAGACGCCGTTAAGGCGTGCGCTTCGACCGAACGCGCGCTCATAGGTGCCCTGAGTCATATAAAGCGTGTTGCCCAGATAGTTGAGCGAAATGTCGCTGACTTTGACCTTGGCAACGTTGAGCGACGAATCCTGGACGTGTGCTGTATCGCCCGGCTGAATCCCCAGCACCAGCTGTGAACTCTTGCTCAGATACACGTCTCCGTCACGCAAAGACAGCGGCTCTTTGGACTCATCCTCGAGACGCACGTAGTCGTCCAGGTCGTTCGTGCGGTCATCGGGCACCACGATCAGCTGCACGGTCTCGCTCTTTCCGCCAAACGTAAAGGTAACGTTGTCGGTCATGATCGGCAGCGTCGAAGACACCGTCACGTTAGAATCCTTGGCCGCGCTGCGCTCATCCAATGCCGCGCACGTCTGCGAAAAATCGTCGGGATTGGCAACCGCCAGCAAGTCATAGCGCGTGATATGCCCGTACTGCTTGGGCGAAAGCGCGACCGACGTGTCGCGAATACCCATACCGCAGATCACAAGCGCGGTGCAACCCGCGATGCCGAAGATGGTCATAAAGGCGCGCTTTTTATAGCGGAATAGGTTGCGTGCAGCGACCTTGTTCAAAAAGCCCATGCGGCGCCAGATAAAGCCGATGCGCTCGAGCAAGATGCGCGAGCCGGCGCGCGGGGCCTTGGGGCGCATGAGCGAGGCCGGGGTCTCGGCCATCTCGTGGCGGCAGGCGATAATCGTGGCGCCCACCACGCCCACGGCAAACAGCGCCACCGAAACGATCGAGGACACGATGTCGTACGAAAGCAGCATCTGGGGCAGTGAGTACATGTCGTCGAACACCGTAAACAGGAACAGTGGTAGGCCCACAAATCCGACAATGTTGCCAAGCACGCCGCCGATCAGACAAGCCCACAGCGAATAGTTCACGTATTTGGACAGGATACGCCCGCGTGAATAGCCGAGCGCCTTGTACAAACCAATGAGCGTGCGCTCTTCCTCGACCATGCGCGTGGCGGTGGTAAGGCTAATGAGCACGGCGACGACAAAGAAGATGAATGGGAAAACCGTGGCGATGGCTTCGATCGAAGAGCTGTCGCTCTCCACGCTCGAGTAGCTTGCGATGTTAACGCGGTCCTGGATGTACCAAGTGCATTCGCCCAGATCGGAAAGCTCGGTACGGGCATCGGAAAATTGCTGGTCGGCGGCTGCGCGGCGCTGGTTCAAATCGGCCTGTGCCTGAACGCGCTCCTCGCTGCCTTCGGCCATGCGATTGATGTTGTCCTGCTCTATCCCAAAGAGCATATTCGTCTGGCGCTCGGCCGCATCCAAGCTTGCCGGCGTGTCGACCGTCAGTTCCTGAACACGCGCCTTCTCGCGCTCATCGCGGATCTCCTCGATATTACTCTTGACCTCGTTGATCTTTGTCGTGTAGGCATCGGAATAGGAGTTGAGGCTCTTGGCCCCCTCAACAATCACGCGGACGGCGGAGTAGGAGGAAGATGTCGCGGCATCCTCGCTCACATAGAACTTATAGTCCGCAGCCGAAGCAGCGCGAAAGTCGTTGACGGTCGAGTCGGAGCTCACATCGGTGGGATCGAGGACCTCGGCCGTAATGGTGTAATCGCCCGCGGCAAACTGGTCCTTGGCGCTTTGGTTCGACGAGCTAGCGTCATTGGCGGCAAAGCTCACGGTATCGCCGAGCTTTTTGCCCGAAGCCTTCAGGAACTTCGATGTCACCGCAACCTCACCGGCACTCTCGGGCAAATCGCCGCTCACCAGCACCGGCTGATCGATATTCTCCTTGGAAAGGCTCTGCACGACCACGCGCTCGCGCGTTGTGCCCACGGCGGTGTAGGCGGTCTCGGTGTAGATGTCCTCGGCCGTCTCGACGCCGTCGACCTCTTGGATAGCCGCCAGATCGTCGCGTGTAAGGCCATAGGTCGACTGCACGTTAATGTCATAGACACTCTGCTGGTCAAAGTAGGCGTCAACCGAATCGCGCAGATCCTCGCAGCCCGCCTTAAGGCCGCACATCACGCTCACGCCAAGCGCGGTGATGACCACGATTGACAAGAAGCGCTTAAGACTGCCTCGGATTGTGCGGTAGATGCCACGGCGAAAAACCGTCGGGACCATATCGTTTGAGCTTTGGGCAGTGCGGTAGGTCGCGAACTCCCCGTCGTGGCCTGCGTGCTCCGTATCGTGGTTTTGGCTGTTTTGGCGATCTTGGTCCATGGGCGCTACCACTCGATCGTCTCGATAGGCACGGGATTTTGCTGGACCGTCTCGCTCTCCACGCGGCCGCTCCTAAAGCGGATCAGACGATCGGCCATGGGCGCGAGCGCGGAGTTGTGCGTGATGATGATGACCGTAATGCCCTGCTTGCGGCAGGTATCCTGCAGCAGCTGCAAGATCTGCTTGCCGGTTTTATAGTCGAGCGCGCCCGTGGGCTCGTCGCACAGGAGCAGCTTGGGGTTCTTTGCCAGTGCGCGGGCGATGGACACGCGCTGCTGCTCGCCGCCCGAAAGCTGTGCCGGAAAGTTGCCCAGGCGCTCGCCCAGGCCAACCTGGCGAAGCGTCTGTTCGGCATCGAGCGAATCGGGGCAGATCTGAGCTGCAAGCTCGACATTTTCGAGCGCCGTCAGGTTGGGGACCAGATTGTAGAACTGGAAGACAAAGCCGACGTCGGCACGGCGGTATTCCACGAGCTGCGCCTCGTTGGCGGAGCTCACGTCGCGCCCGTCCACCGTCACGGTGCCGGAGGTAACCGTGTCCATGCCGCCCAGGATGTTGAGCGCCGTGGTCTTGCCGGCACCCGAGGCGCCCAGGATAATGGCGAGCTCACCGCGCTCAACGGTAAAGCTCGCGCCGTCGAGCGCGTGAATGCGGGCATCGCCCTCTCCGTACGCCTTGATGACGTCTTTGAATTCGATATAAGCCATCGATTAATTCCCATCTGATCGGATAACTCCTTAGTATTACCCATTTCGCACCGACCAAAAAGGGACAGGTTCATTTTGGCAGGTTTTAGAGGCGGACGGTGAAGGTAATCTGATTGCCGTGGCCGCAGACAGAAGCGCTCCCGCCATGGGCCTCGGCGATGGCTCGCACCACGGATAGGCCCACGCCCGAACCGCCTGTCTTGGAGCTGCGCGACACATCCGCACGATAGAAACGGTCGAACAATCGATCCAGGTCACCCTCGGGCAGCTCGTCCACGGCGTTCGATACGACAAGTTCGGCGACGCCCTTACCCTGACCGCGCGAGACGGCACGCAGACTTAGCTCAATCACGCTGCCCTCGCTTGCGTAGCGTGTGGCGTTGTCCAGCAGCAGCTCAACAACCTGCGCCACTGCCGCGGCATCGGCATGGGCCCGCACACCGCTCGCGATCGACGTCGACAGCCGCTTTCCGCGCGAAACCGCCACTGACTCAAACGGCGCCGCCGCCTTGTCCACTGCCTCTGAAAGATCGATCGATGTCATGGTAAAGCCGGCCGAACCCTCGTCCATACGCGCCAGGAACACCAGACGCTCCGTCAGCGCCGTCAGCCGCGCGACCTGCTCGTGAATGCTCTGCGTCCACTCGCTCTTGCCGCTCTCAATTTCCTGTACCTCGTTAGCGGCGTCGATCACGGCCAACGGCGTCTTGATCTCGTGGCTTGCATCGGTAACAAAGCGCTTTTGCTTGCTGTAGCTCTCGACCATCGGTCGAATCACCGCGCCCGAGGCACCCGCCACAATTGCCAGCACCGCCAGCCAGCCAATGCAACTGATTGCCGCGCTCGCGCTCAAAAACGAATGAAAGCTTGCAAGCTCACGCGAGCAGTCCACGAACACATAGGTGGTCTCATCGTCTTGAACCGTAACCGTATAGCGGTAGTTACCAGAAAAGCCCGAGGTCCAACCCTTGGAATATAGTCCTGCAGCGATGCGTGCAGCGCGCTTGGCGCCCACCGCGGCAATGCGGGCCGTGTTGACATCGGTCACCTGCCCACCGGCGATCGACACCGTAAAGTAGCGCGTGTCGAAGGGAGACTCCGCCGTCATACCTTCGAAATGCCTGATGCGAACGCCCGCCTGGCTATCGCCGGCATCCTTGCCATTAGCGGGATCGTCTTTAGGCTCGTCCCCCCAATCGATACCGTCCTTGCCCGCCAGGATATAGTCCAGGCGAGCGTCGGCCATCTTGCAGACATGCGAATAATTGACGATGTTGATGCCGGCGATGATGAGCGTGAGTACCACGGTCACGGCGCCCATGGCAACGAGGATAAACTTGCGACGCAGGCGGCGGCCCAATGCGTCAACAGAATTTGCCCGCCCCGTACTACTCGAGGCGGCGTGAAACCGCTCCGCCATGCGCCTCCACCACGCGCTCGCGCTCACGCTTATTCGCCTTCCTCGACAACCTCGAGCGAATAGCCCTGGTTGCGCGACGCGTGGATGACCACGTTGGCACCCAGCGCCGTCAGCTTTTTGCGCAGGTACGAGATGTAGACCCACACCACGTTAGCGCCTTCGGGTGCGTCCTCACCCCAAACCCCGAGCATCAGACGCTCGGTGGGCATGCGCGTGCCGGCGTTGCGCATAAAGAGCTCCATAAGCTGAAACTCACGATTCGCCAAATGTTCCTCGCCCAAAGGCCCAACGAGTGTGCACGATGCCGTATCGAGGCGCACGTTGCCCACGCTGAGCGTCGTGGCGTCAATTGCCGTCGCTGCACGCGTCATGGCACGAATACGCGCAAGCAGCTCCTTAGCGGCAAACGGCTTGGTCAGATAATCGTTGGCACCGGCATCCAGACCCTCGACCTTATCGGACACCTCGCTTTTTGCCGTGAGCATGATGATGGGCAGTCGCTTACCGGCGGCGCGCGTGCGCTTGAGCACCTCAATGCCATCCATGCCGGGCATCATGATGTCCAGAATTGCGGCGTCATAGTCGTTGGCGAGCAGATATTCGAGCGCCGTCAGACCGTCGAGGGCGGTGTCGACCTCGTAGTCGCTATGTTGAAGAATCGCGGTAAGGGCGCGGGAGAGGCCGGGTTCGTCCTCGGCAAGCATCAGCTTCATAGTTGTTCCTTTGGCGCACGGCTATACAGATTTCGATACTGCCGATGATAGCGCACTGCCAGTCGCCTTAGCGCAGCCTTAGCTGCTCAACCTGCGCGTTTTTAAATACGCAGGATAGGGCTTAGCCAAACTTAAGGCACATATGCCGAGCGCTTGGACGCATGCCGGCCGCGAAAGGACAGCGACTCGTCCCTTCGTGGCGCCTTCGTCATGCAAAGTGCCCTGGCGTTACTCCTCGTACGCGCCCTCAAGCCGAAGCAGCCACTCCTTACGGTCGAGGCCGCCGGCGTATCCGTTGAGCGATCCGTCGGCGGCAACTACGCGATGGCACGGCACAATGATCGAAATGGGATTTCGCGCGACCGCGGTCCCCACGGCACGGGGAGACACAACGGGTGCTTCGTTTCCCGGTACACGATGTCGAGCCGCAACACGCTGAGCGATCTCGCCATACGTAACGACCTCGCCACGCGGAATTGAAAGCAGCTCAAACCAAACCTCGCGCTGAAACGCCGTACCAATCATATGCAACGGCGGCGTAAACCGAGGCTCCTGCCCCGCAAAATAAGCATTCAGCCAAGCCCAAGAACGCTCAAGCACCGAAGAAGCCGCGCCATTTGCCGGACTCACCGAAGACATCCCACCGGTACCAGAAACCGCATCGGCGCCTTCAACATGTTCGGGATCTTCTTTGAGAAGCGTGGAGCCAAAGTGCTCCTGCCCCTCAAACCAAAGCCCCGTCAAACCGCGGCCATCAGCGGCAAGCAGGATTTCGCCCAAAGGCGAAGCAAACGTCGTCGTGACCACCAGCGGCTCCTTTCAAAACTCCGCAACATAATACCGCGAATTGTGCAGACAACCCCACAGATACGTCTGGGCGGGCTCGCAATTGCTTAAGCGAGGCTGTTTTCCCCAATCAAGCGAAGAAGACGCAGGGCTTCGACGCCAGAGAGGTACCTCTATCAGCTGAGCTCTAATACTTTCCCGAGAAGTGAACGAGTAAAAACGAAGCCCCGGAGCATCCACACCTTTAGCCCAAAAAACCGCAGGATTCACGCTGTAAAACCGCAGGAAATAGCGGTCAAAATATGCCAATGCTTCGGGGGTCCAAATAAGCTCGTTCACTTCACGGGAAAGTATTAGACCCCGATTCACCCCAACCCCAAAGTCGCCCCAGGCAGCAGGCGCGACAG
>CABUQK010000044.1 GCA_902493615.1 uncultured Collinsella sp.
GGTGGCAGGGCAAATGGCCTGGAACACAATTTGCCAAAAGCTCGCACCGCTCGCAGAGAGCGCCTCAATCACGTCGGCATCGATCTCTTCGATTGATTCGGAGTAGCTCTTGGTGAGATAGGCGATGGAGTGGAAGGAGATTCCCAGCACTGCCGCCTCGGATCCAAGGCCGATAGCCACCGTAAAGACAAGCACCCACAGGATCGTTGGAATTGCTCGGATGATGGCGACAAACCCTTTGACCGCATTGGAAACGAGCGGGTTCGAGAGGTTCTCGGATGCCGCCAGCGCCAGGAAAAACGAGATGATGGCCGAGATGATGGTGCACAGCACGGTGACCGCAATGGTGACCAGCGTACTCTCGGCAACCTTTGCCCAGCTAAAATGTGCAGCTCCCAACGGGGGATCCAACGCCGGCTGGAACATCATGGCGCAAAAATCAGACCAGGTTTGAGCGATTGCACGACCAAGGTCCACCGTGCCAAAATCCATGCGCACAAACGCAACGACCGTCAAAAGGCACAGGACACCCAAGGTGAGCGCGACCGAATAGTTGCGCCCCTGACGGGACACGAGACGAATGTGCCCGGCGTGCGTGCGCTCAATCGTACCGGCTGCAGCGGGAGTCAATTCGAACGTCCCCATTAGATCATCGACCTCCTTGCAGCATTGGAAATCGCCTCGACCACGAGCACCAAAACGATGGTCACAAGGATCACCAGGCCAGCGCAGTCGTACCGGAAGGAGGCATAGTACAAGTTGAAGACAAAGCCGATACCCGTGCCGGTAAGCAGGCCCACCAACGTGGCCTCGCGGATATTGGTCTCGACCATATAGAGCGTCCAGCTCATGAGCTCTGCCACGGCGAGCGGCAGGCCCGCCTGGAAAACAATCTGCCAAAAGCTGGCACCGCAGCTGTGCAGCGCCTCGATGGGTCCGGAAGGAATCTCATCGAGCGTATCGAGGAAAAAGCGCGTGATCTGGCCAAACGTCGCCAAAAAGAGCGCAAGGAAACCCGTGAACTCGTTTTGCTTGAACGAAAGGAGCAAAAGCAGCGCCCATGCGATCATGGGAACATTGCGGAAGATATTGGCGAACACGCGAATGACGCCGCGCACGGCGCCGTTCTCGACGCCAACGCTCGAGCAGCCCAGCACCGCAAGAACGATGCCCAAAAGCGCCGCGAGCATCGTGGCGGCGATGGAATCGAACACCGTCGACACCACCTGTGCGGCAATCATTCCCAGCTGGCCAAACGACGATGCCGTGGGGCAGAAGTTCTGCAGCATCCATACGATGGCCGCCGGCACCGAGCCCAAGGCATACCCAAAGCTAAAGTCGCTGACGAGCGACGCGCCCTCGGCAACAAGAACGATGGCAACGAGCGCCACGAGCGTGCGCAGCTGGCGCTTCTTGAACCAGCTCAGATCGGGAACCTTTCCCGAGCCCACATCGCCATAGGAACCGGCGGGCACGGCGCCGCACTCTCCCGCGCTCATCGCAGGGCTCCAGAGGGAACAGCGGATGCCACGCCGACGGATGCAGACGTCGCGGCAGCTTGGGGTTCGGCCACCGGAACGGGAATACGGCCCTCTTCATCATCGCCGTAAATCGCTGCAATCATCTGGAGCGTCAGCTCGGCAGGCGTGCCTTCGAAGACCTTCTCGCCCGCGCGCAGGCCCACGATACGATCGGAAAACTCAAGTGCCATGTCCACCTGATGCAGATTGACGATGCACGTGATGCCATGCTGACGTGTCACGCGGCGCAGATGCTCCATGACAGCACGGCTGCTCTTGGGATCAAGGCTCGCGATAGGCTCGTCGCATAAAATGATGCGCGGATCTTGAATGAGTGCACGAGCAATACCCACGCGCTGCTTTTGTCCGCCCGAGAGCTGGTCGGCGCGACGATAGGCAAACTCGCCCAGACCCACTTCGTCGAGCAACTCGAACGCACGAAGCTTCTCGGCGTCACTGTAAAGGCCCAACGATCCGGCCACAGCGCCCTTGTAACCAAGGCGCCCGTGCAGCACGTTTTGGATGGCGGTAAGACGATACACCAGGTTGTAGTTTTGGAAGATCATGGCAATCTGCGTACGCACGCCGCGCAGCTTGTTGCGGCGCAGGTGCGTGATGTCCTGCCCGTTAAAAACAACCGAACCCTCCGTGGGCTCGATAAGGCGATTGATGCAGCGCAAAAAGGTCGACTTGCCGGCGCCTGAAGGGCCGATCACCGTGACCAGCTCTCCCTCGCCGCAGACAAAATCTACGCCGGAAAGCGCGTGATGCTGCTGCTGTGCGCCTCGTTTGCCCTCATAGCTTTTGGTCAAATCGCTCACCTGCAAAAGAGGCTGTGCGTTCTGTGGCATTCCCATGCCCTCCCATCAACGTCGAGGCCGGACGCGGATATTCGCGCCCGGCCCGTTTTGGCAGCGGCGAATCGTCTACGCGATGCCGCCCATCTGCACGTGTGCGCGCAGGGACATGCATTAGTCAAGCGCGCGAATGGGGTCGTACCAGGAGTCCTCGACTGCGATGAAGCCGGCAGTATCGCCCAGGCTCCAAACGGCACCGTTGCCCTCTTTGTCTTCGGGGGCAAAGAGCAGCTCGTCCTCAGAGGTCTCCTTGGAGGTCAGGCCCTTGACGAGCTTGTCGATGATCTCCTGCGGAACCTTCTCGGTGTTGACGGCGATGGGGCCGTTGAGAACCGGGGTAGACTGGATGATGCCGAACTTCTTGCCCTGGACGCGATCGAAGGGCTGAGGAGCGTCGGCCTTGACGGAGTAGACGGAGCCGGCGGCGTTCACGGCGTCGCGCTCGCCCTCGGGAACGTCAAGATAGGTATCGACGTCAACGTCGTCGAAGGCGGCCACATCGGCGTCGCCCTGCAGCAGGTTGACGGCAGAGCCGGGGTGAGAGTTGCCAAAGAGCACCTGGGAGAAGAAGCCCAGGGTGCTGAGCTCATCGGAAGACTTCACGTCATCCGGGAATGCCTTCATGATGGCGCTGCACGGAACCTTGAAGCCGGAAGTGGAGGTAGCGGAGACAAAGCTCATGCGCTTGCCCTTGATGTTCTTGATGGAGTAGCCGGTCTCCTCGGCGCTATCCGCGTACGTGCTCATCTCGGCCTCGGGCACGCAGATGCGGCTGTAGTACTTGGCGCCGTCGAGCTTGCCGTCGGTGTCGGAGGTGGTCACAAGCGGAAGAACCTTGCTGTTCTTCTTCTGAGCCTGGATGAAGCCCTCGGCGCCCATGTTGGCAAGCTGAGCCTTGCCGGAAGCGATAGCCTCGATAGCGACGTTATAGTCGGTGGTGGTCATGAGCTCGACCTTGACACCGGCGTACTTCTCAAGAACCTTGCCAAACTCCTCGCGGCCCGCGTCGAACTCGGAGCTGGACTCGTTGGGCAGCCAGACCATGGTAAGTTTATCGATAGAAGCGGCATCCGAGCCAGCGGTCGCCGCACCACCCTTACCGTCAACGCTGCCGCAACCGACGAGACCGAGGCCGAGCGTCACGGCACTCGCGCCAAAAAGGCCCAAGAAGGACCGGCGAGAAATTTGCTTGTTCTTGATATCTGCCACAATCTTCTCCTTACAACACAAGAATGCACCGGAGGGACCGGGGGTTCTATTTGTCCCGTCCGGCGATGACGTGGTAGATATTAGGGTTGTGGGCAAGCCGTTTTTCGATCAACGGCAATCGCTTGTCATATGCTTGCGCGAAGATGCGGGAACATGACGCGAACCGTAGGCACTTATTAATAGAAACGCCCCGTCGTAAGCTCAAGGGCAGGCATAAGGCAGGTAATAGACCAGTTTTGTCAGCCCCTTGGCAGCCGTTTATAGAAAAAGTTTGCAGGCATTTTCCCAAGCTGCTCGCGCGATAGCCTCGGCATCCTCCCCCGTGCGATCAACACGGTCGTTAACCAGCGCATTTGCCGTAATGGAAATCATTGCGGGCTCGCACTCAAGACCGCGGATCGGCTCCGGCGCCATGTACGGGCAGTCCGTCTCAAACAAAATACGGTCGAACGGGGTTGCCGCGAATGCCTCGCGCACGTCATCGTTGCGCTTAAAGGTAGCCGCGCCTCCATAGGCGATATAACAGCCCAAGCCCACAAAGCGCTCCATCGTGGCGCGGTCCTCGCCAAAGCAGTGCAGCACACAACCGGCCTGAGGCACACCTACCTCGCGAAGCACGTTGTAGGCGTCCGTGTGCGACGTACGCTCTTGGTCGGTGTCCTCGTGCCGCAAATGTAGCTCCACCGGCACGTTGCGACGCACGGCAAGCTCAAGCTGACGCGCCATGCAGTCAATCTGCGCGTCACGAGGCGCCGGCGCGACATCGTCGTCATAGTCCATGTGGTAGTCCAGGCCAATTTCGCCGATGCCAACACACAACGGATCGTCGAGCGCAGCCACAACCTGGGCATGGATATCATCGGTATAGTCCGGCGCGCCATAGGGGTGCACGCCGGCGAGATACTTAATCTGCGGAATATCCTGCATCGGCAGAATCTCGCGCACCAGCCAGTCGCTATAGTCCGTCACGCTGCGTTTGTCGGCGATGGGATCGAAGACCGTCACCAACAGGTCGACGCCCGCGGCTTTAGCACGCACGAGCGTCTCGGGCACTTCTTTGCCCCAAAATGAGAGCAGATGCGCATGAGTATCGGCAAGTGGTGCCAGCGGCTCCGGACAGACGACCGTTTTCTTTTTCTTGGTAAACGTCACGCGTTCGGCATTAAGCGTCATGGGATAGCTCCTGGGCCAGACGGACAAAGTCCGCAACGTCAAGCGTCTCGGCACGCGACGTGGGCGCGATACCGCAAGCCTCAAAGGCGGCATCGAGTACGTCCTTGGCAAAGCCGTTGGCGCTCATGGAATTGCGGATGGTCTTGCGACGCTGAGCAAATGCAGCATCAATCACGCGGGCCACAAATTCGCGATCGAGTCCTTCGGGTACCACGCCGTCAACACGGTCGATACGCACGACGGCCGAGTCCACATGCGGCGCCGGCATAAAGCAGCGCGGCGGCACTTCAAAGCGACCCGTTACTTGCGCATACAGGCCGAGCTTTGCCGTATAGCCGCCATAGGTCTTGTTACCGGGCGTTGCGGCAATGCGATCGGCAACCTCCTTTTGCACCATGACGACGGCACGCTTGAGCGCCGACATCGTCTGGAAGAACTGCAGGATGATCGTCGCCGCCACGTTATAGGGCAGGTTCGCGACAAATACCGTCGGCTCACCGCCGGCGGCCTGCTCAATCTGCTCCGGCGTCACCTTAAGCGCGTCGCCCATGATAAAGCGGAAGTTGGCGTAGTCGGCGGCGTGAGCATCGAGCACCGGCTCGAGCTCGGGATCTGCTTCGATCGACGTGACGCACGCCGCCTCCTGCAACAGCGCAAGCGTGAGCGTACCAACGCCCGGACCAACCTCGAGCACACGCTCATCGCCTGCAAGCTCGGCAAGCTCGCAAATGCGCTCAATTACATGGTTGTCGATTAGAAAGTTCTGGCCCAGGCGATGCTTGGTCGCAAGGCCAAACTCCTCCAGCAGCTCCCTAGTGGCCGTGGGGTTTGCCAAAGGCGAAGTTGTCATGGTTGCCTCCTTAGCATGATGGCGGCGTCTTGAAACAAAAGGGCATGGACCGTGGCGGCCATGCCCTTACAGCTAAACAGCAAATTGCCGATATGGCGCTCGCGCGGTCTCTACGCCAGACGCGGGAACAGCGGCTCACCCTTCTCGACGGGCTGACCGCCGGCAAGCAGGCCCCAAGTGCAAATGCCCTTGAGGTCGTCGCTCGCGGCCTCGTCCTCGCAGGACAGGCGGCGCAGGGCCTCGGCAGAAGTCTGGGGCATGAGCGGCATCAGCAGGTGAGCGGCGATGCGGATGGCCTCGAGCAGGTTGTAGATCACAAATGCCAGCTCGTCAGCCTTGGCCTCGTCCTTGGCAAGCGCCCAGGGCTCGGAGTCCTCGATGTAGTGGTTGGCGGCGTGGATGAGCTCCATGACCTCGTCCTTGGCTCCGCCGTAATCGAGCACGTCCATCTTGGCCATGTAGCGCTCGACCAGGCCATCGGCGATCTTTGCCAGCGGGTTGTCGAACGCGTCGAACGATGCGGGCTTGACGGGCGCGCAACCGTCAAAGTACTTGCCGCTCATGTTGAGCGAACGCGAGATAAGGTTGCCCCAGCTGTTGGCCAGGTCGGCGTTGTAGACCTGCTCCATGCGATCGAAGCTGATGGCACCGTCGGTACCGGGGACGACGTCGGTCATGAAGTAGTAGCGATAGCCCTCGACGCCCAGCATGTCGATAACGTCCTGCGGAGCGATGGCGTTGCCGCGGCTCTTGGACATCTTCTCGGCCTTGCCAGTCTCGGCATTGCGCACGGTCAGGAAGCCGTGGGCAAAGACGTGCTCGGGCAGGGCCTCGCCGATGGCCATGAGCATGGCGGGCCAAATGACGCAGTGGAAGCGGATGATGTCCTTACCCACGATGTGGAACTGCGCAGGCCAGCGATAGGCCAGCTCGGCACGCGCCTCGTCGGTGTCGACACCGTAGCCGACGGCCGTCATATAGTTGAGCAGCGCGTCGAACCATACATAGGTCACGTGACCCTCGTCAAACGGGACCTGAATGCCCCAGTCAAAGCTCGTACGGCTCACGGAAAGGTCATTAAGGCCGCCCTCGACAAAGCTGCGAACCTCGTTCATGCGGAACGCAGGCTCGACAAAGTCGGGGTGCTCGTCATAGAGCTTGAGCAGCTTGTCCTGGAAGGCAGAAAGCTTAAAGAAGTAGGACTCCTCCTGCACGCGCTCCAGTGGACGGTGGCAGTCGGGGCACAGGTGCTGGCCGACGCTGCCGTACTCCTCGTCGCCCTTCTGGACCTGCGTATCGGTGAAGTAGGTCTCGTCGGGCACACAGTACCAGCCATCGTAGCTGCCCTTATACAGGTAGCCGGACTCCTTCATGCGCTCCCACAGGTACTGCACAGCATGGTGCTGGCGCGGCTCGGTGGTGCGGATGAAGTCGTCGTTGGAGATCTCGAGCTTGTTCCAAAGCTCCTTGAAGTGCGGAGCCTGGCTGTCGGTCCACTCCTGCGGCGTCATGTTGTGCTTGGCTGCGGCCTCGGCGACCTTCTCGCCGTGCTCGTCCATGCCGGTCAGGAACTTGACGTTATAGCCGGCGGAGCGACGATAACGGGCCTGAACGTCGGCGATGATGGTGGAATAAGCCGTGCCCAGGTGCGGATCGGCGTTGACGTAGTAGATGGGCGTCGTGATAAAGAACGAAGGCTTGCTTTGATCCATGGGGTTTGTCCTCCAGAAAAACGTTGCATACAGGGGATGATTCTAGCGCAAGGGCTGGATATCCTCCATCTATTGCATATCGAGCACCATGGCATAGACATCGCGCTTGCGGCGCGAATACTTCTGAGACAGGCGCTTGGCCACCGCAGACGCGGGCTCCCCCTCCTCGAGCGCGGCGCGGATATCCTCGCGCAGGGCCTCGTCGGGATCCGCTGCCGCGGCGCCAACCGGCACGATACCAGCCTCCTCGTCCTCGCTCGGCGGCGCGATGACCAGCGCAATCTCGCCCTTTACCTCGCCGCGAGCACGCAGCTCCTCGGCGAGCTGGGCGGCGGGCCCGCGCAAGACCTCCTCGTGCAGCTTGGTGAGTTCGCGGCAGACGGCAACCTCACGTTGGGGAAAGACCTCCGCCACGGCCTCGAGCGTCGCCACGATGCGATGTGGAGACTCGTAGAAGATGAGTGCGCCGGGCACCACGGCAAGGCGCTGCAAACGGCGCACACGGTCACCGTGCTTTCGGCCCAAAAAGCCCTCGAAGAAAAAATGCTCGCAGGGAATGCCGGACGAAACGAGCGCCGTGACGCAAGCAGAGGGCCCGGGAATAACTTCGACGGGCACATCGGCCTCACGCGCCGCCTCGACCAGCGCCTGGCCGGGATCGGACACGCTCGGCATGCCGGCGTCCGAGGCAAAGGCGAGGGTCTCCCCCGCCAGCAGACGGTCGACTAGGCCGGCGGCGCGGCTGGCGATCACATTCTCGTCGCAACGGACAAGCGGCTTGGAAATGCCCAAGTGCATCAGCAGCTTTGACGTCACACGCGTGTCTTCGCAGCAGATGGCATCGGCGGCGGCAAACGCCTCGCCAACGCGCGGGGACAGGTCGCCCAGGTTGCCGATGGGCGTGCCGACCACATAGAGTTTGCCCGTATGGGCGCTGTTTTGCGTCATATCAACCTATTCAATCATGCCGCGCTCGAGCGTACCGAGCGCCGCGCGGGCGTCCCATGCTGCAATGCGCTTCTCGGTCTTCCACGTTTGGAAGAACCAACCGGCAGCCGGCGCAAACGAAGCCAGCTGATTGGCGATAAACACGCGCTCGTAGGCATTGCGGCCCTCGGGCGTAACCGACGAGTTGGCAAAGATCGCCGCGCCCGACCATTCGCCCACCAGCACGGGGAACCCAGTCGAAATCGCTTCTTTGAGCTCGCGCTTGTTGCGCGAAATCGCCGTCGTCAGCCCGCGGGGGCTCGTGATATCGAGCGCATACTCGTCGCGGTAATGGTACAGGTGAAGGTCCATGTAGACGTTCTTGTACTTGGCGCCGCGCATAAAATGCTTCCACTCGCCGGGATGCCCCGACGACGAGAAGACGACGATCTTATCCTCGGGCATATACGAACGGACGAGCTCGTAGGCATCGCGATAGAAATTGCGCAGGTAGTAGGCCGGAATGCCATCCGTCATGGCAAAGAGACTCTTGCGGACACTCATCTGTGGCGTATCCAGCAGCTCAATGCCCAGCAGGCTCTCGGCCTCGCCGTAACGATCGGCCAGGCGCTCGAGCACGTCGAGTGCGACATGGCGGCCGTTAGTGGACGAATGCCACTCGGCAACAGCCTCCGGCGTGGCGGGCGAATCGTTGGAATCGCCCTGGCCACCGGGCACAGTTGCCAGATCAAGCAGCACGCGGATGTCGTACTTGGCAGCCCACTCAATTGCACGGTCGATGTAGTCGACAACCGAGATGTAGGACGCATCGGACTCCTGCGAGCCAAAGGCATACCAGGGCACCGGCAGACGCACGGCGTTGAGGCCGATCTGCGCCATGCGACGGAAATCGTCCTCGCTCACAAACGTCTCGTAATGACGGCGCATGCGCTCGTTATAGGCGGCGGTGCCCATGGCCTCCTGCAGCTCGGCCGCGTTGGATGCACCGGTCGCCGCGTATAGCGACGGGGTCACCCAAGGCTCGGGAATAAACCAGCCAGAGAGATTAACGCCGAGTATCCTCTCCATCACTGCCCCCTTCGGATCGTGCAGGCCGAGCCTGCATCGTATTGCATAGGAAAAGTATCGTTTTGAGTATACCCGCGCGTGCGGACAGACGACCGAACGGTCTGTAAAGTGGCGCAAAAGCGGGAGGAATATCTGGGCGGGCCCGAGATGGCGCGCCGAGATGTACATATGCGCCGGAAGTAGGCGGCCGGAAAGCGCATCCCGTTTTTCGCAAAAGACTGGGATGCATTTTCCGTTCGAGGCCTCAACCGGAAAATGCATCCCGTTCTGAGCGCGGGATCTGGGACGCAGTTTCCGCCAAAGACCGCAAAAGGAAAGCACATCCCATTCTGACGCCGGATTCCGGGTCGCGCTTTCCCAAGCGGCCTCAAAGCGGAAAACGCATCCCACTCTGAAGCCAAATTCCGGGACGCAATTTCCGCAGAGCCCTCAATAAAAGAAAAGGACCCCTTTGCAGAGGTCCAAGTCAATTCAAGGTGGCGGGGAAGGGAATCGAACCCCTGACACGAGGATTTTCAGTCCTCTGCTCTACCAACTGAGCTACCCAGCCATTTGAGGTGTGCCTTGTTTCAAGGCTTGATTAGTATAACCAAGGACGCGTTCCGGTCAACCGAGAATTTTAAAAAAGTTTTTGAGCACAGCCTCGGTTCTATAAATCGGCACGTCAGAGGCATCAGCCGGCAGCAAGAAGTTTTTCACTCAGAGCCGCACGGGCAAACTCACTTGGCGTCATCCCCTCGGCAGCCGCCCGTCGACGAATGGCCTCCTTCATTCCCAGAGGAATCTTGACCGACAGCGTTGCCGTCCCCTCACCTGAGAGCGGGGGCCGTCCACGCACGATTCCACCAACGGTGTGTTCGCCATCCGGAAACTCTCCGCGCTCGTACGACTCGCACCACGCGTCAATCATTTCATCCGTTACAACCTGACCATTAGCGGCCGTATACGTCTTGCCCATCATCGACCCCTCTGCCGAGCTCGCTCGATCTCTTGCCAGAATTTCTTCTGAACCGGAGACAGGGCATGAATAATGAGCCATCCACGAATTAGTTCGACCGCAACAAGTTCCACACTTCGACCATCTGGAAGCCATCCAATGGCAAGCCATCTCGGCGGCTCGTCCTCCGACTCGCGGCGAATGCACTCAGTAACCGCGAACCAGGCACCAAGCACCTGCTTTTCCGTCAAGTGTTTTTTGGCGTTCGGATGGATCTCAACATCCATGCATCTTCTCCTCCATCTTACCCAATTTCGTATGACGAAAGTCAGCCGTCGTCAATCTCTTACGCCGGCACTTGTTGGAGGGCGGGAGGTGTAGCGAGGATTGAAGGGCGTTCCAATACCGCCCAGGCACCGGGACAGGAACACATGTGCCAAGGACGGACGTTTTCGTAGCGCGCGAGGATATTGCCGTCGCGATCGATGAAGGCGATGTCGATGGGATAGGCCATAAAACACGTATGGACCGAAGAGCAGCGTGGAAACGCCATGACGAGCGGCAGGCCGTTGGCGGCAACCGGACGCCGTCCCAGCATGCCGCGCAGGCGCACGACAAACGACTCCGCCACCACAAACTCGGCCGGCGTCCAACCCAGCCTATTGAGTGCCCGCGCGTAGGCGATGTAGGACGAGACCGCGGTCACATGACCACCCCCGGACGCCATGGATCGACCGTCACCGCACGCTCGTGCGACAACGTTGTCGGCGCCCCCAGCGGAACGCCAGCGATGCTGAGAGAAGTCGGCCACGGCTCATAGTGCATGGTGCAGGTGTAGGTCCTAAACGTACCGGATAGGGAGAGCAGGCCACCATCCAATGCCTTCGCGCCTTGCTCGCTCGACACTTCGATCTGCAAGTCATAGCCTTCCATGGCATTCAGAATTTGAGTCTGAACCGTCGCCGAGGCATCGGCAGAGCTTTCGTCGCCCTCCCCCTCCGACGCCACGGCGTGCGTCAACACGATGTCGGGCACCACGCGGTCGAAGCGCGCGACAGCGCTGGCAAAGACCATGACGTTGTACACGATGAGCGCCAGCACCAGCAAAACGGGCGTAACCACTGCCATCTCAACCGTCGCTTGGGCACGCTCCTCGCGCAGACGCATGCGGATACTCATTACGACCCACCGCCCAGAGCGCCAACCAGCGTCGCGACATCGACGGTAAGTGGGATGGAGCCGCCGCCGGGCAGAGGAATCTCCGCAAGCGTGAACACCGTACCGCTAATGGTGCGTTCGACTTGATATTCCAACGCCTCGCAAAGTGCCTTGGGATCGGTCACGCCCAACGGAATACTTCGCAGCTTGTCTTGCGCTTGAGAGAGACCAGCAACGTCAGACCCCGGACTCTTAATGACGTTGGCGGAATCGGTCAGCACCGGCTTTCGCAGGCGCAAGTCGCACGGTTCCAGACCCAACGCCGCCACGGACGCCGAAACGGTATCGCCGAGCCACGATGCGATGGAGCCCAACGCGCCGCTGCCCCCTCCTAGGCCCTTAATCATCTCGTCCATAAGTTCGTCGGCCGAACCTTGGATATCACCGTATCCTACGAGCAGCCGTCCCCAAACATCCATGACGCCATCGAGGACGCCGGCAACGCCGCCCGAGCGTTCCTTCAATGTCGAGAAAAATCGCGAAAGCACGTTGTTTTGTGCCGTCGCCTCATCGGGCGCCAGCACCGCGGCAGAGATAGCACCGCGATCGCCAAGCCTGACTGCCGTGTTAAACGAAGAGTTGAGCTCATCGGGGCTCGAGATGGCACCCGAAGCCGCAAAGGCAACCACGCCGTTGCGACCGGGCGGAGCGATACGCGGACGCTTGCCCGAAAGCGCTTTAATGGCCTGGTCAAACGCATTGCCCGCACGGTCGGCCTCATCCTCGGCCTGACGCTCAAGTTCGAGTTCTTTGTTGCGGCAGTCGACGTAGTCTTCCAGAGCCTCTTTGAACTTGTCAAAGTGGTACTCGAAGCCGTTTTCGATAGAAGTCGAAGGCGCTGCAACGGCACCGAGCGACGAAACGCCAAAATGGCATCTGTTGCATCTGTCCTGCCCGTCATAATCAGCAACCGAGGCTAACCCGCCTGGCGACCCCTTCTTATAGTTGGGGCAACTCGTTCCGTAATGCAGATACGTCTTGTCATCGATGACACTGGTTGGCCACGCCGCATCGGTATAGAGTTCCGTCGCTCGCACCTCGTCAGCGTTGCGCGGCAACAGCGGGATATGGAAAGTGACTGCATCTCCGTCCTCGGTTACATATGCACGATTGACCTCTGTACTCGCATAGGTGTAAAACGCCTTGCGCGCCGCCGACTCCGCCTTCGTCTCGACGCTTGAGCCCTGAGGTGCCTCGTTTGCAAGGCGCAAGCGGTAATAGGCCTTCGCGCGATCGAGCGCCACTTGCGGCTCCCATGTGACACTCGAGGCATAGTGCGGATTCTCAATATCCGAAAGCTTCGCCAAGCTCTTCGCGCGTTCCCACATGCACGAACAGCTTCCGACTGCGCCTCTGTCCGATCCACCGCAGTCGGCAAGCCAGGCGCGTTCCTTGGCCTTTGACGTTTTCTCGGACGCTTTCTTCAGTTCCTTGGCAGCATAGTCAAGATCTTTTGAGGTGCTCTCGATGGCATCGGTCGAGATCTCGGACCTCTCGAGCGCAGCGAAGTCCGACTCGGATGTCCTGGGCACGGCAAGCGCCGTACCGGTATAGGTCACACTATCGGTATCCTGCGCCGACACCGCCTGCGTGGCACGCGCGGCGATCAGATACGGCAGAGCCGTCTCGATTTTCTGTAAGCCTTCCGATGCGCTTTTGGCAAACTTGTTGCGCGTTTTAATGATCTCAATCCCGGTGTCGACCATATTGCCGGCAACTGGTTCGGCACCCGGGATGAGGATGGCGACCAGGCCCGTCCCGATCGTGGCAAACCCCGCCAGGCCCAAACTCAAGATGCTCGCATCCACCACCGTGGCAGCCGTGTGATAGGACGACACCACATTGGCGCCTGCCAGCGCGCCGCTATCGGCAGCCACCTGGGTGTCCCCCGCGCGCGACATGCTCCATATCGCCGCCGTCGACGAAAACAACAGTGTGAGCACCACCAAGATGACCACCGCAGAGGAAAGCGTGGTGTAGGCACCGTCTTCGATAAACAGGTCGATACCGGCTCGACCCATAAAGCCGCCTCGCTTGCGATGGCAGCTCGGACGGCGCGTCAAAACGCGTCTAGACCAGAAACGCTTAATCCCATGCAGCAATCCACGAATCATAATCTCCCTCCAGCCATTCGGGACGTGATTGATACGAGACATCGACCTTGAGCTCAACGTAGCCGCCCTCGGCGGTACCACCCATAGCCTGCGCAAACGCACCGATCACAGGCAACGGCTTGACCTCGCCGGAAACGGACACGGACGAGACGCCACCCGCATCGGCCCGACCAAGCTCGATATCCCACGACAACGGCCCGCCGGCATGAAAGATCGAAACGTTGGGCACTGCGGCAAGCCGGCGGCGGGTGAACTCCTTAAGATCGTCGTCCTCCGCCGTCGTCGTGGTCATGAGCCGCGCGGTCTCGGCGGCGGCAGACTCCATGACCGCGCGCGTATAGAGCAGGCACACCGGTTGCAGTGCGAGAAGGATGAGCGTCAGAAACGTCGGCAGCAAAAAAGCGGCCTCGACCGTAGACTGCGCCCGGTCCTCGCGCGCGACATCAATACAACGCGATGTCCTTAGCGCCCGCGGCGGCGTCGATAACCGACGTCGAGGCAACGCCATGGGATGCCGCCCGCTCAACCAACGCCGCCAAGCGCCCATCGGTGCCAGCACGCCAAAGCCCCGCGATCGCCAGCACGATCGATAACAGCGCCACCGTGACGATGGCGTATTCGACCGTCGCCTGGGCAGATTCCTCACGCAGAACGCCATGCATTTCACGATCCCTCCTTTGAGCTTATTGTTTGCGGGACCAGACGCACGGCGCGCAGACGACACGAAGCATCGCCAGCATCCGCGGCAACCGTCACCATATCGACCCAGCCGCGCCCATCGCGCACGATGGCGCCCCATACGTTGCCCTTAATATCGAGATAGCCGCTCAGGGCGAGCTGGGCCGTTGGCACCTCGCGGTAGGCGCGTAACATATCCGCCGCTGCCTCGGTCATCGGTCGGTCCTCGGACCATGCAAGCCGGACCGCAATCGCGTTGTCCTCAGGCGAATCCGTCGCAGTGCCAGACCGCTTGTCGAGCGTCCGCAGAAAGGTTTGCGCCGTGACAGCAACATCCGAATCGTCCGCATCTCGCATCTCATCTTTTTGAGACGCCACCGCCGAATCTGAGCCCGAATCGAAGGCGGCCCCAGGACGCTGCTGCCGCGCGGCGTTTAGCCCCCAAACCGCCACTGCCACCGCCACAACCACACAGGCAAACACCAGCAGTGCGCCGGCAGGCCGCCTACCCTCTACAGGCTGTTGATGCCCTCGCTGATAGCGTTCCATAGATCTTGGACCTTGCCCTTAAATGCAACGATGGCAATAATCGCGATCACCACAAGCACGCCCACCAAAATGGCGTACTCGGTGGTACCCTGCGCGCTCTCCTCCCGCAACAGCTCCTTGGCATGCTGGCGAGCGCGGATCGCCCGGCAAAAAGCCCAGTTCCAAGCCTTGCCAGCAACTTCGACCATCGTGTTCATGTATTCCTCCCTACATCATCCCGCCTGCTCCCAGCAGCGGGCCCAATATGGACAGAAGCAACGCCGGCAAGATGAGCGTGCCGGTGGGAATCAGCAGCTTGACGGGCGCACGCTCGATCTCGCGCTCGACCGCGGCGCGATGAGCCGCACGGATCTCGCGACTTTGAGCGGCCAGCGTCTCGGCAAGTGGGGCACCCAGAGCGAGCGCCTGCCCCACCGTGATGGCAAAGGTCTCGAGCGCTCGCACGTCCAGGTCGCGTGCGGCGGCCAACAACTCGTCCTCACGCGTGCCCACGCCCACCTGCCACGCCATGCAGGCC
>CABUQK010000045.1 GCA_902493615.1 uncultured Collinsella sp.
ATATGCGGCGGATGGGGGAGCTGTCCTGGAATTTGGCCTGCGCCGCGCCCAGGGCCCCGATGGCGGCTTGGCCGTCGCGCGCGCGAGCTACGTTGCCGGCTGTTCCTCTACGTCCAATGTGCTCGCCGGTCGCCGCTACGGTATTCCCGTCTTTGGCACGCATGCGCACAGCTGGGTGATGAGCTTCGACTCCGAGCTCGAGGCCTTCCGTGCCTTTGCCAAGTCGAGCCCCAAGAACTGCACGCTGCTCATCGACACCTACGATGTGCGTGAGGGCTGCGAGCATGCCATTACGGTTGCCAAGGAGATGGAGGCGGCGGGTGAGCGCCTGTCGGCCATTCGCATTGACTCGGGTGACCTCGCCAAGCTGTCCAAGTATGTTCGTGGCCGTTTTGATGCCGAGGGCCTGCCCTATGTGGGGATCTCGGTTTCCAACGATTTGGACGAGTACACGATTCAGTCGCTGCTCGACCAGGGTGCGCCCATCGATAGCTTTGGCGTGGGCACCAAGCTCGCGACCTGCTATGACCAGCCTGCGCTGGGTGGCGTGTACAAGCTTTCCGCCCGCCGTGCGAGCGAGACGGACCCGTGGACGCCGGTGGTCAAGCTCTCCGAGCAGCCCTACAAGCGCACGATCCCGGGCGTGCAGCGCGTGCGCCGCTATTACGACGGCTTTGGCGGCCCGATCTGCGACATGATCTATGACGAGGATCATCTGGCGGGGGAGGGCGCCGCGCGTGGCAATACCCTCGTGGCCGTGAACGATGCTGCCTTGGTGACCGACGTTTCCGAGCTTGAGTATCGCGAGCTGCTGGTGCCGATCGTGCGCGATGGCAGCGCTGTTGCCCCGCGCGAGAGCATTGAGGACGCACGCGAGCGTTGCACCTGGGCACTGGACCATCTTGATCCGGTCTACAAGCGCTTCCTGTACCCGCAGACCTATGTGGTGGGCATGGAGCAGGGCCTGGCACAGGTGCGCGACGAGCTCGTGCGCAAGAACATGGCCGCGGCTTCTGCCTTCCCCTGGGCTCACTAATGAACTTGGGCGGTAGGGGCGAATTGCGTTCCCTCGGCCGCCAGCACGCCGGTTCGCTGAACAGTTGATTGGTCTGACGTATGACGACTTCTTATAAAACGATGGTGGTAAAGATCGGTTCGTCCACGGTGGTGTGTGCCGATGGCAAGGTCAACCGCGCCTTTATCGGCGGGCTTGCCGATCAGGCCGCAGCGCTGCGCAAGCTCGGCTGGCGTCTGGTCGTGGTGAGCTCGGGCGCTATCGCCTGTGGCTATCCCGTGCTGGGCTTCGAGCGCAAGCCGGTCGGTGACCTGCCGAGCCTGCAGGCCTGCGCCTCGGCCGGTCAGTGCATCATCTCGTCGGCCTACGACGAGGAGTTCCATGCGCGCGACCTGCTCACCTCGCTCGTGCTGCTCACGCGCCACGACACGGCCCGCCGCACGTCCTACCTGCATGCGCGCGACGCCCTGCTGCGCCTGGTGGAGCTTGACGTGGTGCCGGTCGTCAACGAGAACGATACCGTTACCGTCGATGAGATCAAGTTTGGCGACAACGACACGCTGGCGGCGCTTGTAAGCTGCCTGGTTTCTGCCGATCTGTGCGTGACGCTCTCGGACATCGATGGCCTCTATACCGCCAATCCGCATGAGGACCCCACGGCCGAGTTTGTTCCGGTCGTGCATAAGATTGATGCCAAGATCATCGCCTCGGCGGGCGATTCTTCTACATCAGTGGGCACGGGCGGCATGATTACCAAGATCCGCGCGAGTCGCATTCTGATGACGGCGGGCATTCAGAGCGTGATTTGCTCGGGTGAGGAGCCCGATGCGCTCGTGCGCCTTGCCCGCGGCGAGAGCGTGGGTACGCTGTTCGATCCGCCGGCGGAGCGCCTAGACATTGCGCCTCGCAAGCTGTGGATCGCACTGGGCGACAAGGCGCATGGCTCGGTGACGGTCGATGACGGCGCTGCAAAGGCGCTGGTCAGCCGTGGTTCTTCCCTGCTTGCGGTGGGTATTCGCGAGGTCGATGGCGCGTTTGTCGAGGGCGATGTGCTCGACGTGTGCGACCCGAGCGGCATGGTTGTCGCCCGCGGTATCGCCGAAGCCGATTCGGACGTGCTGGAGCTTGCAGCAGGACGCCGCCAGGACCAGATCGCCAGCAACCGCCTGCTGGCAGACCTGGCCGAGAAGCCGGCGATCCATCGAGACAACTTGATTGTATTTGCATAAAGAAAGACAGCGCTGCGGCTCGTTTTGCCAGCAGCGCTGCCTCGCTTTTGCCGGCACTTGGGGACGTTCCCTTTGTGCCGGCAGGTGGGGACACTCCTTTGCTAGAAGATTCGGCGCAGGTCTCCGCGGTTGAGGGCTTCGTCGAAGAGGTGCTTGAATACCACACTGCCGTGCAGGCCGTCGTGCTCGAACTCGTTGGTCACCCAGGCGTGCGAGTTGCCCACGCGGCTGAGCGTGTCGAGCTGCATACCCGAATCGACGTACATGTCGTCGAAATACACCGCGGCCTGGAGTGGCACCTCGTTGCATGCCAAACGCTGCGGGTCGTAGATCTTGTCCCAGCTTGTGTCTTCCATCAGCAGGTCCATCGCGGGCTTGAAGGGGTTAAGTTCGGGCATCTGCTCGAACATCCACGGGAACATGGCCTCGCCGGTAAACATGAGCGGGCGCGCGAGCGTGTCGAACTCGGCGCGGTGTGCCTTTTCCTTTGCCGCGGCCCAGCGAATGGGCATGGTGTTGCCATCGGCGTAGATGAACTCTTGCAGCGTCCAGTACAGCGGATTCGTGCGCGTGTTGGTGCGCTCGAAGGCGCGCATCAAAAAGCTGTCGGATATCGAGGAGCCGCAGCTCAGCGTGCCGTCGCCGTCAACAAACGCGTGATCGATAGTCCAGTGCATGCGTTCAAAGCTCGGCTTCATGCCAAAGTCGCTGCCCATGAGCTGAAGGCGCTCGACCGTCATCGGCGAGCCGTCGGGTAGCACGGGCTTTTGCTCTTCGATAACATCGGCCAGGGCTGCCACACGCTCTACGTCGGCGGGGTAGCGGTCATAATACTGCTGAGTCTTGGCTGCCATGCGCGGGAAGGTGTGCGCGTAGACCTCGCTGGCGCTCGCCGGCACGTGCGGAATGCCGCCGCAGGTAAAGCTTGCCGCCACGCCTTCGGGGAAGAGCGACAGATAGCTCAGGGTCAAAAAACCGCCGTAGCTTTGGCCGAGCGTGACCCACGGCTTGCCGCCAAAGCCCACGAGGCGTAGGTACTCAAAATCGCGCACGATGGAGCTGGCGAGGTGGCGCTTGAGGAAGTCCGCCTGCGAGCGTGCGGCATCGGAGCCGGCCGCTGCCGCGCGCTCGCCCAGAGCCGCGATCGTGCGCCCGTCCACACAGCTGCTGCGCCCGGTGCCGCGCTGGTCGGGCAGGACGACGCGGAAGTGTTTGACGGCTTCCTCAATCCAGCCGTCGCTCGTGGGTGAGAGCGGACGCGGGCTCTCGCCACCAGGGCCGCCCTGCAAAAACAGGAGCAGCGGCAGATCGTCGTTGATGCGGTCGGGCGCGCAAACCACGCGGTAGAAGAGCTTGATGCTCTCGGGCGCGCCGGCGATGGGTGCCGGCATAGCGCCGCGGCGCATGGTGCTGCCGACGGCCAGGAGCATCGGCTCCAGGCCGCGCCAGTCAAGGGGGACGTCGATGCTGTGGTCCTCGACATAAAGGCCGGGGACGTTGTACGAAGTGATGAGGGCCATGTGAGTCTTCCGTTCGTTGCGGTGTTTCGGGTTGACCAATTCTACCGCCGCGGGCGAGGCCATGCGCAAATCGGCTACCATGGTTGGCAAACAACTAAGAGAAAGGGCCGTCCATGTCGGTCGATATAGCCACGTATGTCCACGATCTTGCCGTTGCCGCCAAGGCAGCGTCAGCCTCGCTTGCCACGGCGAGCGATGAGCAGCGCCAGGAGGCCGTGCGCGCCATGGCCGCAGCACTGCGCAACGGTGTCGACTCCATCGTCGCCGCCAACGAGCTCGATATGTCCGCCGCGCGCGATGCGGGCACCTCGGCCGGACTGCTCGATCGCCTGCTGTTGACGCCCGAGCGCGTCGAGGGCATGGCCGCCGGCCTGGAAAAGCTCGCCGAGCTGCCCGATCCTGTCGGCCGCGTGCTCGACCACCGCGTGCTTGCAAGCGGCGTGGACCTGACCCGTGTGAGTGTGCCGTTGGGCCTGGTCGCTATGGTCTACGAGGCGCGCCCCAACGTGACGGCCGACGCCGCAGGCATCTGCATCCGTACCGGCAACGCCTGCATTCTGCGCGGCGGTTCGCTTGCCTATCACTCGTGCGCCATGATTTCCGAGTTGCTGGCCGATGCGCTCGAGGCCAAGGGTTTCCCGCGCGAGGCTATCTCGATGATCGAGTCCACCGACCGCGAGGCCACCGGCGAGCTTATGAAGCTCCGCGGCATCGTCGACGTGCTTATTCCGCGTGGCGGTGCGGGCCTGATTCAGCGCTGCGTGCGCGAGTCGCTTGTGCCGGCGATCGAGACGGGCACGGGCAACTGCCACATCTACGTGCATGAATCCGCCGACTTTGATAAGGCGCTCAACATTATCGTTAATGCCAAGACCCAGCGCGTAGGCGTGTGCAATGCTGCCGAGTCGCTGCTGGTCGACCATGCTGTGGTCAATGCGTTTTTGCCTGTGGTCGTTGCCGTGCTGCACGACCACGGCGTGCTCATTCACGGCGACGAGGCCACGTGCGCCGCGTGCGCCGACGCCGGCTTTGTGGAGGGCGATGACTACGTCGCCGCGACTGAGGAGGACTGGGGTCGCGAGTACCTGGCGCTCGAGATGAGCGTGAAGGTCGTGGCAAACGAGGACGAGGCCATCGCACACATCAACCGCTACGGCACGATGCACTCCGAGGCCATCGTTGCCGAGGACACGGATGCTTGCGAGCGCTTCCTGGATGCGGTCGATGCCTCGGCCGTGTACTCCAACGCCAGCACTCGCTTCACTGACGGCGGCGAGTTTGGCCTGGGCGCCGAGATCGGCATCTCGACCCAAAAACTCCACGCCCGTGGCCCCTTTGCCGCCGAGGCCCTCACCACCTACAAATACAAGCTCCGAGGCACCGGCCAGGTCCGCCCCTAGCGTCCGCGCAAACAAAAACCACCACAAAGGGGCCTTTCCCCTTTGTGGTGGTTTTAAGTGGCGCGGGCGGTTAGGCCTGGAAGGTATCGTGGTCGGGGGCGAAGGACTGCATGGCTGCGATGGTGCGGTCGAAGAGCTCAGGAAGCTCCCAGCCCAGCATCTCGGCGCCCTGCGAAATCACGTCGCGCGAGCAGCCGGCGGCAAAGCGCTTGTCCTTGAACTTCTTCTTGAGCGACTTGGTCTTAAAGTCCATAACGCTCTTGCTCGGGCGCATGATGACTGCAGCGCCGATCAGGCCGGTGAGCTCATCGCAGGCAAACAGGATCTTTTCCATCTGCAGCTCGGGTTTGGGCAGCGAGGTGTTGAAGTCCGACGTGTGCGTCTGGATGGCGCGAATGAGCTCGGGAGACGCACCTTCGCCCTCAAGAATCTCGGCAGCATAGATGGTGTGGTTCATGGGGTCGTCCTCATGCTCCTCCCAATCCAGGTCGTGCAGCAGACCGACGATGCCCCAAAACTCCTCGTTCTCTGGGTCGAACTCGCGCGCAAAGTAGCGCATGGTGCCCTCGACCGTCTCGCCGTGGGTGATGTGGAACGGATCTTTGTTGTGCTCGTTGAGCAGTTCGAACGCACGGTCGCGGGTGATTCCGGCGGTAAGCGGCTCTGCCATAAGAGACTCCTTGTGCTCGTGGGTATCGATAAGAATGAATACTACTAGAAC
Source organism: uncultured Collinsella sp. (assembly GCA_902493615.1). Classification (GTDB taxonomy): domain Bacteria; phylum Actinomycetota; class Coriobacteriia; order Coriobacteriales; family Coriobacteriaceae; genus Collinsella. The sequence goes on from CABUQK010000045.1 coordinate 5,886, forward strand.
AAGAAAACCACCACAAAGGTGCCTGTCCCCTTTGTGGTGGTTTTTGGCGCGGATGGGTTAGTTGAGGGCGGCTTGGGCTAGGCGAGCTTCGGCGGCCTCCTCGGTGACGCCAAGGGCCACGGCGAACTCCTCGATGGAGCGGCGTTTGGCCTCCTTGAGTACGCGCATGTAGTAGGAGCTGGGTTTTTTATCAGCTTCCTCGGCCTGGCGAATGCGGTGCATCATGGTTTTTGCCACGCGGACCGTCTCGGGCGCGCCCAGCTTGAGCTGCTGCTTAAAGTGCGTCTCCTCAAGCGAGCTGTTGCGCTCGGTAAAGGTGTCGCACTCCAGCTCGTCATAGTGGCTCAGCAGGTGCTCGGCATCTTGCTGCGAGATGGCGGCGTGCAAACGGTCGGCCTGCGCCACGGGGTACATGAGGATCGTCTGCGCATGTCCCTGCTTGGTCTCGAGCAGCAGCATGGGCTGCGGTGTGTCGTCCCTAAAACCGACGACGGTGCAGACTCCCTGGCCCGGATGAATGACGTGTTGACCGATTGAGAACATGCTACCTCCAACTTATACGAATTTACGTATGTCTAGAATAACACGCTGACGTGCGCAAACCCTTACTTTATGCAGGAAAAGCACACAACTCTGATAGGTAAGAGTATTCGATAACAGACGCAGCTCATACACACCTTTATGCATTTTCAACGCCTGCATAATCTGCAGGCAGACTGGCATCTTTGAGTGACTCCATACAAGCTGTAGTCATTTTTGTGCATATGCAATATCTATTAGCTTTACCCTGCGACAGTGCCCGTCGCTTGTGATAGAGTGCTACAAACTCTGGCTTTTGCCCTACGAGTGACCAAGAGCTCGGGGGCTTTAACACAAGGAGGATCTATGCCCGAGAAGATTGAAGAGCTGGTACGCGCTGCGCTTGCTGCGGCCCAGGAGGCCGGCGACCTTTCCGCATTTGAACTTGACGATTGCGCTATCGAGCGACCGGCTGACACTTCTCATGGCGAGTGGACCTCCACCATGGCCCTGAAGTCCGCCAAGCTGGCCCATTGCGCCCCGCGCAAGATCGCCGAGGCTGTCGTTGCCCATATGCCCGAAGACCCCGCGATCGAGAAGGTCGAGATCGCAGGCCCCGGCTTCATCAACTTCTACCTCTCCGTTGCCGTCAAGAATGCCATCTTTGGCGAGGCTCGCGAGAAGGGCATGGACTTCGCTAAGTCCAACGTCGGTGGTGGCCTGAAGACCCAGGTCGAGTTCGTTTCCGCTAACCCCGTCGGCCCCATGCACATCGGCCACGGCCGCTGGGCCGCGCTGGGCGACTCGCTCTGCCGTGTGATGGACCACGCCGGTTACGACATCCAGCGTGAGTTCTACATCAACGACCACGGCTCTCAGATGAACACCTTCGGCAACTCCATCAGCACGCGCTATATGCAGCTTGCCGACATCATCGCCAAGCAGGGCGTGGATATCGACGAGGCTCACAAGCTGCTGATCGCCGACCGCGACGCCTTTGTTGCCGACGAGAACGACGAGCACCCCGAGACCCATCCGTATCAGGACAACTTTGCCGAGACTCTGGGCAAGGACTCCTACGGCGGCGACTACATCATCGACGAGGCTGCTGAGTTCTGGCGCACCGACGGCGACAAGTGGGTCAACGCCGATCCGCAGGAGCGCATGGAGAGCTTCCGCGAGCGCGGCTATGTGAAGATGGTCGACAACATGCGCGACCTCTGCCACGCTGTCAATTGCGACTTCGATCGTTGGTACTCCGAGCGTTCGCTGTACGTGAAGGACACCGAGGGCGAGACCGCCGGCACCTCTGCCGTCGACCGCGCTTTTGAGAAGCTCGACAAGATGGGCTACCTCTACACCAAGGACGGCGCCCTGTGGTTCCGCTCCACCGACCTGGGCGATGACAAGGACCGTGTCCTGATCAAGTCCGACGGCGAGTACACCTACTTCGCCTCCGACGTTGCCTATCACTGGGATAAGTTCCAGCGCGTCGACCACGTCATCGACATCTGGGGCGCCGACCACCACGGCTACATCGAGCGCGTCCGCTGCGTCTGCGACGCTCTGGGTTACCCCGGCAAGTTTGAGGTTCTGCTGGGCCAGCTCGTCAACCTGCTGCGTAACGGCAAGCCCGTCCGTATGTCCAAGCGCAAGGGCACCATGGTGACCCTGCAGGAACTCGTCGACGAGGTCGGCTCCGATGCCGCTCGCTACACGCTCATCTCCAAGAGCTCCAACCAGATGGTCGACTTCGATATCGAGGCCGTCAAGAAGCGCGACAACTCCAACCCGGTGTACTACGTGCAGTACGCTCACGCCCGCGTGTGCTCCATCCTGCGCCGTGCCGCTGACGTTACGCCCGAGCAGGCTGACGAGATGGGCATGAAGGCCATCGCCGCCAAGGCCATCGGTGAGAACGTCGATTACTCGCTGCTGACCGACCCGACCGAGCTCGCCCTTTCGCGCAAGCTCAACGAGCTCACCGACCTCATCGCCAGCTGCGCTCGCGACCGCGCCCCGTTCCGTCTGACGCACTTTGCTGAGGAACTCGCCGGCGACTTCCACAGCTTCTACGCTGCCTGTCAGGTGCTGCCGAGCGAGGGCCGTCCCGTCGACCCCGAGCTTTCGCGTGCCCGTCTGGCCGCTTGCGACGCCGTCCGCGTAACACTCGCCCTGGTGCTCACCCTCGTTGGTGTCTCCGCTCCCGAGCAGATGTAATCTGCGGGTCATTTGACCGCGCAGGTTTGGTTTAACTGAGCCTTGAAAGCCCGATCTCCCACGGAGGTCGGGCTTTTTGCAAACGCCGACGTATTGACGAATTTGGAACTGCTGGAAATACGAAACTATGCCGGTTTACTACGATGAAATGAGAAATTCCAACTACGCCGGCTTTTCGCAAAAAAGTGCAAGGCATCTACCTGCGGTTTTAGTTCAACAAGTTTCGGAGTGATCGCGGTTGAGCGATTCATCGTAGTAAACCGCCACAGTTTTGGCGGAGGCAGTCAGATTTGTGGGTGTTAAACCAAAGATTGTCCCTTTTGACTAGTCGTTTAAGAACGTCCTCAATGACTAAGTTGCAGGTGGTTGCGGTTGTGTTACACTAACGCTGCGTATATGACGCAAATATCTCGATACAGATCAATGATGTCCGTCGGTATTTGACGGAGCTAGACTGTTTAGCCGCCCTGAAGGTTTATGCAGGGAGCATGTGATCACAGGGCTTGAAAAGAAAGTTGAGCAAACACTGTGTCTGATCAACAGCAAGAAAACGAAATAACGACGACGCAAGCCGCTCCCGCTGCACCGGTTGTGTCGGATCAGGTCGCGGCGCCCGCGCATGCCTCGGCTCCTGAGACGCCTAAGGCTGCTTCGACGCCTACGCCTGCAACGGCTGAGAAGGCCGTGCCTGCAACTGGTGAGGAGGCTGCTCCGGCAAAGCCCAAGCGTACGCGCCGCACGGCCAAGCCTGCTGCTGACGGCGAGGAGGTCACCAAGCCCAAGCGCCGTACCACGCGCATGACGCGCGTCAAGCGCACCGTTGCAGCTGACTCCTCGGCGCCGATTTCCGATGAGGTCGCGCAGGCACGTGCGTTGGCGCAGATTAGCGAGGCTCAGGTGGTGCGCGCCCGCCGTCGTGCTGCCGAGCGCGAGGCCGCGGCTCTGACCGAGCTTGCAGCTCCGTCTGTGCCCGAGACGCCTGCCGCCACCGAGACCCCTGTCGCCAGCCGACCGAGAAGCCGGTACCGCGCACACGCCGTCGCACGGCTGCTAAGGCCGAGCAGGTTGCCGATCAGGTAACCCCCGAGCTCACTGAGGCTTCGGTCCGTTCCGCGGCAGGGGAGGGCACATCGCCTGTTGAGCTCGCTGCGCCTGTCGAGGCCAGCGAAGTTCCCGTTGTCGATCCGGCTTTGCGCCCGCACCGTCGCGGTCGCAAGCCCAAGGCCTTCGTCGAGGCAGAGAAGGCCGCAGCCGCAGCTGCAGCCGCTCGGGATGCTGCGGCGACCGCCGAGTCTGCAACCGCCGCCGACGCGCCCGTCCAGGATGCTACGACTTCCGAGGCCGCTCCCGCCGATGTCGAGCCCGCCGACCTCCGTCCCGGTCGCAGCCGTCGCACTGCTGCTAAGCGCACGTCCAAGGCTAAGGCTGCCAAGAAGGTTGCGTCCGAGGATTCCGCCGAGACGACCGCCGATGCATCGACTGACGCCGCCGAGCCCCAGGACGTCGAACAGCCTGCGTCCGAGAAGCCCAAGCGCGGTCGTAAGAAGTCCGCTAAGGCCAAGGCGTCCGAGCATCAGGCTGATGTCGAAGCGCAGGTCGATTCTGGCGCCGAGGCCAATGAAGCCGCTGCGGTCAATGCCGACGCCGCCGCAACCGATGCTGCCGCGCCCGCCGAGGCCGAAGACGGCACTCGTTCCAACCGTCGCCAGCACAAGCGCAACGAGGAACGCAACGAGCGCAACAACGACCGCCGCAACCGTCAGCGCGATCGCAAGCAGCGCAATAAGGAGCGTAATGCCGCCCCCACCGAACCCACGCTTTCGCGCGAGGAGCTCGCGGCCATGAAGGTCGTCGAGCTGCGTGAGAAGGCCAAGGAGTTCGAGATTGAGACGACCGGCAAGAAGAAGGCCGAACTCGTCGAAGAGATCTACACCACCGCCGCGAAGGCCGAGGGCTTCCGCGACATCAAGGGCATTCTGCAGATTCGCCCGGACAACTCCGGCATCATCCACGCCCATGGCTACATGAAGTCCAACGACGACGCCTTCGTGCCCGCCTACCTCATCCGCTCCGCGCGCCTGCGCGCGGGCGACGTCATAGAGGGCTCGCTGCGTCCTTCGCGCGGCGGCGACAAGCGCGCCGGCCTCGCCAAAATCACGACCGTCAACGGTCTGGACCCCGAGCAGATTCGCAACCGTCCCAAGTTCGGCGACCTCACCCCGGTCTATCCCAATGAGCCGCTGCGCATGGAGCACGGCAAGGACTCCATTACCGGTCGCGCCATCGACATCGTGTCGCCGATTGGCAAGGGTCAGCGTGGCCTGATCGTGTCCCCGCCCAAGGCCGGCAAGACCACGATCCTCAAGAAGATCTGCCAGTCTATCTCGATTAACAACCCCGAGGTGCACCTCATCTGTTTGCTCGTCGACGAGCGCCCCGAAGAGGTCACCGATATGCAGCGTTCCATCAAGGGTGAGGTTGTGGCGTCGACCTTCGATATGCCCGCCGACAACCACACTCGCGTGGCAGAGCTTGTCATCGAGCGCGCCAAGCGCATCGTGGAGCTGGGCGGCGATGTTGTGGTGGTGCTCGACTCCATCACGCGCCTACAACTTGGCGGCGCCCGCCTCGGGCCGCATCCTTTCGGGCGGCGTCGATTCGGCGGCACTGTATCCTCCCAAGCGCTTCCTGGGTGCAGCCCGTAATATCGAGAACGGTGGCTCGCTCACCATCCTGGCCTCTGCCCTCATCGACACCGGTTCCAAGATGGACGAGGTCATCTTTGAGGAGTTCAAGGGCACCGGCAACATGGAGCTTAAGCTCGATCGCGAACTGGCCGACCGCCGCATCTTCCCGGCTATCGACCCCGTTGCCTCCGGTACGCGTAACGAGGACCTGTTGGTCGACGAGCAGATGCGTCCGTTTGTCTTTGGTCTGCGTCGCATTCTTGCCGGCATGAACAACACCGAGCGCGCAGGCGCGTCGTTCATTAAGGGTCTTAAAGGCACCAACACCAACCAGGAGTTCCTGGTGCGTTCGGCCAAAAAGCACAGCGACTACGAGCAGACGTTCTAGGCTGTCATCCACGCGCAGCGATAGCCATCAATGCGATAAAGGGTCGGGGCTTGCGCCTCGGCCCTTTTCCATATCGCGTATCCGCGCTTATTTTTGACCATAAGACTGGCAAGCAGCAGGTTTCCCGTTTCAATCCGACATCGTCGCTTGCAATCGACTGGGCGGTTTCGCATAATAGCTTTTAAGCTTCGCGACGGATAACGCAGATGAAACGAACCATATACCGTTGCTTTGGGGCATAGCCCCGCTTCATCTTCTCTCGCGCAGCCAACTGAATGATGCGATTTGGGTGCTGGAAGATGGGGAGAGCTCATGGCTTCTTCTGATGCAACACAACGAGCAGTCCTTGCCGGACTTTCGTGCGGGATCGGCCTTGCCGCTCCCGTGGTTATGTATGCCGCGACGCTACCGTTTTCGTCGGTGAACGAGACGGTCGTGGCGGGTGCGGTTCCCTTCGCCGTGGGCGCGGTGGCGGGCGTGGGTATCTATGCCGCCTCGCTGGGTATCTCCGAGTACCATGCGCAGCGTGAAGAGCGTCTGTTCCAGCCCGATGCCATGGGCGGTGCCGCCAATCTCAATCAGCATCAAAGCGAGTTCAAGACCGCCTCGATTCCAGCTCAGCAGCAGGATGCGACTCCTTATGCTACCGCTTCTGCTTCTCAGGCTCAGTCGGAGCAGTCTACCTCGGCATTCCTTTCCGGCCTGACTGGTGCGTTCCAGCGCCGTCATACCGATGATGGTGTCCCTACCATCGCTCGAGCCGCAGATGCTATGGACGAGGACGAGGCTTGGTCCATGATCGACAGTATGCTCGACGACGATTCGCCGGTGAGCTGCGACCCTGCACACTCGCGCGACGTCTATCAAGTCGCCATCGACGAGCTCACCAACGGCGGGCAGACCGGCTCCTTCAATCGCGACGACATCGCCGCCGCGGCACGCGCCGTATCTGGCTCCCAGGCCGCCCCTGCGGGCAGCACGGCGGCTTTCGTGGCACTCGTCGCCAACGCGGCAGCCAATAACGCCTACAGTGCTACCTCGGCGGACGCGAACGCTTCTGCCGACAATTCGTACGTTGATGAAGCCATGGCCGCGGACGAGGAGGCCGTTGCCGCCCGCCGTGCCGCCGAAAGCTCACTGTGGGGCGCTCCTGCCCAGCAGCAGGCGGCCGAGGCTGCGCCGTACAATGCAAACCTCGCCAGCATGCCTATCATCTCCGGTGCCGCGGACATCGATCTCGATGACCTCGATGAGCCTGCAGCCATCACCGCATCGATTGATGCCCAAGATCGCATCGACACCGGCGACCTTCCGGACGCCTCGCTCGAGGTCGATGTCCCCATGGCCGATTATTCGGGCCACGAGGACATGTGGGCCGCCGCCACCGCGATTCTGGATGAGATTGACGAGCCCGCTCCTGTTGTAGCGCCCGCTCCCGTCGCTGCCCCTCAGTCTGCTGCCCCCGCCTATGTCGGCCGTCACAGCGCTGTGCTCCCCGAGGATACCGCCCGTATCTCGCGCGAGAGCATCGAGCGGGCCGAGGCTATTGCCGCCGGCATTATGGAAAATCGTCGTCACGAGCGCGTCAATCAGATCCTCGAGGAAGAGATCGAGCGCCTGCGGTCCTCTACCGCCAAGCGTACGGGCCGTGCCTATCTGAGCGTTATCGAGGGCGGTACCGCCAGCTTTGCGCCGCTCCGCGCGGAGGCATAACTTCTGCATGGTTAAGATCAATCGAAAATGGGCGGTCGTGACCTGCCTGATGGCGCTCTTGATCTGGGGCAATTCGCTGGTTCCCGGCTCGGGGTCGGGCTCGCTGAGTCTAACGGTCATGGAAACTATCCGCGGTTTCCTGCACGGCGTGGGACTTCCATATGCATGGGTGACCAACTTTGTTGTTCGCAAGTGCGCGCATTTTACCGAGTATATGGTGCTCGGCATCCTGGCAACGCACGCCTTTGATTTTGAGGGCCGGCGCACCTTTGACGTACTGCTGCCCACGGCGGTGTTCCTGCTGCTGATTCCCTCGATCGACGAGACGATTCAGCTCTTTGTGCCGGGACGCGCCGGCATGATCACCGATGTGATGATCGACTGCTGTGGAGCGGCAACGGGCGTTGTGCTTCGATATCTCTTACGGTGGCTGATGTGCGCCAAAAAAGCCGCCTAGGACGTATTGTTTGGTCCTAGGCGGCCTTTTTTATTTGAGGGGTTATATGAGGCGTGGTGGCGTCGTTCCGTAGGTTGGATTTGCCGAGCGCGCCACGCCCTGTGGGTGCGTCTGCTACTGAAGCGCCTGTGCGCCCAGGGCCAGGCAGCCCATGATGCCCTGCTTGCCCTCGAGGCTGTTGTTGACAATATAGGAATCGATGTCGTTGACCTCGGGCGTGACGATATAGCCGTTGAGCATCTCGGCGCACTTTTTGCGTGCGAGCGGCACGATGGGGGTGTGGTCGGCCACGCCGCCGCCGATGATGATCTTTTGCGGTGCGTAGCACAGCGTGTAGGTCATGAGCGCCTGTGCCAGATAGCCTGCGAGCAGGTCCATGGCCTCCGGGTCATCGGCCATGTCTCCGGCGCTCTTGCCATCCCAGCGCTTTTTAACGCCAGGGCCGGCGATGAGGCCCTCGAGGCAGTTGTCATGGAAGGGGCAGGCGCTATGCTCGCCGATGGTGTCGCGCGGGTCGCGCGTGACCAGGATGTGGCCGGCCTCGGGATGCATCATGCCGTGCACGAGCTTACCGCCCGAGAGCACGCCGGCGCCCACGCCGGTGCCGATGGTCAGGTAGACCACGTCGGTGAGGCCCTGGGCGCAACCAAAGGTGACCTCGCCCAAGCAGGCAACGTTGACGTCGGTGTCGTAGCCACAGGGAATATTGAGCTCGTTTTGGATGGTGCCCAGCAGATCAAAGTAGCGCCATGCCGTTTTGGGCGTCTCCAGGATCTTGCCGTATTGGGGCGACGCGGGGTTGACTGCGGTGGGGCCAAAGGCGCCGATGCCCAGCGCGGTGATGCCCTTGTCGGCAAACCATGCATTGACGGCCTCAACGGTCTCCTGCGGGGTCGTGGTCGCGATCTGCTCACGCTCCAGGACCGTACCGTCTGCATAGCCCGTGGCGCAGACCATCTTGGTGCCGCCGGCCTCGAGCGCTCCGATAAGCTGCTGTTCTGCCATAGTATTCCTCTCTCTGGGACGAGTTGCTCCGTGACTAGAGTATAGGGCTCTAAACTATTTAAGAAAGCGTTATAAAAAGAAGCCTCGCAACGCGGCGGTGAACTGCACCCCAAAACTTGGACGGCTTAAATAAGAACTACGCCGCAAGGGACT
>CABUQK010000046.1 GCA_902493615.1 uncultured Collinsella sp.
CATACCCGCTCTGGCCCCGGCGCCGCCAACGCCCGAAGCCGTCCGCACGGCCTCCGAGCGCTTCAGCGCAACGCGGATCCGTGCGAACAGTTCCTCAATGGCAAACGGCTTGGTTAGGTAATCGTCAGCACCGGCATCGAGCCCGGCCACCTTGTCCATCACGGCATCTCGCGCGGTGACCATAATCACCGGCACATCCTTGTGCTTGCGGACACGCCGCAGCACCTCCATGCCGTTGAGCTGCGGCAACAGCACATCGAGCAGAATCAGATCGTAGTCGCGCTCCAGCGCCAGGTCCACGGCGGTGCGCCCGTCGGCGGCGTGCTCTACCTGGTAGCCCTCGTGCTCCAGCTCGAGCGTCACAAAGCGGGCGATTTTCTCCTCGTCCTCTACGATCAGGATTCGTGCCATGCGTGCCCCCGTCTGCGATTACTTGTCGTCGTTGAGATTTTGCTTGATGTCGTCCGCGGCGTCGGCGGCGTGATTCATAAGATTGTTGATGCTGCCGGGCACGTCGCCGTCGCTATCGATGCGGTAACGCATGCCAAAGAACAGGCCGATCAGCATCAGCCATATCGTGGCGCCCCAGGCAAACAGGGCGATGATGGGGATCAGGATGGGGATGTTGAGGATGATTGCATCGCGGCGCGTGGCGATAAACTTGGTGTCCAGGCTCAGGCGGAAGAGCTTTTTGAGGTACTCCCACACGCTGTCCATCTTCTTGGAGAAGTCGGTCTTTTCGCTCGACTTCTCGTAGGCTGCCTGCGCGGCGACCATCTCGGCCGAGGGCTCATCGACTGGCGCGGACTCGGTGGCGGCGTGCGCCGACGTGGTCTGCGTCTTGCCCTGCGACTCGAGCCAAATGATGGCGTCCAAAACGTTGCCGTCGGCGGCGTCGAGCGCGGCCTTGGCATCGGTGTAGCTCACGTTGCACTTGGTGCGGATGGTTTCAACTTTTTCGAGGTCGTCCATGACCTGTCCTTTCGTTCGATGGGCGCGACGCCGGGCGATTTGCCCGGGCGCGAGCGTTGCGTTCGGCGGTCTGCGTTGCGCGGCGCCGCCCCGCCCTTGGTCGAACTCTATAGTGCAGGTTATAGATTAAGCGATTCTTGAGCCAAGATTAATGTTGGATGAGTTTTTGGGTAGCGGTGGGAAAAGTATTAGACCTCGATAGCGGGGGATGGGGTGCCGGTGCAAAACGGCGTCAAAGGTTGGTCGAGCAGGCGGTTTCTCCATTGATGTCCGCACGGCATGGGACACTTACCCTGCCGCCCTGCTCTGCCGCGGCGGCATGTACCCAAACAACGACCCTCTAAGGAGTTCGATACCAATGAGCGATAACACCAAGCATCTCGCAAAGAAGTGCGTCAAGGACGCGGGGCCGTGCCTCGCGTTGTGCCTTGCCGGCGCAGCGGTCGCGCTGCTGGCTGTTCTGGGGCCATTCGACGTGCTCCGAAGTGCCAGTTCTCTGCACGTTTGCATGGCCCTTGCCGGCGCCATGATGACCGGCGGCGTGCTCGATCTGGTTTTTTGGGTGCTTGACCCGTTTGGATGGAAGAACGAAGGGTAAGCCCTAAGGGACGGAAGGGCTGGAACGGTTTGCTTGGCGATCGTGCAGAATGTGGGCTAGCGACTTACAGGGAAGTGGTGATCCGATGACGGTCTATGTGACAGGCGATATTCACGGCGGTGCCGACATGCAAAAGCTGCGCGACTGGGATCTTGGGGATAGTCTGACGAGCGACGACTATCTCATCATCGCGGGCGACTTTGGCTTTCCCTGGGACTTTTCTACCGAGGAATGTGCCGATATTGCTTGGCTGGAGTCGCGCCCCTACACCGTGCTGTTTGTCGACGGCAACCACGAGCGTTTCGATCACTGGGCGGAACGCCCCATGGAGTTGTGGCACGGTGGGCTGACGCAGCGCCTGTCGGATACCTCGCCCATACGGCGCCTGACGCGCGGCGAGGTTTTTGAGCTCGACGGCTCAACGGTCTTTACCATGGGCGGCGCCACGAGCGTGGACAAGGAATACCGCATTCCGTATTCCAGCTGGTGGCCGCAGGAGCTGCCGGACGAGCGCAACTTTGAGGAGGCGCGGGCAAAGCTCGACAGCGTGGGCTGGACGGTCGACTACGTGATCACTCACACCTGCTCTACGCGCATGCTTTCGTCCACGCTTTATCCAGCGTCCGGCTGGAATTGCCCCTCCGTTGATCGGCTTACGGCATTTTTCGATGAGCTGGAAGACCGCTTGGACTACAAGCGCTGGTACTACGGGCATTTTCATCGGGATACCAACCCGGCCGAGCGTCACACCGTGCTCTACGACTGCATCGTTCGCTTGGGTGACGAACTCCAGCCCTGGGATGTTGCGTAGAGGCGGGGTGGCTGGCTACTCGACCGTTACAGTGATGTTCTCCCGATGCGCGCGGATGACGTCCCAGCTAAAGTGCTCGACCAGCTGCTCGGCGGTACGCGGCGTGGTGTCCGGCGCGATGCCTGTTTGCCCGGCGAGCCATCCCAACAGTGCCTCGGGTGTGCCAAAGCGGGTGCGGAGCTCGCCCAGGTCCAGATCGCGATCGCGCTTGGAAAGGCGGCGGCCGTCCGGTGACATGAGCAGCGGAATGTGCGCGTAGTGCGGCGTGGGCAGTCCCAGCAGATGTTGCAGATAGATCTGGCGCGGCGTGGAACCAAGCAGGTCGCATCCGCGTACGATCTCGGTGACGCCCATGGCAGCGTCGTCGACCACCACGGCCAGCTGATAGGCAAACACGCCGTCGCTGCGGCGCACCAAAAAGTCACCGCACTCGGTGGCGAGTGCTTCGCATTGGGCTCCGTACGTGCGGTCCACGAATTCGATCACGTCGCTGGCGAGGTCGTCGACGGTGGGCACGCGCAGGCGCGTGGCCGGAGCACGCAGGGCACTGCGGCGGGTGATTTCATCAGCAGAAAGACCTCTGCAGGCGCCGCGGTAGATGGGCGTGCCGTCGCTGGCGTGCGGCGCGCTCGCGGCGTGGAGTTCGGCACGCGTGCAAAAACAGGGATAGGTGAGGCCGGCGTCTTGCAGCTGGCGCAGGGCGTCCTCGTACAGATCCGGGCGATCGTGCTGGTAGTAGGGGCCTTCGTCCCACTCGAGCCCCAGCCAGGTCAGATCGTCAATCAGTTGAGCGGCAAGTTCCGGGCGCTTGCAGCGATCGTCCAGGTCCTCGATACGCAACACGATGCTGCCGCCCTGGCTGCGGGCCGAAAGCCATGCGCACAGGCAGCTGAACACGTTGCCCAAGTGCATGCGGCCCGAGGGCGACGGGGCAAAGCGGCCCACGACGGGGGTGGGCACTGCCGTTGCTGGTGCGTCCGCGGCGGGCGTTGCTATGTTGCGTGTTTTGATATCCATGCGGATGAGTATAGCGCGGGGCTTGGCAGGGAAGGCGTTGCCGCGCTCACAAGTTGGCGGCGGTGCGCATTGCGCACGGTGGGTTTGCGGCTCAAGGTCTCGATCGCTGCGTACCGACTTAGCCTCACAAACGACAGAAACCCCGGCAGCTCTTCGCAACTGCCGGGGTTTCCGCGGAAAAGGGGGACATGATCCTCGAGCGAACGGCAAAGGGGCAAACCGTTTTCGCTCGACTGCTTTATGCCCCTCGGCTGGCGGCTCAGTCAGCGCATGCCGCGCCCACACAAAGCCGCTACACCTGTGACGGAGCTGTGAAGTGGTATCTATTGCTGGCGCAGGCCATGCCAAGGGTGTCCCTAATGACTGGTCATTTAAGAACGTCCCCAATGACTGGCTGTTGGGGTGCGGGTGTGACTTTCATCCCGTTTGGCGCTCCGGTCGCCTAGATGTTCGTCATGCGTACCCGCAAACGTGGGACAATGGCGCTGTTGGTTTTACAGACAAAGGATGTGCCTATGAACACCCTCGCCGCCAAAGTCAGCCGGCAGCGCCACCTGTTTGCGCGATTCGCTTCCGTCTGCGTGCTCGTCGCGCTTGCGTTGTTGCTGCTGCCTGTCGCCGCGCACGCCGACGGCTACTCCATGACCCAGACCTATATCAGTGCCACGGTCGAGGCCGATGGATCGCTGACCGTTGTCGAGGGACGCCAGTTTGATTTCGACGACGACATCAACGGCGTGTTTTGGGAGATCAATACGGGCTCCAACCAGCAGGGCGGCACGGCGGGCGTCGACGTGCTGAGTGTCGAGGAAGAGGACACCGCGTTTAACAAAGTCGATAGCGCGAACAAGGGCGACTCTGGCGTCTACACGGTCGAGCAGACCGGTGACGGCGTAAGGATTAAGGTGTTCAGCCCTCACGAGAGCGGCGACAGCGCAATCTACTACGTGAGCTACACCATGACCGGTGCGGTTATGAACTGGGCCGATACCGCCGAGCTCTACTGGAAGTTCGTAGGTGACGGCTGGTCTGCGGATTCCGATGACGTCGAGATGGAAGTGTGCTTCGCGAATGCCGCTGCCGGGACGGCGGCCGTCAAGGGCGATAACTTCCGCGCATGGGGCCATGGTCCGCTGACGGGCGACGTGTCGCTCGATGAGGACGAGCCCATGGTCACCTATACCATTCCCTGCGTGCACCAGGGCGAATTCGCCGAGGCACGCATCGCCTTCCCTAGCGACTGGGTGCCGCAGCTTGCCGCTTCGGGCGAAGAGCGCATGTCAACGATCCTGAGCGAAGAGAAGGAATGGGCCGACGAAGCTAACGCCCGCCGCGCTCACGCTCGCATGATTGCCAATGCACTTGCCGTGCTAAGTGTTGTTGCGGCGGTGGCCTTTACCGGCACAATCGTTATGCTCAAGCTGCGCAAGCGCAAGCCCAAGCCGCTTTTCCAGGACGAATATTTCCGCGATGTGCCTTCGGCCGACCATCCCGCCGTGCTTTCGGCCCTCATGAGCTGGAACGAGGTGCCCGATCAGGCATATATCGCCACGCTCATGAAGCTCACTGACGACCGTGTGATCAAGCTGGAGCAGGCGACCGTGACCAAGGCCAAGAAGGGTCTGTTGGGGCGTGAAAAAGAAGAGCAGACGTATCGCGTGACGGTGAGTGATGCGGGCTGGAAGTCGGCCAAGGGCATTGACCACATGGTGCTCAAGGTCTTCTTTGCCGGTACTAAGCCTGACGAGAACGGCGATCGCTCGCGCACGTTCGACGAGCTGCAGCACTACGTCAAGCAGCACGCTACATCCGTGGGCGACAAGCTCGAGGACTATCAGAACACCGTTAAGGGCAAGCTGGCCGATAGCGAGTACGTTGCCTCAGACGGCATTGTTGCAATGGTGTTTTGCCTGGTTCTTGGTATCCTGATTGCCTTTGTTCCCGTGGGATCCATCTTCTTTACCGATGGCGCACAGGCGAACATTACCGCCGCGGTTATCTCGGTGCCGATTGTGCTGGTGGGTATCGGCGTGGGCCTTACGTTCCGCCGCTTTACGCCGGAGGGCGCCGAGGTGGCGGCTCGCTGCAAGGCGCTCAAGCATTGGCTCGAGGATTTCACACGCCTAAAGGAAGCCGTCCCGGGCGATTTGGTGCTGTGGAACAAGCTGCTGGTGATGGGCGTTGCCCTGGGCGTTTCGAAAGAAGTGCTGCGACAGCTGGCCGAGGCCGTGCCTGCGGACCTGCGCAACAGCGACGATTTCTACGACAACTACCCCTGCTACTGGTGGTATTACCATCACTACGGCAACGAGTCTCCGCTCGATTCGTTCAACGATGTGTATCACGAGACCATCCGCGAGCTGGCTTCGAGCTCCGATAGCTCGAGCGGCGGCAGCGGCGGCGGCTTCTCTGGCGGCGGTGGTGGCGGCGTCGGCGGAGGCGGCGGCGGAACGTTCTAACGGTCGTAAATTATGGGATGGGCTTTTCTCGACAGCCGTCGGGGAAAGCCCATCCCCTTTTTACGCGCTACCTACGAAGACTGTCCCCAGCGATTAATCATTTAAGAACGTCCCCAACGACTAGGTGCGGTTGCTGCCAAGGAGTGTCCCGGGGTGCCGGCACAAAAGGAACGTCCCTAACTGCCGGGTTTAGGCTGTTAGGTCGAGTTCGTAGAGGAAGCTTTCGCGCGGCATGTCGTGACGGCGCTCTTCGCGGTTGGCGCGGTGCGTGGCCGTGCGCTTAAAGCCGTGCAGCTCGTAGAACTTCCACGAGCAGTTGGAGTCGGTGTACAGGTGCGCCCTCGTCGCTCCAAGCGAGGACAGGTGCGAGACCGCGGCATCGAGCAGAACCGTGCCAACGCCCAGGCCATGGACATCGCGATCCACGGCAAGCAGCGTGACCTCGTTGTCGTGCGGCAACGGGCTGCTCTCGAGCAGGCGGTTGTTGGTTCGGATGGTTGCGCGCACAAACGAGAGATACTCGGCGCAGGCATCGGGCTCCAGCTCACGCATCTGCGATAGCAGCGCGCGTTCGGTATCCATCCAATGCTCGTTGATAGTGGCGCCGGAGCTCTGTCCCGCACGCGCGAGCGAAATGCCACGCGCCTGACCGTCGATTACGGCAACCTGTGAAAACGTCGACGACGAAAGGCAGTAGGCGAGGTCGCACGCGGCCTCAAGGCGGTTGTACTCATCGTTATCCGAATTGTTATGCCAAAGCTGCTGCAGAATCAGCGCGATGGCGTCGAAGTCTTCGGTATCAAACGGTCGGTAGAGAACCCGTGAGACCATGGTGCCTCTTTCTTTCGCGGATGCATATCGAGCACAGTTCTACCACGCCATTGGCATCTAATTATGGTGCCCCTGTGTTCCATGAACTCACCGTGCCCGGTGCCGTGCCCATCCCCTCCGCTCGCAAACTTTTTCTGCACATGCGCCCGTTGCGGGGTGCATCGATGCGCTCGATGCGCTACATTAAATCAGTATTTTCAATGCCGCTGCGCGAGCGCTGCAGATCGACGTATCACCGACTCACAGAGCACGGCGGCGTACCAGACAGGAGGACTGCATGGGATCTGATGTGAAGATCGCACGCGCGTTGATCTCGGTTACCGATAAGACGGGCGTCGTCGATTTCGCACGGACGCTGGTCGATGACTTTGGCGTCGAGATCATCTCTACGGGCGGCACGGCTCGTGCCATCGAGGACGCGGGCGTTCCCGTAACCCCCATCGAAGAGTTCACGGGCTACCCCGAGATGATGGACGGCCGCGTTAAGACCCTGCACCCCAAGGTTCACGGCGCGCTGCTGGCCCGCCGCGATTCCGAGCAGCACATGCAGGAGGCGGCTCAGCACGGCATTAAGCTGATCGACCTGGTCGTCGTCAACCTGTACGAGTTCGAGAAGACCGTCGCCAACCCCGAGGTCACCTTCGCGGACGCCATCGAGCACATCGACATCGGTGGCCCCTCCATGCTGCGCTCTGCCGCCAAGAACGCCACGAGCGTTACCGTCATTTCCGATCCGGCCGACTATGATGCCGTCCTGGCCGAGATGCACGAGACCGGTGGCTGCACCACGCTTTCCACCCGTCGTCGCCTGCAGGTGAAGGTCTACCAGACCACCGCCGCCTACGACACGGCCATCTCCCGCTGGCTCGCCGCCCCGGCAAGCGACGTGGCGGACACCTCTGCCAAGCTCGAGATTTCGCTGGAGAAGGTCGACGACCTGCGCTATGGCGAGAACCCGCAGCAGAAAGCCACAGTCTATCGCTTTGCCGAGGGCTGCGAGAACACCGCGAGCTCGCAGTTCCCGCTCGTGGGCTCCAAGCAGATCCAGGGCAAGCCGCTCAGCTACAACAACTATCTGGATGCCGACGCCGCCTGGAACCTGGTCCGCGAGTTCGACGAGCCGGCCTGCGTAATCCTCAAGCACCAGAACCCCTGCGGTTCCGCCGTTGCCGAGGACATCACGGCTGCCTACGACCGCGCTTTTGCCTGCGATCCCAAGAGCGCCTTCGGCGGCATCATCGCCTGCAACCGCGAGGTTCCCTTTGATCTGGTTGAGCACTTTGCCGATCAGAACAAGCAGTTCGTCGAGGTCATCATCGCCCCGAGCTACACCGCCGAGGCGCTCGAGCGCATGGCCAAGCGCCCCAACCTGCGCGTGTTGGCGACCGGCGGCGTGGACCACGGCGCTCAGGTGGAGCTGCGCTCCGTCGACGGCGGCATGCTGGTGCAGGAGGTCGACCACGTGACCGAGGATCCCGCGACCTTTACGTTCCCCACCGACCGCAAGCCCACCGACGCCGAGATGGCCGAGCTCGAGTTTGCCTGGAAGGTCTGCAAGGGCGTTAAGTCCAACGCCATCCTGGTCTCCAAGGGTAAGGCCGGCATTGGCATGGGCCCGGGTCAGCCTAACCGCGTTGACTCTGCGCTACTTGCCTGCGAGCGCGCCGAGGACTTCTGCGAGCGCGAGGGCGTGGAGAAGGGCGGCTTTGCCTGTGCAAGCGACGCGTTCTTCCCGTTCCGCGACAACGTCGACGTGCTTGCTGCACACGGCGTGACCTGCATCATCCAGCCCGGCGGCTCCAAGCGCGACGACGAAAGCATCCAGGCCTGCAACGAGCACAATATTGCTATGGTCTTTACCGGCGCCCGCCACTTCCGCCACTAAGTTCCGCCTTGGGACAAAATAATCTCCGCAAAAGACGGCTGCTCCGTTTGGAGGGCCGTCTTTTTGGTATAAGAGGACGGAATGACTAACACGAAAGGTATGACCATGCCCCAGATTGATGATGCCGAGCTGTTTGGCAATGCCGAGGATCAGCGTGCGTACGAGGACTTTTGCGCCAATCAGGAGGCGGTCGAGAAGTTTACGCTCGACAAGCCCGCGCTTGTCTGCCGTTGGCGCATGTCCAATAAAAAGGTGCCCATGCTCAACCGCCACATTCGCGCACTGTCCGAGCGCCTGGTGCAGGGCGAGCCGCTTACCCATAACATGCTCAGCTGGGCCAAACAGCACGTTGAGTGGTCGCTTGCCGAGGGCGATTACACTGCGCACGACGGCGTACTCATGCTGGTGATCGACATCAACGGCAACGCCGCCATGACGGTGGGGGAGTACGAGCCGCTCGCCGATACGTCGGCCAAGGCGCTGCGTGCCCGTTCCGCCGAGGCCCGCTCCGAGGCCGACGAGACCGGCGTGGCGCCCGAGTTGCTCGCCGCCGTCAACAACGGCGAGCTTGCCTTTGTGGCGCCGGCGGACGAGTGCCTGTGCGGCACGGCGACGCTCATCGAGCAGCTCGCCCAGACCAAGGGCATCCCGGTCACGCGCGTAGACATTCCCGCGCAACTCAAGGGCGCGCTGTTCCTGGTGAGCGACGAGCACGGCGTGGTTCCCGCAACCGAGACGGACGCTGCGGAGGCCGACGCCGCCACGGTCGCCTTCTTCGCCGAAGGCTACGAAAAGCTCCGTGCCCGCCGCTCCTAACCTCAAGGCGGGGTGGGCTTACTGAAGTGAGCGAGCGCGTTCGATTGCGTAGGCGAGCGACAGCTGCTCCATCTCCGGGGCGCATTTGTAGCTCAGTCCGGTGAGAGCTGTCACCTTATCGAGGCGATATCGAATTGTGTTCGGGTGCTGGCCAGTCTGCTTGGCGGTTTGCTCGATACGTCGGTCGTTCTCGATGAATGCGGCGAGCGTTGATTCCAGTTCGCTGCCATGCTCGCTGTCGTGCTCGCGTATCGGCGAGAGAATCGCCTCCGAGAACGATCGCATCTCCGGGGTTTCCGCAAAAGGCATCACGGTTCTCAGGATGCCGAGCTGCGTATAGCGGACGGGACCCTCGGCTCGTTGACAAGATAGGCGCTGTGCGTAAATCGCCTGCGAGATCGCCTGCGCCACCGCCTCGTCTCCAAACAGAATATCGCTGATGCCGAGCCCTTCCGCTCCGCCATCGATGCCGCTAGCCTCGATGAGCTCCGTGAGCGCCTGCACGATTCGCTCCACATCGAGCGTCTGCTCCGAGTCGCTTGTCGCTACGAATAGCAATCCTCCGTCATAGGGTGCCAGCATGTTGTGGCATCCGGCGAGGGTCGATTTTGCACAGAGACGTTCGATTTGCAAAAACGTACGCGGGTCGAGGGGCTCTGCAAACGATGCGAACAGGGCGACCGCTTCGTCCAGAAATGACGGGTTGAGGCCTCGGATGCGTCGGCAGATGGACTCGGGCGATACGTCTGTCCTCAGGGCATCGATCTCGCGCTGTGCGAAGTCGATGGACGCGAGCTGCTCGATATGCCGTTTGACCTCATAGATGACGCTGTCAAAGAACAGTGAGTCGTCGGTCGTGAGAAAGACCGGGTAGTGCCGCGCGTTGGCGTAGCGGATGGCTTGGTCGGGAATCGGGATGTGCAGGACGTTTTTGATGATAAGACCGCTCGTTCCCTTGGCGACGAGGTATTTCACGGCTTCAGTGATGAGGTATGGGTCGTCCTTCGCATAGAGGAAGGTGCTGAGGACGATTTCGTCTGAGCTGAAGTTGGCGCGCTGGTACTTGTTCTTGAGGCCGGGCATAAGTTCATAATCGAGGATCCCGACGCCAGAGACGGCACGCGAGACGCCATCGCTGCCGGCGATTAGACGGACCGACCCCTCATATTCCCGTGAGAAGTCCGAGATGGTGTATAGCATCAACATCACCTTGTAAATCACTACAATAAGTACAGGTATAAATAGGATAATCGCACATCCGTATGCCGTTGATGCGGGAAATAGTTCAAATACCTGCTGATAGAACGAAAAATCAGATTGAGAATCGTTGTAGATTCCAACAAGAAATGATCCTTGGCGGCATCGTTACTAAACCGTACAGTGAGGCAACGTAAAGCTTTCGCTGAGAGGAGCGATGATGGGGCAGATGGTGGTGCTTTCGGCCGAGGAAGTTTCCAAGGTGCTGACGATTGAGGATGCAATCGCTGCCGTGGAGGAGGCATATCGCCAGAAGGCAACGGGCAAGGGCGTTGCGTGGCCGATGGTATATGAGCAGTTCGAGCCCGGCGTGGCCGATATGGATATCCGCTCGGGCGAGTTGGCGGGAAGCGGCCTCTTCGGTCTCAAGCTCACTGCTTGGTTCTCTCAGAATTCCAAAAAGGGGCTGCCCGAGATCTTTGGCACCACGCTGCTGTGCGACAGCGCGACGGGAGAGCCGTTGGCGCTGCTCAATGCCTCCGCCGTCACTGGACTTCGCACCGGTGCCGCCGCTGCGCTCGGTGCCAAGTGGCTGGCTCGGGCGGATGCGTCCAAACTGCTTGTTGCGGGTGCCGGCCACATGAGCATCTATATGGTGGCGGGCGTGCTCGCCGCCTGTCCCAAAGTGAGCGAGGTCAAGGTGTGGGAGCCAGTTTCCGATGCCGCGCCCGAGGCCCGCGTCGAGCGCATGCGAGACGAGGTCGCCCATATCTTGGGCGCCTGCGAGCATGCTCGCGAGGCATCCACCTATTCCATCGAGGCGACGGCCGACGGCCAAGGCGCCGCGGCAGAGGCCGACATCATCGTGACGATCACGCCGGCGACCAAGCCCATCATTCCCGATTCATGGGTGCGTCCTGGTACGCATATCTCCTGCGTCGGTGCCGACATGCCCGGCAAGCAGGAGCTCGCCTCGGCGCTTGTCGCCCGTGCCGCTGTTTACGTCGACGATCGCGAGCAATCCGTCGCGTCCGGTGAGCTGGAGATTCCGGTTGCCGAGGGTGTCATCACGCCCGAGGACATCAGAGCGGAGCTCGGCGAAGTCATCGCCGGCATGGCTACGGGGCGTTCGGATGACGAGCAGGTGACGGTGTTCGATACGTCGGGCATCGCCGTTCAGGACCTTTCGGCATCGAAAATCGCCTACGACCGCGCCATTGAGGCGGGGCTGGGCACCGTGGTGGAACTGTAAGAAAGTCAAGGAAAGGAAACGACAATGCAGATCAAGGATTTCGCCGTCGAGCAGTGGATGAACGAGTGGGAGACCAAGTGCACCCACAACGTTGCGGAGACGTGCGTCTACTCCCTCACGCTCGACCAGCTGTTCGAGCTTACGAACACCGACAAGAAGGCGTGGCTCGATAGCCTGTGCTCGCGCCGATTCACCTACGGAGACATCGAGGGGCAGCCCGGCTTCCTCGAGGGGGTCCGCGTCTCTATAAGACGGTCGAGCCCGGGCATATTGTGCCCACGCACGGCGCGACCGGTGCCAACTCCCTGGTTATTTCCACGCTCGTCGAACCGGGCGATCACGTAGTCTCCGTCAAGCCCACCTACCAGCAGCTTTACTCGATTCCCGAGATGTGCGGCGCGAAGGTCGATATCCTTCAGCTCGATCGCAAGAACGGCTACCACGTCGACGTCGACGCGCTCGATGCTCTGGTGACCGACGATACCAAGCTCATCTGCATCAATAACCCGGACAACCCCACGGGCGCCCTGCTCGACACCGATACGCTCAAGGCGATTGTCGAGGTCGCACGCAAACACGACGCGTGGGTGCTCTGCGACGAGGTCTACCGTCTGCTTACTCAGACGGATGAGTACTCCGAGTCCGTGATCGACCTGTACGACAAGGCCATCGTCACCGCATCCATGTCCAAGGTCTGGTCGTTCGCCGGCCTGCGTCTGGGCTGGGCGGTCACCAAGAGCCCGGAGCTCCGTCGCGCGCTGCTCTCGCATCGTGACTACAACCTGATTTCCGCTGGCATATTCAGCGAGACGGTGGCGGAGCTGATTCTGGGCAACGCTTCCGTGATCCTTGAGCGCAGCCGTCGCATCGTCCGTCAGAACCTTGCTGTTCTGGAGAAGTGGGTCGAGAGCGAGCCGCACCTGTCGTTCGTCAAGCCCGAGGCGGGTACCACCGCGCTCGTGTATTACGACTACGACATCGATTCCAGGACGTTCTGCATCGACATGATTAAGAAGTCCGGCGCGCTCGTCACTCCGGGCGATTGCTTCGAGGAGCCCAAGAGCATGCGCATCGGCTATGCATACTCCGATAACACCGACGACCTGCAGAAGGGCCTGGATGCCATCTCCGCGTACATGCGTACGCTCGAGTAGAGACTCGTGGTCGAAGTGATGGGGCCGATCGGTTTAGGACCGGTCGGCCCCTATTTTCTCTCAAGACTACCGAACGCTTTTGTCACATTAGGTGCCCACGGGGTCGTATCGCTGCGACGCTGTGGGCATAATGGTGTGAAAGGTGCAAGTTACGCGAAATGGGAGGACACATGGCGCTGATCTATGTCGTTGAGGACGACGAGCCCATTCGTCGTGAACTTATCGACATCCTTGCCCGCGCCGGGTTTGAAATCGAGGCCTGCGAATCGTTTGAGCATGTCTCGCGCGATATTCTCGCCGCCGCGCCCGACCTGGTGCTGCTCGACCTCACGCTTCCCGTCAAGGACGGCCAGCATATCTGCCACGAGGTTCGCCGCGAATCCGAGGTTCCCATCATCGTCCTCACGTCGCGCACGACCGAGATCGACGAGGTCATGGCCATGACGCTCGGCGCGGACGACTTTGTTCCCAAGCCCTATAGCGCCCGTGTGCTCGTGGCGCGCATCAATGCCTTGCTGCTTCGCACCGCGGCGGCGGGCGAGCGCAGCACGCTTGTCCACAAGGGCCTGGAGCTCGATCTCGCTCGCTCCATGGTCATCAACATGCAGACCGGTACCAGTACCGAGCTCACCAAAAACGAGCTGCGTATTCTCTCGCTGCTTCTGAGCCGTGCGGGCAAGATCGTCTCGCGCTCGGCCATCATGCAGGACCTGTGGGACTCCGACGCCTTCGTGGACGACAATACGCTCACCGTCAACATCAACCGCCTGCGCACCACGCTCGAAAAAATCGGCATCAAGGGGTATTTGACGACGCACCGCGGCCAAGGCTATTCGGTCTAGGGGCCGGCTATGTCGTTTGCCAAGTTCTTTAAAGACGCGCTGCTTCCCGTTGCCGTGTGGACGTGCGGCGTGCTGCTGAGCTGCTTTGTGCTGACGGTCGCCGGTGCACCCGTTTCTATCGTGGTCGTGGCGGTTGGCGTGTCCTTTATCTTTGGTATGCTCGGCATCGTGATCGAGTACGCTCGCCGTCGCCGTTTTCTGCGTCAGTTGGAGCGCGCGGCAGAGGAACTCGAGAGTCCCGCATGGGTGCAGGAGATGGTGCAATGCCCGACCTATGCCGAGGGCGAGCTCGAATACGAGGTCTTGCGCCGGGTGGGCAAAGCCGCCTGCGACGAGGTTGCCGAAGGCAGGCGTCAGACCGATGACTATCGCGACTATATCGAGAGCTGGGTCCACGAGGCCAAGCTGCCCCTGGCGGCGGCTCACCTGATTTTGGAAAACCTGGACAGCAGCGAAGACGACCTGTCGCGCGTGGACGACCTCGGTCGCGAGCTTGCCCGCGTGGAGCGCTATATCGACCAGGCGCTGTACTACGCGCGCTCGGAAGTCGTGGAGCGCGACTACCTGATTCGCCGCTGGGATCTCAAAACCTTGGTGACGGGCGCGATTAAAGCCAACGCGCGCGAGCTCATTGCGGCGCATGTGGCCCCGGTGTGCGAGAACCTCGACTTCGAGGTCTTTACCGACGAGAAGTGGCTCGAGTTTATTCTGGGCCAGCTCATTCAGAACAGCATTAAATATGCGCGTGAGGACGGCGCAAAGATCGTGTTTTCGGGTGCGTTGCTGGACGAGGGTCTGGCAAGCGAGCGCATCGAGCTTACCGTCGCGGACAACGGCTGCGGCGTGTGTGCGGCAGACCTGCCGCGCGTGTTCGAGAAGGGCTTTACCGGCGACAACGGCCGCACCACCAAGCGCGCAACGGGCATCGGCCTCTACCTGGTGGCGCGCCTGTGCTCCAAGATGGGCATCGACGTCACCGCAGCATCCGACTCCGGCAAAGGCTTCGTCGTAACGTTTGCCTTCTCAACCAACAAGTTCCAGTATTTCGAGTAACGCACGCGGCGGACGTCCGCCCAAACAAAAACGTGCCGCATCAAACAAAACGTG
>CABUQK010000047.1 GCA_902493615.1 uncultured Collinsella sp.
GGCACCGGTATGTGCGGCTGCTGCCGCGTCGAGGTGGGCGGCGTGACCAAGTTCGCTTGCGTCGACGGCCCCGACTTCGATGCCACCCTGGTCGACTGGGATGACCTTCGTGCCCGCCAGGCCGCTTACCGTTCCGAAGAGGGCGAGTCCCTCAAGGCCTATGAGGAAAAGAGCTGCGCATGCCACTAGTTAACGGTCGTTTCGTTGCCGATATGAAGTCGCCCCGCACCCCCGATAACGAGGAGCCGGCTGCCGAGCGCGCCTGCGACTTCCGCCCCGTCGACAAGGGCTTCACCGAGGAGATGGCGCTGGCCGAGGCCGAGCGCTGCCTCAACTGCAAGAAGCCGTTCTGTGTTGAGGGCTGCCCTGTCAACATCAACATCCCCCGCTTTATCGAGCAGATCCGCGAGAAGGACTTCGGCGGCGCTCTCGATACCATCCGCGAGGACTCCATGCTTCCCGCCATCTGCGGCCGCGTCTGCCCGCAGGAGAACCAGTGCGAGGGCAAGTGCATCCGTGGCAAGAAGTCCGAGCCCGTGGCCATCGGCCAGCTCGAGCGCTTCCTGGGTGATCGCCCCGAGCTCGCCTCCACGCCCAAGATGGCTCCCAAGAACGGCAAGAAGGTCGCCGTCGTCGGTTCCGGCCCGTCCGGCATCACCTGCGCCGGCGAGCTCGCCCGCAACGGCTTTGACGTCACCGTCTTTGAGGCCTTCTTTACCGGCGGCGGCGTGCTGGTCTACGGCATCCCCGAGTTCCGTCTGCCCAAGGCGGTCGTCAAGCGCGAGATTGACGGCCTGGAGGACATGGGCGTCAAGTTTGAGTACAACTCCGTCGTGGGCAACATGGCCACGGCCGAGGAGCTGTTCGAGCAGGGCTTCGACGCCATCTACGTGGCGACCGGCGCTGGCCTGCCCAAGTTCCTCAACGTCCCCGGCGAGAACCTGCCCAACGTCTTCTTCGCAAACGAGTACCTCACCCGCGTGAACCTGATGAAGGCCAACAAGTTCCCCGAGTACGACACCCCCACCAAGCACGGCAAGAACGTCGTTGTCTTTGGTGGCGGCAACGTGGCTATGGACGCCGTCCGTACCGCCAAGCGCCTGGGCGCTGAGCACGCCATCATCGCCTACCGTCGTACCGAGGACGAGATGCCCTGCCGTCGTGCCGAGCTGCACCACGCCAAGGCCGAGGGCGTCGAGGTTCTGCCGCTCGTTTCCCCGCTCGAGTTTGTCGCTGGCGAGGACGGCTCCGTGTGCGCCGTCAAGGTCCAGAAGATGGAGCTCGGCGAGCCCGATGAGTCCGGCCGTCGTCGCCCGGTGCCCATCGAGGGCGCCATCGAGGAGATTCCCTGCGACGTCGCAATCTCGGCTATCGGTACCAACGCCAACCCCTTCGCAAAGAAGATCGGCGGCAAGATGGAGCTCAACAAGTGGGGCTACATCGTCGCCGACGAGGAGACCGGCCAGACCACCGATCCCCGCATCTGGGCCGGCGGCGACATCGTCACCGGTGCCGCTACGGTCATTCTGGCGATGGGCGCCGGCAAGAAGGCCGCCGCTTCCATCACCAAGAGCCTGCTGGGCGAGTAATCACCTACAGCGTTAGCCATCAAACGGCAAAGTCCCCGTCGAGCACACGCCCGGCGGGGACTTTTTCTATGCCGATCGCCCTACCACCGCAAAGGTGCCTGTCCCCCTTGCGGTGGTTTTGGTCGGCTAGCCTTCGAGCTGCGCCACCTTGTAGCGGTAGGCTGCGGCGATGACGTCCTTGCAGCCTTCGCGGCCCAGCTTGGCGCGGTTGACGACGATGTCTTTACCGCTCGTCATCTTCCACTTGCCGGCGCTATAGCGCTTATAGAACGCCTCGCGCGCCTTCTGCTGCTGTTTGACCAGCTTGGCGCCCTTCTTTTTGTTAAGGCCACGCTTCTTGCGCACAATCTCGACGCGGTCCTCAAAGGGTGCGGTCACCAACACGGCAATGTGGCTGGGGTTGTTGCGCAGCAGGTAATCGGACAGACGGCCTTCGATAATGCAGCTCTCGGTCTCGCCCAGATCCAAAATCACCTGGCTCATCTTTTGGAACAACTTATCCGAGTACGAACGCGCATCGTAGCGGTCGGGCAGAAACGCCATGTTCTCCACGGCCAGACGCTCATCATAGGCGGCCATCTTATCGAGCGACTCGCCCGCGCGCAGCGACGCACGTACCAGCAGCTCGTTATCGTACAGCGGAATCCCCAACTCGTCGGCAAGCATGCGGCCAATCTCGTGGCCCTCGGCGCCAAAGTCGCGCGCGATGGTAATGACCACAGGATTCTTCTTATTCTCCAGATCGCTCATCGCGATTCCTTTCTCTATGTGACAAAGGGGCTGTCCCTTTGCCACATTCTACGCTGCCACCATTCGCCTCTGATATGCGCGAACCAGCAGCGAGATACCAAAGTTGAGCACAAAGTACATCGCAAACACCAGGCCGTAGAGCATAAGCACCTGCGACAGGTCGATCGCGTGGGCCATCACCACGTTTGCCGTGTACATGAGCTCGGCCACGTTAATGCCCGAAAGATACGAGCTGTCCTTAATGACGGTCGTGCACTGGCTAAACAGCGCCGGAATGATCGTCTTAAACGTCTGCGGCAAAATGATGTAGCGCATGGTGGCAAAGAAGCCGAAGCCCTGGCTCTGCGCTGCCTCAAACTGGCCGCGCGGAATCGAGTTGAGGCCGCCGCGCACAATCTCGGCCATAACAGCGCTGGTAAACAGCGTAAAGGCGATGGTCGAAATCACAATGTCCAAACCCTGCACCGTAAAGTAGATAAACAGGATCCACAGCAGGTTTGGCGTGCAACGGAACAGCTCAATATAGGCGCTCACCAAAATACGGAACGGGCGGGGCGCATAGCTCTTAACGAGCGCCAGCACCGTGCCAAAGATGAGCGAGAAAAAGATCGACAGCGCCGAGATCTCGATCGTCTTAACAAAGCCGCCCCAAATGTAGAGCAGGTTGGTCGCGTTGAAGATTTCCATGCGCTAGGCCTCCTCTACGTTGTCGAGCCCCAGCTCGGCCAGGCTCACGCCGCGCGGACGCTCCTTGGAGCGGCGCTCGAGCCACTGCACCAGCATGGCGAGCGGAAAGCAGATGATAAAGTACATAAGGCAGCAGACGATGTATCCCTGCAGGTAACCGTACAGACTCACAAAGTTGTCGGAACGGTACATAAGGTCGCCGCCGGCCACAAGCGCCAGCACCGACGTATTCTTGACCAGGTTGAGCGCCTGGTTACACAGCGGCGGCAGAATGATCTTGAATGTCTGGGGCAGCACGATATACCAGTACGCCTGCGCACGGGTGAAGCCCTGGCTCTGGGCCGCCTCCATCTGACCGCGCGGAACCGCCTCGATACCAGTGCGGATGACCTCCGAAATGTAGGCCGCGTGATACAGACCCACGCCCAAGAAGCCCAGCACGAACGGCGCGATGCGCACCGGCTGGTCGGCACCGGTTATGGCCTGCAAAAACTGCGGACCGGCCATGTACATAAAGAGAACCTGTACGGGCAACGGGGTGTTCTGGTAAAACTCAACGTACACGCGGCTTATGGCGCGCAGCACGCGCGAACGAGTGGTAGAGAACACGCCCAGCAGCGTGCCCAGCACCAGCGACAGCAGCAGACCGGCAACGACCACTTGCAGCGTCACGCCAAAGCCCTCCCAGAAGGGCCCCATGTTTTGAAATGTCGTCGACCAACGGTCGGCGTCAAATAATCCTTCGAGCATTTGATTCCTTCCTTGGACGATGCGCCTATACGAGACCCCAGGTCTTGACCTCTTGGTCGAGCCAGCCATCGGCCAGGCGATCGCAAATCACCTGATCGACCACGGCCGAAAGGTCGCAGCCCTTCTTGGTCGCCACGCCGTAGCCCTGCTCGCCAAACTTGACCTCGGGCTGCAGCAGCTCAACGGTCTCGTTCATGTAACCGGCCAGCGTGGAGCGGTCCATGGCAAAGACGTCGATATTGCCGGCATCGAGCGAACTCTTGATGATGGGGTAGCCGCTAAAGGCCCTAAACTCGGGCTTGCAGCTAAAGCCGTTGTCCTTGATCATCTGCTCGATCAGGCCCTGCGTGGTGGCACCCTGGCTCACACCAATGACCTTACCATCCAGATCCTCAATCGAGGTAAAGCCCGAACGCTTCTTGACCATGAGTCCCACGTAGTCGGTGCGGTACGGCGTCGAGAAATCCCAGCTCTTCTTGCGCTCGTCGGTGATGGTGTAGGTCGCCGCGACCACGTCAAGTTGGCCGTTATCGATCAGCGGACCGCGCGTCTTGGGCGTTACGTCGGCAAACTCGACAAGCTCCTGGGCGCGGGCCTCCTTGTAACTCACGCCAAAGACGGCAGCGGCGATCTGGTAGCACAAATCGACTTCCATGCCCTCAAAGCGGCCCTTGGCGGTGTCGTAATAGCCGTAGCCGGGAACATCCTTCTTAACGCCGGCATTCAGATGGCCGCGCGACTTAATGGCCGCAAGCTTGGACCCCTTGTCGGAGCCCTCGCCGCTGGTGGAGTTGCCGCAACCGGTAAGCGCGGCCCCCGTCAGCGTAAGCATACCGGCGCCCGCCAGCTGCAAAAAGTGACGGCGCGACACGGCCGCCCTCGTCATATCCGTCATGTCCATCACCGCGCCTAGTGCAGAATCTTGGACAGGAACTCGCGGCAACGCGGGTTCTCGGGGTTATCGAAGAAATGCTCGGGCGTGCCCTCCTCCAGGATGCGACCGTCCTCCATAAAGATGACGCGGTCGGCCACCTGGCGCGCAAAGCCCATCTCGTGCGTCACGCAGATCATGGTGATGTCCTCCTGCGCGAGCTCAATCATAACGTCCAGGACTTCCTGGACCATCTCGGGGTCGAGCGCCGAAGTCGGCTCGTCAAACAGGATGATGGGCTGCTTGGTGCATAGGGCGCGGGCGATGGCGATGCGCTGTTGCTGACCGCCCGAGAGGTTCTGCGGATACTCACCGGCCTTATGCGCCATGCCGACGCGCTTGAGCGCGGCGATGGCAATCTCGGTCGCCTCCTCCTTGCTCTTCTTTTGCAGCTTGATGGGCGCGAGCGTCAGGTTGCCCAGCACCGTCATGTTGGGATACAGGTTGAACTGCTGAAACACCATGGAACTATACTTGCGAGCCATCTCCAGGTGATTCTTTTTGGTGAGCGGCGTACCGTCGATGATGACCTCGCCCGACGTGGGCTCCTCCAGATAATCGACGCAACGGATGAGCGTCGACTTACCCGAGCCGGAAGGCCCGATCATTACGAGCTTCTCGCCGCGCTTGACGGTGAGATTGATATCTTTGAGCACATGCAGGTCGCCAAAGTACTTGTTGAGATGCTTGATCTCGATCATGTCTGCCATGAATGTCCCTTCCCTGCGTTTACACGAGTTGAACTATTGTACGGAAAGAACCACGTTTCCGCAGCCCACACTACATTCCCGTAAAGAACCCGCAACCTTCCACCCACTCATTGGGGACAGCCTTAAATGAGTACCCGATCATTGTGTACTCATTTAAGTCTGTCCCCAATGAGTACCCAGTCAAAAAAGGGGCGCGACCGCAATGGTCACGCCCCTCAAGACCCGAAAATAATACAACCGCCCTTGAAATTGAACGTCAGATTGCCGCGTGTACGGGTTTGCAGCGTCGAGCCGTTACGCGGTTTGGTAAAACCGCGTAACAAATTACGCGAGGCGGGCTCCGACGATCTTTGCTGCGGCAGGCTTATCGAAGTTTCCGCCGGTGGCCTTACCGAGTGCTCCCATGACCTGGCCCATCTGCTTCTTGGACGTGGCGCCCAGCTCGGCGATAACCTGCTCGATCAGGGCCTCGAGTTCCTCGCCCGAAACCTGCGCGGGCAGCAGGCTCTCCAGAATCTTGACCTGCTCGGTCAGGTTGTCGGTACGCTCCTGGTCGGTACCGGCCTTAATGGACATCTCCAGCGTCTCGCTCGTCTGCTTAATCAGACGCTTGATCATGCTGTTGACGTCTTCCTCGGTCACATCGCGACGCTCGTTGACCTCGATGTTCTTCACCTCGGCCTTAACCTGGCGAATGATAGACAGGCGAACCTTGTCCTTGGCCTTCATGGCCGCGATCATTTCCTTCTGCAGCTCTTCGTTGGTCATCTGCAAATCCTCCTCAATAGTGCGGGCGGCACTCACACGAGCGCCGCCCCATGATTACTCAGTCGTCGACGAATTGTCGGTCGAACTCTTGGTGACGCCCTTCAGGCTGACGTTGTACGGCACGTCCTTGGGCATGGGGTTAACGGTGATGTCGGCGTCCTTCTTGTACTGCTCCAGCCACTCGCTGTACGCGGTGCTTGCCGCCTGCGTCTTCACCACGTTGGAGACGTACTTCTTGATGTCCTTGGGCACCTGTTTAATGTCATCGACCTGATTATCGACATGGAAGTAGTCGGTGCACTTGATAATGTGATAACCATAGGTCGACTCGACGACGTCGCTCACATCGCCCTTGTTGAGCCCCTCGAGCGCCGCCTGGTAGCTGTCGACGAAGGTGGTGAGCTTGTCCCAGCCCACATCGCCCTTCTTGTCCTTGGAGCCGGTATCGTCGGAGTACTGCCCCACGGCGTCCTCAAAGCTCAGCTCGCTGGAGTTGATCTTGTCCAGGCACTCCTGCGCCTTGGCCTTGGCGGCAGCTTTGTCCTCGTCGGAAGCGTCAGAATCGACCTTGATCAGGATATTCGACGAACGACGGGCATCGTTGTAGTTGGACAGGTTCTCATTGATGTAATCGACAATCTCGCTGTCCTTGGGCTTGCTGGTGGGTGCCACGGCATCCTTGAGCTTCTGCTGCGCCAGGCTCTCCTTGAGCGAATCCTTGTAGGTGTCCTCGGTGTAGCCGTAGGTCTTAAGCGTCTTCTTAAAGGTCTTGGCGCCGCCCGCGCTCTTGCACGCGTCCTTCCAAGCCTTCTCGACCTCCTTGTCCGACACCGTCACGCCGTTTTCCTTCTGCGCCTGCTGAAGCAGAATCTGCTGCGCGTAGGAGTCAATGAGCTGCTTGCGGTACTTCTTGGGCGTGAGGTCATTGTCAACCAGGTACTGTGCCCAGTCCTTGTCCTTGGTGTAGCCGTAGGACGTGCGCATGCTCATAATCTGCTTGGTCACGGTGTCCTCGGTGAGGTTGGTGCCGTTGATAGTGGCAGCCACGCCACCAGTGAGCTTATAGCCTGAGCTGGCGCTTTCGGTCTGCGACATCAGGCCGGAGCACGCCATGGCCGAGACGGAGAGCAGCATCGCCAGCACGCCGATGACCACCAGGACAATCTTGACGGTCTTGGACACATAGGTCTTGCGCTGCTTCTTGCGAGAGCTGGAGGCGGCGCGGGACCGTTGCTCGGACGTCGGCGCGACCTCGGGGTTCTTTTTCTTATTTGCCATGTTTGGCCTTTCGCATTACGAATCGAACAAACGCCATTGTGTCACAACGCAGCCCCCGCGACACACCTGGTGCATGGGGGACAGGTTAATCTGCACCATTTTGGTGCAAAGGGGACAAGTCTGGCAGTTGGCAGTTAGGGACGTTCCTTTTCTGCCGGCAGTTAGGGACAGTCCCCAAGTGCCGGCCTCAGAAGTGGCGACGGATGGCGTCGACCATGCCTTGGGGCGTGGTCTGGCCAAGCACGTCGGCCGCGGCGCCGGCGTCCATAAAGATATTCATGAGTGCCTGAAGCGCCTCGACCTGACCGCCCGGCTCGGCAATACCCAGATTGATGATGATCTGCGCCGGCACGGGGGCGCCCATGCCCGCCATCGCGTTAAACGTCACAGGTGCGGCGGGCTTTACTACCGCGATATAGGGCTTAGCCACAAACCCCGGATCGGTGTGCGGGATGGCGATGTTGGCCGCCGGCATGGCAAGGCCCGTGGGATAGGCATCCTCGCGCGCGCGGACGGCATCGAGCCAACCGGATGTAATGTAGCCGCGCGGGGCAAGCTCACCCTCGAGGCGCGCAAACACCTCACCCGGCGTCGCGCACTCCCAATCAAAAAACACCAGCTCAGGCGAGAATAGCATCTCGGCGTTATCCGCCATACCGTCCTCCAAAGTTGCATGAGGTTCACAATGCCCCATATGATAGCGAAACGAGACAGGCAAGGTTAGTTTAGGATCCCAATCATATCGAGTGCGCGGGCAGGCGTCAGGCAAACTTCGGGCATCTCCTCCAGCATGCGCCGGTCGCTCGTGACTACGTAGTCAACGTCTGCCGTCTCGCCCGAAGCGATGATGAGGTTGTCTTCAAGATCCGGCATGCGCTTGCCAAGCATGCGCGCCATCTCGCACTCTGCCAACGAAAGCGGAGAGGCGGTTGCCACCTGCATCATGTGCTCAATGCAGGCCCATGACGCCGAGGCAAACGACACGTTCATCCCATTCACGTTCCGCCGGGCTAGACGCCGAGGCAAAAGATAGAATACATCCTTTGCCGTCGTTGGCGCATACAGAAGGTCGATCTTTCCTGCCTCGGCCAGTTCAAGCAATCTTCTCGCTTCGTCGAACGCCCCCTCTTGCAGGTAATAATCGAGCCAAACGTTCGTATCTACCAAGAGATGCTTTGCCTCAATCATCAGCAATTCGCCTCGATGTCGGCAATCATCGCATCATACATATCATCCCGTACGGCATCCCAGTCTTCCGCCGAAGATTCGGCCGGTGCAAAATCCGACGCGCTCAGCCCCAACGAAGAAAAAGCCAGGCCACTTCCCTGCTCGGCCAGACTCTCCGCACGGGATGCCTCGCGCTTATCCGCTACCATAAATCCCGGCAACGTTTGATGCTCGACGAGATAGGCCCAAAGCGCACGAATGGCATCGCTCGGCCCCAATCCATTGCGAGTGAGGACCGCATCGCCACCAGCTTTGAGCATAGGATCGATTCGCGTGTTGAGCTGCACTGTTGCTGTACCCATAGCGGCTCCTTCCTACTTGCTAGCAGTATAGCAAACCTGTTAGGTCACACAAAAGGGCCCCGACCGAGAACGGACGAGGCCCTGTCAGATTGGTAGTGTCGAGAAAGGTGGTGTAGCGCCCGATCCGAAGCGAGTCGGCCTGGCGTCCAAGAATCTAGAATACGATTGATGCCCTATGCCGCCGACCGGCATATGAAAGCCAGCGGGCCAAAAGCCCCATGGCTTCTAGCCCGCAGAAACATCGATGTTTCCAAATGATCGTAGCTTGTGCTTCAAGCGCTTTTCTACGCTACCGGCGGATGCAAATCCCAATCGGGAAAGCAGTTTGCGAAGCCCGTGAGATTTTGGGTCAAAACATTGTTCTCAGCTTGCTTCAGTCGCTCGTCCTCTTCAAACAGACTATCGAGCTCGCTCAATGCATCGAGGTCCTGCATTGCAGCATCGTTATGGTCGAAATCAGTCACTTCATCAGCCATCTTTTTCACTCCATTCATGGATTATCGAGACAAATCCTACCGGCTAGGCAACCTTTTCAAGCTTAAGCAGGTCGCTGCGCTCGGCCGCAGCTTCCTTCGCGCTCTTCCACTGATTAAGCGCCAGATCGATCTCGGAACAGCCTTCCTGGATGCGTTTGGAGTATTTGGCCTCAATCTCTTCTGCCTCCGTAGCGCGCTGCTTGCCCGAGAGGCTCGTCTTTACTAGACAATAGCCAGCCCCCGCAAGAAGCAGAATGCCAATAACCTGGTTTACAAACGCAAAGAAAGCTACTCCCAAAACAGCGAGGACAACGGCCGCTATCTTGTGGCTCTTGTTGCCCTTCGCAACCTTGACATCAAGCTCAGCGAGCTCCTTTTTCTTCTCTTCACCGACATAGCGAACATAATCGCCGCGCAGCGCATTACCCTCATCGCCGGTAACCGCCCTGCTTGTCCATCCGTCGAAGTCAAGGGTGATCGCCTGCGGAAATTCGGGGATGTCGCTCTTGCGATACCGGTTGAAACCACCGTTGATATAGGAACCCAAAAACTGAATCGCGGTCTTCTTCTTATGCACATCCACAGACGCACTCTGGTCGCGCATCGAGCGTGTCATCTGGTCGATGATGTTCATCGTCTGCTGACGCTTCTCATCGCGGCGACGATTGACGAGCTCTCGGGCGCGCTCCACGTCTCCGCCAAATGCCTTGACCGCAAGAAGATACTCCTCCTGGCGGCGCAAATTTCGCTCCTTGGAGTCATCGGAGTTAACGAGCTCCATCAAATGCCTGTCAACCTGCTCGGCAAGCGTCCTCTCGTCAACATCAGAAGCCTTGAGGTCGGCGAAGTCATTGGAGATGCTCTCGATTGCCTCGACTTTTCCGAGATACTTATTGATGTAGTCAAACTCCTTGACCACCACCTTGAGCGCCGGATATCTCGAACTCATATCCTCCTCGTAGCCGGTAAAGTACTCCGCCCATGACTCTGACTGCTCATTCTCGAACTCAGGGCTCTGATTTCTGATCTGCTCGATCCAGCCCGCCATATAGTCGTCGCACAGGTGCTTTTCGTCGGTTCCAAAGATGCCGTTGATATAGGCATCGATGTAGACCATCGCATCGGCATCGATGCGGGCGGCGTTTTGCGTCGAGAAGTAGCGCGCTAACCATTCGTAGCACGTAGCCGTGCGGTTATTACGTCTGCAGATCAGAGCCATCGCAAGCGACGTGTGCTCGTTGTCACGTTTGACAGCCTCGCGTATTGCGCGCTCTGCAAGATCTCGGTTGTTGTTGATCCATGCCGCAAGGGCAACCAGGACAGGTGCCAGCCAGTAGTCCGGGGTAGAGATCATTAACTCCTCGGAGACCGTCGAAATCGTCGCCTTGCGCACGAGCGCCGCATCGGTTGCCTGGAGAATACCGACCATGGTGTTTCGAACCACTGAGTAGTTGCCGAACTTTTTGTCCATCTCCTGCCGGACGCTCACGAGCTCCGTAGTCGCCTGCTCAAGTGCGGCGGTACGACGCTGCTCGAGCATCATCTCGAGAAAGTCCTTTCGGAGCTTTTTAAGGTCCTTCCGCACTTCCTCCATTTGCGATTCGACCTTATCGACCTTCGTGGTCATCTGGTCAACTTTTGTTCCAATAGCGGCGATCCTGCGCTCGATAAGGACAGTATCTACTCCCGAATCACTCATCTGTACCACCTTTCAGTTTGCACTGTTTAGATCATCCAATAGCTTTAAGCGAGTAAGCGCCCGCCATCTGCTTTATTGAGAGGCCATGCTTCGGTATTGCTCGGACACCTGCTGATAGGCCACAAGAAACTTCTGTTTGTATTGGCTTGCCTTCATCGAATTGACGATGCGACCGACGGGCTCCACATAGTGTTCGAAAAAGTACGAAGTCCTTCTTCGTAACGCAAACGAACCAGTTTTATAGGGGGACCCGGGGTTCTCTCTAATGCCCTTGAGTAGTGCAAGACACGTTTTGGGTGTATTGCAGTTGGCGGCAATATCTTGATAGAAACTCTCCCGCTCTGCAGTCATAAAGTCTTCCGAAGCATACCGCGCTATGCAGAACGGGCACACAGCATCGATAAAGTTCTCAAGTCGAGACCGATCCTCCATGCTCTGCATATTGGCGACCACGAGCGATACCATCTGAACCTCAAAGTCACGCATGTTGTAGAGCGTCGACTCAAACAAGTCGATCAAGTCACGCACCTCATCATATTCGAGAGGGATATCTTCGGCCCTTTTAAAGAAAACCGTCATCGAACCCGAAAGACCTTCGCAAAACTCATCGCAGTACGCAACCATAAACTGTGCCGCCGCGTTGTCTTGCATCATATTGAGCACGTCCGCGGCAAATTTGCGGGCCTCCGGGAAGTTGCCGCCCTTAAAAAACTTGATGGCATTGTCCTTGGCAAACGCGATTTTGCCCGTGGCCCCCAGACGCGCCCGCGAATAGTACATCTCGCGACCGCACTGGTTGCAATGAACCTTTCGAGTTGCGGGGTCAAACTCGACATCGGTGCTGCCGCAGCCCTCGCAAGTTATTCCGTTGATTTCCAATAGCTTCCCCCACTTCAACCATCAAAGTGCCCTGGTAAAAAGGCAGCGCGAGCCCTTATTTGACAGCGGTCAGCGCCGCATTGCGCTTTTTCCAGATATTGCGCGCATCATGGACAAGGCCAACCGTAACATCTGCCGGCTCATCGGCACTCATGGAATTCGAGACCGCCTCAAGCGCGGCGGAGAACTGTCGCTCGATCTCTTGAACATGGGGGTGCGACATGTTGGAACTAAAGGAGATGTCATCCTTGAGCCCTTTGAGTTCGGCTTTAACCTGAGCGTCCTCCGCTACGGCAAGAAGCTGCCCCACATATGATCCGAACTGTGCCGTTTGAACCGTCTTTGCGAGGGCGGCGGCAACCTTTTGGTCTGCCCGGCGGGCATAGGAGCCAAGACCCATCTGCACAAGGACAAGCACAACGAGAAGAACAACGTTTGCGACAACCGGGATCGTGCTGCCGCCCCACCCATACGCCACAAACGCAAAGTACGTATTGACAAGAAGGGCAACAACAAAATAGGCACAGCTGGATGCAATCGGCAAATAATGGATTTCGGTCGTGCTTTTGACCGTGGACTGCTTATCGGACATGGTAGCCGAAATCGAAGCCACCGCAAAAGCCAAAACCCCAAAACCAAGCGACATAGCAAAGACGATAGGGTTCATCAGCGCGTTTTTGCAGACAAACATGATTACAAGCCACGCCACCAAGACGATTGCCTCGCCCAAAATGACACGTTTAACAGAACCGTTCATCTTTGTTTCTCCTTATTGGATCTTAGTTCCACAATCGGGGCAGAATTTGGTCCCTTCCGGCAACTCGGCTCCGCAGCTCGGGCACCTTGGCGAGGTCAACCGGTTCCCGCACTCAAGGCAGAACTTGGCACCGACCGGGTTAAGATGCCCACACGCCAAACACGCAACACCCTGCTCGAGCTTTTGTCCGCATTCCAGGCAGAACTTAGCACCCATCGGATTAACGTTTCCGCAACCGGGACACACGAGACCGTTTTGCATACCTGCGGACGCGGAAGCCGTTCCAACCATGGGAGCAACAGCGCCCATGGTCTGGTTGGCCAAGTTGGAGAAGCCAGCTCCAAATGCACCGCCCATGCCAACGCCCATGCCGAGTCCCATGCCGGCTCCCATGAGGCCCGATGCGGCACTCCCCTCATTGCCCGCAGCACTCTCCATTACGTCCATGCCGCGCTCCTGCTGATAGTTGTAGCCTTCGCGCGCACGCTTCCTGGCAAGTGCCTCGGACTCGATGTCCATCTGGGCAGCGTTACCCTGTGCCTCGAGAATGCTCCGCTTACGCTGGATCTTCATCTCGTTGATGGCGGCAAGATCCTCTTCGAAGGGCTTGATGCTGTTGAACGAGAAGTTATCGAGTGTGAGACCAAACTCATCGAAATAGTTAACGAGCTTGACCTGCATCTGAGACGAGAAGTCGCTCAGATGCGTCGCAATTTTAAGAACGGAAACCTCCTGGTCAACAATCGCCTTAGCAAGCAAGTCGGGAACATACTCAAGGATTTTTGCCCGCATAAAGGAGGTAAGTTCTTCTCGTGTATAGCGATCTCGCGTGCCCACGACCTTAACAAGGAACTTCCTCGCCTGAATGGGAACCAGACTCAAATCGTTCTGTTCGATATGCACGCCAAACAAACCGAAGGCGCGAACGTGAACGTTGACGTCTTCCTCAGGGTCTTGAACGATGATGGGCTCGGTCGTGCCCCAGCGTAGCTCGTTCATGTAGTTGGTATTGATAAAGTACACAACGGAATGAAACGCCGAGCTACCGCCGGTAAGCGAATGAGCGGCATTGCGGAACGGGGCGAATCGGCTGTCTCCCGTGTCGAGCTTGATCTTGCACGGACCGACAAACACGCTTACCTGAGCATCGCCGGCACCCGTAGCGTCAGTAGAACTGCCCGCCCCCATATTGTTGGTAAAAACGGCAATCTGCGATTGCGCAACCTGAAGATAGGACCCGTTGGGGAAATCCTCGTAGGGATAGCGGAATGAGACAAGCGAGGCATCTTCGTTGTTGCCAGGCTCCCATTTGATATTGTCGACAGAAAAGGCACCGAGTATTCCGCTGTGCTTTTCTTCCTTTTCGTTATCGCTATGGAACAGAGACATGCTGATTCCTTTCGTTAATCCCAAACCACGCGCTCCGCGTGTCTAATGAATTGCGAAATGCCGAGCCGACAGGCGCATCGAAAGCCCGTGCGTCTCAATCTATCCCCCAACTTAGCTCGGTTAATTATAGCCCTCAAGTCATCGCATTTAGTCACCCGCCGGCGAGCGGTAATAATGTCGCACCTTTGGTCAACTGACGAAGAACCGGGAGGGTTCGAACCCCAGATACCCTTTTGGGGCACACCCGCTTAGCGGGCGAGTGTCTTCGGCCTCTCGGTCAGCTCTTCGTAACGGCCGTTTTAGCTGTAACTAAACTCGTCGGATGGAACAAGGGGAAAGGTATAGGAGCCGCGCTCGCCGTAATGCCAA
This sequence comes from uncultured Collinsella sp., assembly GCA_902493615.1. Taxonomy (GTDB): domain Bacteria; phylum Actinomycetota; class Coriobacteriia; order Coriobacteriales; family Coriobacteriaceae; genus Collinsella. The sequence continues at coordinate 14,562 of CABUQK010000047.1, forward strand.
CATGTCTCGGCTAAAGTTACTAGCTCTCGTGATAGGCCATAATCGACCGGCAC
>CABUQK010000048.1 GCA_902493615.1 uncultured Collinsella sp.
GAAGTACGGCCTCAAGAAGGCCCGCCGCGCTCCCCAGTTCTCCAAGCGCTAAGGTTTTATCTCCTTTCGAGATACAATGTACAAGCGGGGCCTGCCGATTCCTCGGCGGGTCCCGCTTTTCTTTTTCGACTAGGGTGGGCGGTTGCATATCGCCTGCTAGGGAAGGAGCGATCCTATGCCCCAGAACATCTTCGGTACCGATGGCGTCCGTGGCGTCGCCAATGCCGACCTCTCGTGCGATCTCGCGTTTCGCCTGGGCCGCGCGGCGACCAAGTTCCTTGGTCCGGATATCTGCATCGGCCGTGACACGCGCCTTTCGGGCACCATGCTCGAGAGCGCTCTGACCGCCGGCATTATGGCCGAGGGCGGCCGTCCGCACTGCTGCGGCGTTATCCCCACGCCCGCCGTGGCGCTGCTCACCGTTCAGAACGAGCTCGACGGCGGCATCGTCATCTCTGCTTCGCATAATCCGCCGGAGTTCAACGGCATCAAGTTCTTTAGCCGCAAGGGTATGAAACTTCCCGATGCTGTCGAGGAAGAGATCAGCGCCTGGGTCATGTCCGAGGAAGCCATGGCTGCCGACACGCTGCCGACCGGTGCCGGCGTGGGCCACATTATCAAGATGAAGGACGCCCGCAAGGCATATGTCGACCACGCCATCGATACGCTTGATGGCCTGAGGCTCGACGGCCTAGTCGTTGCTGTCGACTGCGGCCATGGCGCTTCCTGCCAGACCACGCCCGCCGCGCTGCAGCGCCTGGGTGCCACGGTCCATGCCATCAACACCGATTATTGCGGCACGGACATCAATGTCGAGTGCGGCTCTACGCACCTCGAGCCCCTGCGCGAGCTCGTGCTGCGCACCCATGCTGATATCGGTCTGGCCCACGACGGCGACGCCGATCGCGTGCTCTTTGTGGACAGCGAGTGCAATGAGATCGACGGTGACTACATCCTGGCTATCTGCGGTTCTGACCTCGCCGCTCGCGGCAAGCTCGCCAACTCCGAGATCGTCTCGACCGTCATGTGCAACCTGGGCTTCTCCATCGCTATGAAGGAGCAGGGCTTCGAGATGGTCCAGACCGCCGTGGGCGACCGCTACGTTCTGGAGCGCATGCTCGCGGACGGCGCCGTCATCGGCGGCGAACAGTCCGGCCACATCATCTTCCTGGAGCACAATACCACCGGCGACGGCCTGGTGACGGCTCTGCAGCTGCTGGCCGTGCTCAAGCGCACCGGTCGCACCCTCACCGATCTTGCCGGCATCATGAAGAAGTACCCGCAGGTACTCGTCAACGTGCATTCCGACAACAAGGCTGGTCTGGACGATTGCCAGCCCATTTGGGACGCCGTTGCTGCTGCCGAGAAGGAGCTTGACGGCCGCGGCCGCATTCTGGTGCGCCCGAGTGGTACCGAGCCGCTGGTCCGCGTGATGGCCGAGGCCGAGACGCACGAGCTGACTCAGCGCGTTGTCGACGACATCGTCGAGGTTGTCAAGCGCGAACTTCCCTAATGGTCAAAAACGGGTGCCAAGTGGTAAACTGTTAAGGTTATTTTGGTTGATCGGTATGTCCGAGGGGGAGCATGTTCACTAAAGTCCTAAGGTCTTTTGGTATGCGTGGTCGAGTCCTTACGTTGGATGCTCCCATCTCGGGTGACGTCATTCCGCTCTCCGAGGTAAACGATCAGACGTTTGCTACCGGCCTTTTGGGCCAGGGCGTGGCGATTCAGCCCACCGGAACGCGCGTGATCGCGCCGGCTGATGCCAAGGTCGAGGCTATTTTTCCCACGGGACACGCCGTTGCGCTTAACACGGTCGATGGCTTGGATGTGCTCATCCACGTTGGTTTGGACACTGTTCAGCTCGAGGGCAAGCACTTTACCGTACATGCGCAAGTGGGTGACATCGTCCATAAGGGCGATGTACTCATTGAGTTCGATCGCGAGGCAATTGCTGCCGAGGGCTACGATGTGACGGTTCCCATCTTGGTATGCAACTCCGTTGAGTTCTCGAGCATCAAGGGCTCCGTTGGCGTGCATGTCGAAGAGATGGACCAGCTCATCGTTGCTCGCGAGCGTTAGCAAGTGCACGTGGCCATTAGTCTACAATTCAAACACGTTTACGGAGGGCGCCCTTGAAAGAGGACGCCCTCAGTGGCAAGATGGGATTTGTCCGAAGCTAAAAGGCTTTGGGTCACCGTGGACGGGCAGGGGCCTCGACGCGGCTAGACACGAGACACATACATTACGCGACCTCGCCCTGGTGGCCGCACACGTTGGTTGCGGCCGACGCGGGCCGCGGGCAAGTGCTTGTAAGGGAGCCTTGCCTCTCTTGTACGAGAAAGGACGCGTAATGAAGATCATTAAAGCTAAAGACTACGAGGATATGAGCCGCAAGGCCGCTAATATCATCTCGGCCCAGGTTATCCTCAAGCCCGACTGTGTGCTGGGTCTTGCCACCGGCTCCACCCCGATCGGTGCCTACAAGCAGCTCGCTGCTTGGTACAAGAAGGGCGACGTCGACTTTGCCGAGGTCAGCACCTACAACCTGGACGAGTATCGCGGCCTTTCGCACGACGATCCCCAGAGCTATCACTACTTCATGCGTGAGAACTTCTTCGATCACATCAACATCGACCTGAACAACACGCATGTGCCCGACGGTTCCAACCCCGACGCCGCCGCTGCCTGCTCTGAGTACGACAAGATCGTCGCCGAGGCCGGTTACCCGGATCTGCAGCTGCTCGGCATTGGCAACAACGGCCACATTGGCTTCAACGAGCCCGATGACCACTTCTCCAAGGGCACGCACTGCGTCGACCTCACCGAGAGCACCATTCAGGCCAACAGCCGCCTGTTCGACAGCATCGACGATGTTCCCCGTCAGGCCTACACCATGGGTACCCAGACCATCATGTATGCCCGCATGATCCTGGTCGTCGCCAACGGCGAGGCCAAGGCTCAGGCCGTGCATGACATGTGCTATGGTCCGGTTACGCCCGAGTGCCCGGCTTCGATCCTGCAGCTGCACACCAACTGCGTTGTCGTTGCCGACGAGGCCGCCCTTTCGCTCTGCGAGTAGCGCGAATCCTGCAGCTCGACATAGCCTTGCCTAAGGCCTCCGCTTTGCGGGGGCCTTTTTGCTATCCCATTTCGCCCACTTGACCAAAATCTTGCCGCAAGCTTGACGAATGCCGGATGCCCAACAGCTTGATTCATTCTATATCAGATTCTATGCAAAAATGCCACTAGAAGGTCGTAGACGGTAGCGGGTGCTAGGCGAGTTGAATGACATGGCTGAACCTTGTTCATCTGCGTTACACTGCCGCTTAGATGGGACAAGCTGACAAGCTCATTTACCTGCTTAAAGACCGATTAGTCGGGGGATTAATAACAATCGGCCCTTGCTGTACAAAAACTTGCCGCTTGCGTACCAAAAGACAACCTAAAACACAAGGTCGCTCTATTCATAGCGCGGCTTGTATGGTCTTGCGGCTACAGTGTCCATACGGTCGAGTTGAGGAGCGGGCATGGTAAACGATTTGAGCGGTATAGACGACCTCGAGCTGATGCCGCTGGGCGGAGGCTATATGGTGCGACGCGAACGCTTGATGAATGAGCTTATCGCCAAGGGCCGAAAGGCCGGCATCGTGGTTCTTTATGCGCCCGACGGGTTTGGGAAGACCTCGATGTTGCTGCAGTACACCCATGAGGTTAAATGCGACCCGACGCGAGGCCCCGTGCGGATTATCGAGGCCGATCGCGCCATTGGGCGCGAGGTGTTTATGCAGCTCGAGGTGGTTACCGAAGAACTCAAAGACAAACCGCACTCCCTTATCGCGATTGATAATGTGCCAAACCTCGATCAGCACGATACCGAAGACCTCATCGACAGGATTCGCGGCTTGCGCGCTATGGGGATAGGGGTCTTTATCTCCTGCCGTCCTTCAAATCGTCAGCTGATTCATGGGCTGGGCGATTCGGTTAAAATCAATGCGCAGATGCTCAAGGTGCATGCCTATGAGTATTCGGCGTGGGCATCGGCGTTTTCGATCAGCACATCGCTCGACTTTTATCAGCTCACGCAGGGCGTGCCCGAGCTCGTTTCGGCATTGCAGACAGGTCTGTATGGCCAAGGCGACGTGGCCGGCCTGCTCGAAAACGAGATTGTCAACGTATATGGTGCGGCACTTGCCGATCTGGCTTCACTCGACAATAATGCGCTGTTTTGCGTGGCGTGTCTCATGGTTTTGATGGGCGAGGGCAATATAGCAGAACTCGAGGCTTGCGGGGTGAGGCTGTCGATGGTCGACCAGTCCTACTTTGTACGCGACTACCCGATCTTTGGCTTGGACCCCGCCGAGCGGAGTTTTACGTGTCTGGGCACGGAGGATAACGGACGCTTGCGTTTGCGTAAGTTGGTGGCCGAGGTTCGCCCCGAACTTGTTCCGAGGGCGGCCCGGATTTTGCTTAAGGCGGGCCGATGCGATGCGGCGATGGGCCTGGCGGACGCCTTTTTGGACCGTGATGCGGTCCTTGAACTTGCTGGGCAGTATGGGGTCGATCTTGCTCTGACGGGGCACGGGGCCGATATCTGCCGAGCAGCGCTGGGTACGATCGATGCCGACGATCCGGCTCTAGAGCCAACGCCTGCCGAGGCGCTTGGCGTATATCTGGCAGCGGTCAGCGTGTCCAACACAAAGCTCGCCCGCTATATGGCATCGGTCATCGAGCGCGAGGGCGAACGGGCGGCCTGTGAAATAGACCCTGTTTCATGGAGGGTAGCCCAGACACTGACGGCTGTTTGCTATGGGGACAACGGGCTTGGGCTTCCTACGAACCTGGCCGTGCCAGAAATAGAGACGTCCCACACCGCACTCGACATGTTGTCTGCGCATATCGAGGTCAAGCGATGCCTGACCGAACGGGGAGATGACGGCGACGTTCTACAGCAGCTCAAAACGAGCAAGGCCTACGACTGCGAGCTCGACATCGCGGGGATTGTTATACGGGCCGACAGCATGCTGGTGGAGCTCTTTGACGGGTCGTTTGCAGGAACCGACGAGCGCGACGACGAGATGACGGTGGTGCGGGAGGCGCTCGACGTACGTGGACTTAAGGCGATGGCTATCTGGGTGCGCATGGTGTTGGCGGCACGGCGGCTCCTTTCCGGCTTGCCGGTAACCGACGACGCGGCGTTCAACGAGCTCGATCGTTTTGCCGTGCGCATGCGCGACAACCAGATTCAGCTGTTTGGCCTGTTGTTAGAAGGCTGGCAGTCGCTGGCAGAGGGACGGCCGGTTAATGCAAAGTTCCGTGCGGTCCAAGTGCTCAAACTTGCCGAGGAGTCGATTGCGTACATGCGCGATAACGCATTGCTGCTGGAGCGCGCGGCATATCTGCGAAATACATCGATGGTTTCGGTGCGCGAGGAAGCGGAGTTGCTCGATATAAGCCAGACGCAGGTTGGTGGCGCAGAAGCCTGGATGGTGGCGCTGCATTTGGCCTGTGCGGGCCGAGACAGCGACCTTGCGGCCTGGATGTCCATGAATCGTGCGGGGATTCTAGAGCCATCGTATCGGCTCTTTGCGCGCCTTGCCATGCATTGTCTGGGCGAGCCGGCGGCCAGGATACGCAAGAAGCTTCCCGTGCGCGAACTGTCGCGGTACTCGCTGCGCGACGATTTGGAAGGGGAGGGCGAGCGCCTGTTCCAGGCTGGCGAGGTTGAAGCCGTTGATACCATCGACCATATCGAGATTCGCATGTTTGGTGCGTTTCGCGCCGAGCGCGACGGGTTTCCCATCACGGACAAAATGTGGCGTCGCAAGAAGGCGGCGACACTTGCCGAGCGGCTTGCGCTGGGCATGGATGCGCTCGTCGATCGTGAGACGCTGGCCATGGAGCTGTGGCCCCATGCCGAGTTCAATAGCGCCCGCAATAACCTGTACTCGACGATATCGCGCTTGCGGTCGGCTTTGGGGCCGACGCCGGATGGCAAGTCGTGTGTGCTCATCCAAAATGAATGCATCGGACTCAACGGCGACTACGTCAAGACCGATGTACGGCTGTTTGACCAGATAAGCCGCGAGGTTTTGGGAAATCGCACGGGTGCGCGCGGGCCCCATTTAGTTGAGCTGTGCCTTAAAATTGAGCAGCTTTATGCCGGACCGCTGTATGTTCCCAATGGCTGTAATCCCACCTACTTTTTGCGTATGCGACGCATTATGCAGTCAAAGTACATCGATTGCATGATTAAGGGAGCAAATGCCGCTCTAGAAGAAAACGATCTGCAGTCGGCGATTTGGCTGGCGGAGTCGGGGCTTCGGCAGGAAACGGCGCGTGAGGATATGGTGCGCTGCGCCATGCGTGTCTACAGTGCGGCGGGGCGGCGGCGCGATATCGTCGAGCTATACAGTGGGCATATGCACCATCTGAGGGAGCAGGTCAATGGCGTGCCCGAGCCCGAGACGCGGCGTCTATACGAGCGCTTGGTGGAGGGGCGGCTCAATCGCGTGCTGGTCGAGCGATAAAAAACGGGCGCCCGAAGTACTTGGGCACCCGTAAGCTTGCTATGTGTTGGTTCGCCGGATCATTGGCTCTTAGACGAGCTTGATCTTCTCGATGTCCTTGCGCGAGGACTCGCGATACAGTGAGAACTTGCGGCCGATAACCTGGACGACCTCGGCGTGGCAGCGCTCGGCGAGCTCTTCGGCGGCCTCGCGGGCGGAAAGACTGGAGCCATCGAGCACGGAGCACTTAACGAGCTCGTGCTTCTCCAGGTAGGCGACCGTCTGCTCGACGGTGCCCTCGTTGACATCGGACTTGCCGATGATGATGGCGGGGTTGAGGTGATGGGCCATGCTGCGAAGCTGCTTGACCTGTGCTCCTGTCAGTGCCATGGGTTCTCGCTTTCTATGTATGGGGCGCCCCGCGACGGGGCCTTAATCTACGTGAGCTGTCCCACGATAGCGCAGGAACGGCGCGGTGTGGAGCGCGTTTGCCCAGTTCAAAAAGAATGCGGATGCCGAGTGAGTGGGCGGCGCGGGCTGCGAACGGGCTATGAGCTGGGCGCAGAGACCGGCTCCCATGCAATAAACGCCCAACGGACTTTGCGGACGTGGTCGAGCATATAGCGCCCCTGCGGCACGCCCTTGGAGCCCGGCTCACCGGCATGGGGGTTCTCAATCATGTGTTGAGCGATGTAGTCGCGCAGGCGGTCGATCTTATCCTCGTTGCCATGCTCGAGCATACGGGAAAAATCCGCTACGCCCGCCTCAAGGCTATCGAAGGTGTCGCGACGGGGCGATTCAAAATACGTGACCTGCGGCAGCGCACCCATCTGAATAAGGATGTTAAAGGCATACACAAAGCCATTACTGCAGGTAACCGAGGCACCGATGGCGTTCATCAAGTGCAGATCATAGCGCGGGCTGGAGTTGGCGACCATCGTGACAGCACAACGACGACGAGCCGTACGATCAAGCTTGGCAAGCGCGCCTTTTAGATTGGTCGTCGTAACCGACCGACTGGCAAAGGCCACATCCACCGCTTTCGCGACCGGTCCAACCAAATCCCAATCATCATCCCAAGCAAGCTCAAGCGGCGTAATAAGATCCTCGAGCCCGTAATACTCAATGCCGGCATCAAGGGTGCCCAACATGGCAGGGGAAAAATCAGCGGCAATCACGGGATGCCCGTCTTGCGCAAGCGGAATAGCAATCGACCCAGCCCCACATCCCATATCCAGCACCGATTCACCAGGCTTTAACGCCAACAGCTTTATAAAATCCCGGGCATAAGGGGCAGTCTCAAGCGGCCGAAAATGCCGAGCCCTTTTATCCCACTCAAAAGAATCATCAGCCCGCCGCCGACCAGCCTGCAGACGCATCCATTCGCCATTCCAATCAGCAGCAAGCAGCTCAGAACGATTCTCCCCATCAACCACGGGCCAACCTCCTAGCAACAAAAAAGCGACTCCTCCCAAAAGAAGAGCCGCAACCAGCATATATCAGAAAGAACCGTTCCAACGCCAAACCGCCCTCACAACCAAGGCGGGCAGGAGCGAAGCGACTGCCATACGGGATAGAACCCAACTGAGGTCCCGTTGTGCGGGAGCCCCGGGGAGGGCAAATATATAAGGTCGATCGCGAGTTCCGCACGAGCCGGAGAGCACTTAATGTGCTCTCCGTGCGAGTCAGGACTGTCCGAGCAGGCGACCTTATATATTTGCCCTCCTCGGGACTCCTCGCCCGAACCCCTCAGCTAGTTCTTCAGCGAGTTCAGCGGCGCCGGGAATCGACCACCACGGTGGGCAAGCACGGTGCCGGCGTTGGGGTTCACCGGCATGATGGGCGCACGGCCGAACAAGCCACCGTACTCGACGCAGTCGCCCACGCCCTTGCCGATGGCGGGAATCACGCGGACGGCCGTGGTCTTGTTGTTGATGACGCCGATGGCCATCTCGTCGGCGATGATGCCGGCGATGGTCTCGACCGGAGTGTCGCCAGGGATGGCAATCATGTCCAGGCCAACGGAGCACACGCAGGTCATGGCCTCGAGCTTCTCGAGCGAAAGCGCACCGGCCTCGACGGCGGCGATCATGCCGGCATCCTCGGACACGGGAATGAAAGCGCCCGAGAGACCGCCCACGCTGGAACTGGCCATGACGCCGCCCTTCTTGACGGCATCGTTGAGCATGGCGAGCGCGCAGGTCGTGCCGGGGCCACCGCAGGTGCCCACGCCGATGATCTCGAGGATGCGCGCGACGGAGTCGCCGATGGCAGGCGTGGGAGCCAGCGACAGGTCGACAATGCCCTTCTCGACACCCAGGCGATGGGCGGCCTCGCGGCTCATGAGCTCGCCGGCGCGGGTGATCTTAAAGGCGGTCTGCTTAATCTTTTCGGCGACTTCCATCATCGATGCGGAATCGGGCAGCGTCTCCAGGGCTGCGGCCATAACGCCGGGGCCTGAGACGCCTACGTTGATGACGGCGTCGGCCTCGCCACCGCCGTGGACGGCGCCCGCCATAAACGGGGAGTCCTCGACCATGTTGGCAAAGCAGACAAACTTGGAGGCGCCAACGGAATCCTCATCTGCCGTAAGCTTGGCGGCATCGATGATGGTCTGAGCCGCCATGAGCACGGCATCCATGTTGATGCCGGCGCGCAGGCTGGCGACGTTGACGCTGGAGCAGACGCGGCTCGTGGTGGCGAGCGCCTGGGGGATGGACTGGATGACGCGGCGGTCGGCGTCGCCGATGCCCTTCTGGACGAGTGCGGAGAAGCCGCCCAGGTAATCGATACCGAGCGTCTCTGCCGCGCGGTCGAGGGCATGCGCGATGGGGGTGAGGTCCTCATCCTTGCAGCATGCGGCGATCTGCGCCACCGGGGTGACGGAAACGCGCTTGTTGACGATGGGGATACCGTACTCGCGCTCGAGGTTCTCGGCGGTCTCGACCAGATGCTCAGCCGTGTGCGTCACGTGGTCGTAGATCTTCGTGCACATGCGGTCGAGGTTCTCGTCACCGCAACCCATGAGCGAAACACCCATGGTGATGGTCCTGATGTCGAGGTTCTGTTCCTCAACCATGCCGCGGGTTTCCGCGATTTCTGCGGGCGTGATCGCCATCCTTGCGCTCCTATCTGCCAAAACGAGCATAATCTTATCTATTCTAACGTGCCGCACGTGCCAAGTGGCGCATGCGGCACGTTTTGGTGCTCGGTTGTTTCCGTTGTGTTACTGCCCAAAGACCTCTTCGGCGATGCGCGCGCTCTCGGCGGCGTCCTTGGCGTAGTAGTCCGCGCCGATCTGCTTGGCGTATTCGGGGGTGAGTACGGCGCCGCCCACGATGATCTTGACGCCCGGCACCTCGGAATGAAGCAGCTTGATGGTCTCCTCCATGGCGACGACCGTGGTAGTCATAAGCGCCGAGAGGCCGACGAGTTTGATATCGCGCTCCTTGACGGTCTTGAGTACCTCCTGCGGATCGACGTCGCGGCCCAGGTCAAAGACGGTGTAGCCGTAGTTGTCGAGCAGCATTTTGACGATGTTCTTGCCAATATCGTGGATGTCGCCCTTGACGGTGGCCACGCAGATCTTGCCCTTGTCGGCAATCTCGCCGGCGGGCATCAGGCGCTTGATGGTGTCAAAACCAACACGTGCTGCCTCGGCCGAGGCCATAAGCTGCGGCAAGAAGAACTTGCCCTGGTCAAAGAGGACGCCAACCTCATCGAGGGCGGGGATAAAGTGATTGTTGATGAGGTCCATGGCGTCGTGATCTGCCAGCAGACGCTCGGTCTCGGCAGCGATCTCGCCTTTGCGGCCCGAGACGACCATGCGACGAATCGGGTCGTCGTTGCCGTCGGTGCCGGCGGTGCCAGCAGCGGGCACAGCGTCGGTCGATACTGCCTGAGCAGCTGCCGGGTTGGCGGCGATCTTGTACGGATCGGTCCAGCCGGCATAGCGCTCGATGTATCCGGTCGAGCCCTCGTCCTCAACGCTCAACACGCGATAGCTGTAGACGGTATCCATAAAGCGCTTGGAACCCGGGTTCATGATGGGGGCGTCTAGGCCCGCGCCGAAGGCGGCAGCCAAAAAGACCGAGCCCAGCAGCGGGCGGGCAGGCAGGCCAAAGCTGATGTTCGACACGCCGAGCGCACATTTGACGCCCAGGCGCTCCTTGCACAGGGACATGGCGCGCAGGATCTGCTCGGCCTGGCGCTGGTTGGTCGAGGCGGTCATGACCAGGCAGTCGATGAGGACGCGGTCCGGGCCGATGCCGTAACGGGCAGCCTCGGCCACGATGTGCTCGGCGATGGCGAAGCGAGCCTCGGCGGTATCGGGGATGCCGCCTTCGTCGAGCGTAAGGCCGACAACGTTGGTGCCGTAGTGGGCGACCAGCGGAAAGATCTCATCCATGATCTGCTGCTTGCCATTGACCGAGTTGATGATGGGCTTGCCGGCGTAGCGGCGCACGGCGGCCTCGACAGCGGCGGGATCGGTGGAGTCGATCTGCAGCGGCAACAGCGTGGAGCCCTGGAGCTGTTCGGTCGCCTGTTGGATGATCTTGACCTCGTCGATCTCGGGCAGGCCGACGTTGACGTCCAGGATATCGGCGCCCTGTTCCTGCTGGCTGATGCCCTGGCTCACGACGTAGTCCAGATCGCCGTCGCGCAGGGCCTGCTGCAGGCGCTTTTTGCCGGTGGGGTTGATGCGCTCGCCGATGACAGCGATCTTGTGGCCATCGCAGGGGAGGTCCACCACGGTCTGGGCGCTTGTGACCGACATGCTGGGCTTGCGGTGGCGCGGACTGGGCGTGTGGTTATCGATAAGCGTGCGCAGCGCTGCCATGTGCGCCGGCGTGGTGCCGCAGCAGCCGCCCACGACGCTCACGCCGTCCTCGATCATGCCGGCGACGGCCTTGGCGTATTCGGGGGCTTGGATATCAAAGACGGTGTTGCCGTCGTCGTCCACATGGGGGAGTCCCGCATTGGCCTGCACCATAACGGGCTTGTCGGTAACGGTGAGCATACGTGCGGCGAGTCCTCGGAGCTCGGCCGGTCCTTGGCTGCAGTTGATGCCCAAAACGTCGGCACCGATGGCGTCGAGCGTGATGGCGGCGACCTCGGGACTCGTGCCCAGGAAGGTACGGCCGTCTTCCTCAAAGGTCATGGTGGCAAAGACGGGCAGGTCGGAGTTCTCGCGGCAGGCGAGGACCGCCGCCTTGATCTCGGCCAGGTCGGTCATGGTCTCGATAATAAAGAGGTCCACGCCCGCGGCGACGCCGGCGCGCACTTCCTCGGCAAAGAGGTCATAGGCCTCGTCGAAGCTGAGGGTGCCTAAGGGGCGAAGCAGTGCGCCGATGGGGCCGATGTCACCGGCGACGTAGCGGGCACCAGCCGCGCGGGCGCAGGCGACAGCGGCGGCAAAGACATCTGCCACGGTGGCGGCGCCGTCGAGCTTGTGGGCATTGGCGCCAAAGGTGTTGGCGGTGATCACGTCGCAGCCGGCTTCGACGTACTGGCGCTGAATGTCGGTAATGACCTGGGGCTCCTCAAAGTTGAGCAGCTCGGGCAGGGCGCCCGCCTTCATGCCAGCGGCCTGCAACATGGTGCCCATGCCGCCGTCGAACAGCAGGTGCCCCGTGCCCTCTATGGCCGCACGCAGGCGATCGTCCTTAATGCGCAGATCGTCGATCGTGCGCGTCTTGTACGTGGCACCGTTGCGACGTGCGGCATCAACGGGTGCCGCCAATGCAGTGCCGTCAGAATCATGAGTGATAAGCGGAGTAAACATCGGGGGCTCCTAATGGCTGGAATAGCAGGTGGTGTGGGCGGCACGGAAGCGGCAGTTCTCGCGCATGCGGCAGATATTGCAGGTGGGGCGGCTTTGGGCGTCGTGGACCTCGCCGTCAAACAGGCCGATCACCGCGGTCACGCTTTTGGTGGGCATGAGCAGGCTGGTGGGTGTGACGGTCAGGCCGATAAGCCGCGTGGCGTTGAGCGCATTGACGATCGAGCGCTGGGCCGAGAGCGGGCAGTCGCCGTAGCCGGGACTAAAGCGCCAGTTGCCGGCGAGCCCATGAACGGCGGCGTCCGTCTTGACCTGCTGGTCCATTTGCTCAACGGCGGCTTCCACGTAAGCGGAGCACGCGGCGTCGAGCACGGCGCCCTCCAGGGGATGTTGGGCTCCCGTGGTGCGCAGGCGACGCTCGGCGTCCATGCCGAGGGTGCATGCCATGAGCGCGGCAAAGCGGGCATCTTTGAGATGTCGATAGATATCGCGACCCCGCAGCTCAACATTGGTGCCGACCAGGCGAATGCAAGGTTCTCCCTGCTCGTCCACGCCCGTGGCATCGATGGCAAATACGCGGCGCACGCCACGGGGCTCAATGTCCAGTTCCAGACGTTCAACGACAAGCTCAATACGTCGTGACAGTTCGGGCTCAATCTGCTGGCCGCCGTAGCCCAGATACCGCAGCATCTCGGCACGGTCGACACGGGGATGGTGCGCAGCATCGACACGGTAAAGCGCCGGCGACGCAAGGTCGGCCGGCACTTCGACAGCGGTTGTATCGATGTGCGGTTTTTCCATTACCCCAGGCGCTCCATAATGGTCGCGGCGATCGCAGGACGGTTCATAGTGTACAGGTGCAAGCCGTCGGCGCCGTGCTCCTTGAGGTCGCAAAGCTGGCGGGCTGCATAATCTACACCAGCTGCCTGCAGGCTCTCGGGGTCATTCTCGTACTTGGCGAGAATCTTGATGACGGGGGAGGGCAGCGACGCGCCGCACATAAAGACCATGCGGCTGATCTGTGACTTGCCCATAAACGGCATGATGCCCGCGGTAATGGGCACGGTGATGCCGGCCTTGTCGGCAAGCTCGCGAAAACGGTAGAAGCACTCGTTATCAAAGAAGAGCTGCGTCACAAAGAAGCTCGCGCCAGCGTCCTGTTTTTGCTTGAGGTGTTCGACCGAGAGGTTGAGATCCTCACAGGCAATGTGGCCCTCGGGGTAGGCTGCGGCGCCCACGCAAAAGCCGGCGTCGACGAGCTCGGGGATGAGGTCGCGGGCGTAGGCGTAGTCCGAGGCGGGCTTGTCGTCCTCGGTCGCGCCGGCAGGGAGATCGCCACGCAGGGCCAGGATGTTTTCCACGCCGGCGGTGCGATACTCGTCGATCTTGGCGGCGATATCGGCGTGCGACCGGCCCACGCAGGTAAGGTGTGCCACCGAGGGCGTGTCGAATTCGCTCGTAATCATATGCGCGATGGGGGCGGTGGCGGCACCGTTGCCCGAGCCGCCGGCCGAGCAGGTGACCGAGACAAAGCTCGGCGAAAGCTTGCACAGATTGCCTGCTACTTCGCGAGCCGTGTCGAGGGTCAGCTCGCCCTTGGGCGGGAACATCTCAAACGAAATGGGCGCGGTGCCCTGGGATGCTGCCTGCTTAAAAACCTCGTCGACGCGCATATCGTGCTCCTCTAGATACGTAATAGTGTGATGTGTTGTAAGGATTCTACAGCACCACTGTGCCACGGTGGAGTTTCACTCGCTATTTGAGGATACCAATCAAAGATGCCTTGCTATCGGCTTTCTCTATAACAGAGTGGCTAATCTAGGCACGGACTATAAAGACTGGTATCTGATGCAAAATACCAGTTAATAGAGCTCCATCCCAAATTGACTACCCTTAAACCATGGAGAGAGGTCTGCAATTTATGCAGTTGATTGGCTGTTGAGGGTGGCAACGCCGCCTCGATAGGGTAACCTCATTGATTGGTTTCGCGACAGCAACATAACGGTAATGTCGCGGAAACACGGCGAGTCTAAGCTATGACTCGTTCGTTAGTAATCAACACCGCTTCTCACGCGGTGCCGATACGAAGGGAGTTCCGTATGGCCGAACTTACTGACCGCTTCGGGACCATGGTGTTCTCTGAGGAAGTCATGAAGGACTACCTCCCCAAGGACATTTGGAAGCGCCTTGCTGCAACCCTCGAGGGCGGTGAGCCGCTCGACCTGGATGTGGCCAACGCCGTTGCCCATGCCATGAAGGTCTGGGCCATCTCCAAGGGCGCGACGCACTACGCGCACTGGTTCCAGCCG
>CABUQK010000049.1 GCA_902493615.1 uncultured Collinsella sp.
TGGCGGTGTCGTCCACGTTGTGGAACATGCCGCGCATGAGCTGCTCGAGCTTGCCGTCGACGTCCTCGAAGGTCCAGGACAGGTGCTCGGCATTCTGGCTCATCTCCAGGCCAGACACGAGCACGCCGCCGGCGTTGGCAGCCTTGCCGGGCATAAAGGCGACGCCGTTCTCCTGGAAGTAGGTCGTGGCCTCGATGGTCGTGGGCATGTTCGCGCCCTCGCCGACCACCTTGCAGCCGTTGGCGACGAGCGCCTGGGCGTCCTCGAGCAGCAGCGTGTTCTCGCGAGCGCAGGGCAGCGCGATGTCGCAGGGCAGCTGCCACACGCCGCGGCCGTCGCCCTCGTGCCACACGGCGTTGGGCTTCTCGTCAACGTACATGGCGAGCGTAACGCCCTTGTCGTGGCCGGAGCGCTTCTTGTTGTAGACGTGCTCGAGCACGGTGTAGTCGATGCCGTCGGGATCCTCGACCCAGCCATGGGTGTCGGAGCAGGCCAGCACCTTGCCGCCGAGCTGGGAGACCTTCTGGACCGCGTAGATGGCGACGTTACCGGAGCCGTGAACGACGACGTTCTTGCCCTCGAAGGAGTCGCCGCGGCTCTTGAGGTACTCGTCCACAAAGTAGGCCAGGCCGTAGCCGGTGGCCTCGGTACGGGCGAGCGAGCCGCCAAAAGAGAGGCCCTTGCCGGTAAGGACGCCGGTCCACTCGTTGGTCAGGCGCTTGTACTGACCGAACAGGTAGGCAACCTCGCGGCCGCCAACGCCCAGGTCACCGGCGGGAACGTCGGTGTTGGGGCCAATGTGGCGATAGAGCTCGGTCATGAAGGACTGGCAGAAGTGCATGATCTCGTTGTTGGACTTGCCCTTGGGGTCAAAGTCGGAGCCGCCCTTGCCGCCGCCCATGGGAAGGGTGGTCAGGCTGTTCTTGAGGATCTGCTCCAGACCCAGGAACTTGAGCATACCCAGGGTGACCGTCGGGTTAAAGCGCAGGCCGCCCTTGTAGGGTCCAATGGCAGAGTTGAACTCGACACGGTAACCGCGATTGACCTGAACCTTGCCCTGGTCGTCGACCCAGGGAACACGGAACATAACGATGCGCTCGGGCTCGACGAGGCGCTCAAGCAGGGCGGCCTCCTCGTACTCGGGATGGGCGTCGAGCGCCGGCTGGATGGTGCCGAGGATCTCGGTCGCGGCCTGGATGAACTCAGGCTGCTCGGGATAGCGGGCCTTGAGCTCGTCGAGAACTTTCTGCGTGTAGCTCATGCTTCCTCCAATTGATGGAAAAGAAAAGTGTCGTTCGAGGCGCCCCATGCGCCCCGAGCTTTATCGAGTATGGATAATATCGCACTGTTGCAGCAAAGTTTCGCATAAGCCGACGAGCAGATGTTTCGTTTTGATTACGATGCAGGTAGAAGCGTTTTTGAGTGCCTGACGTGCAAAACCCGTGTTTCAAACCTGTTTCGTCCACGTGTTCTAAACCACCACATTGGGGACAGGCACCTTTGTGGTGGTGTTGGTGGTTAGAGGACGAGCTGGTGGTAGTCGGCGGGGGTTACGCGGCCCTCGGTGGCGGCGCGGAAGGCGGCGAGGGCATCGCCCGAGAACGGCATGGCCCAGCACAGTCCGCAGCCGGCGGTGATGGAGCCGGGCAGCGGCGTGATGCGCCCAGGAACACCGGCGGCAAGGCACAGCTGTTCGCATTCCATCACATCGAAGGTGCTGTCGAACGACACGATGATTTTGCGTTCATGGTCGAGAGCATCACCGGACGGGCCTTCGCGGTGTGCATCGCGATACGCCGCGGCGGCCGCTTCCTCTTCCGCAGTATGTCCACAGCCACCGCAACCGCAGGTACAGGGTTCGGACCCGTCGCAAGTGCAAGGTTCTCCCGTGTCGGGACAAATATCGTGAGACATGGCAACTCCAATCGTCTAGGCGAGTAACTCGGCCGCCGCAAACTCCTCGGGCGTATTGACGTTCTCGAAGCAGAGCGTCGAGCCGGCGGCCTTAACGATCTGCGGCTCATCCATATAACCGGCCTGAACGCGATTGATCAGGCAGCGAATGCGCTGTCGGTCGCAGGAGAGCAGCTCTTGGGCAACCGGCGCACACGCGTCACGGCGCCAGACGGCGCAAAGCGGCTCAATTCCCCGCTCCTCGCGCGGCACGCACACGTCGAGCGCCTCGGCCTCAACACAGCCAGCAAGGGCACCGATTAGCTCCGAAGAGACAAACGGCATATCACAGGCGACGATAGCAACGAGAGGCAGCCGGGCCGCAGTCAGCGAACTCGCGATGCCGCGCATGGCGCCCGCCGGCCCCTCAAGGTCCGACACTATTCGCGGCACCAGGCCGCCAAACGCGCGCTCCTCAAGGTAGGCAAGCTCGCTGGGACGCGAAGTCGTCACGACCAACTCGCCGGCAACTGGCGCCAGCCGACCCAGCACGCGTTCGATGAGCGGCTCGCCGCAAAACGCCATGCGAGCCTTATCACAGCCCATGCGCGAGGACAGCCCACCCGCTTGGACGACACAAGAAAGATCGGCACGTCTTACGGTAGTCATACGGCAAAACACCTCCATCGGCATGCTCGAAACCCGGTGCACGAAGCTAAATACAGCCACCGAAATAACAGCGCTACGAAAAGCTCGTGCAAAAACAAAACAGCGCCTTTGCGGCACGCAGCAAGACCGCGAGCACAAAAGCGCTGGTAGCGTATGGCGGGAACGTATGTGAATCGAACACATCCAAGACGTTTTGCACGCCTCGCAACGGTTTTGAGGACCGCGGAGCCCACCGGAGCCCATCCGTTCCCAAGTGCGGCGGTATTTTACCAAACCGAAACGGCTCCATCCCAAAAAGACGAACAAGAAGTTGCGGTGGAATAGTTCCTGTATTTGCTGCCAAAGCCTCCAAATAGGAACTATTTCACCGCAACTGAGGAGGCGGGAGCGAGTGACCGGCCTAGCGCAGGGAGCGCAGGCCGCCGGCCTCCTTGTCGAGCACCGTAAAGCGCACGGCATCCAGGTGTTCCAAGATGCTGATGGCGCGTTTGCGCGACACACCCAGGGCCTCGCGCAGCACGCTCGTGGTGGCAGCGCCGCCGGCTGCCTCAATGGCAGCGGCAACAAGCTCGCGCGCATGGGCCTCGGCGGCAGCGGACAGGGCAACGTCGCGCTCGACCTTAACGATCGAGCGGTTGAGCGAAAGCTCGCGCAGGGCACGCGTCATGGTGTCGCGGCCGAGCTGCAGCTGTTCGCCCACCTCGGGAAGCGCCGGTGCATCCAGGCCGGCCTCGTCAAGCAGCGCGACGATCCGCTCGCAGGCCTCTCGCACCACGCGTGCCGCCGCGGCGGCCGAATGCGGATCGAATACCTCGGCGCCCTCGGCGGCGCACACGCCACGCGAGCAGCCCTCGGCAATCAGAGCCGCGGCAACGCCATCATCAGCGGCAGGCCACGCAGCATGGGCAACGGCGCCGGGCGTAAAGCCCGTCTCCTTGGGGGCAGCCGCGTGCATGGCGGACAGGGTCGCCGCCAGTGCATCCATCGCGGCGTCGAGCACGGCGGCATTCACATACAGCGCATCGCCCGAGCCGGCAAGCTTGTAAACAACACCTCGCGCCACCAGCTCGTTCAGCGCGGCGTCGGCCCCACCGGAAACAAGATCTAGCGCTGCGGCAACGTCGGCAACCACGACCGGCAACGCCTGCAGCGCCAGCCACGCATCCACACCAGCGACGGCATCGCCGGCCTCAAGCGCCGCAAGCAGCGTGCGCTCCCCCGCCGAAAGCTCGCGCGAGCGACGGCAGCGCGAAAGCAGCACACACCCGCCGCCAATGAGCATAACGGGCGAATACGACAGCACCACGGCATGGTCTCCGGCTCGCAGCGGCAGCGGCTCCTCCAAGCGCACCTGTACGGTACGGGTCTCGCCCACCGCCATGGGGGCCTCGCCTTCCACGAACATGATGCGGCCGACAACCTCGGCCGTACCCGCCATCACGTGCACACGCGCACCCGACTCGAGCACACGCGGCTTGGCGCCCTCGCGGCCCAGGTAGGTGAACGTCATCATAAAACGCAACGTCTGACCAAAGCGGCCCGCCACGCCCAGCATCTCGCCACGGTCAAGCGCCGCGACACCGTCACCAACCAGGTTGAGCGCCACGCGTTGCCCAGGCAGCGCGCACGGCGTATCGCCATGAACCTGAATCCCGCGCACACGACAGACCGTACGCGACGGCAAAGCCATCAGCTCGTCGCCCACCGCAACTGGCGCATCGTGCAGCGTTCCCGTAACGACGGTGCCAACACCCTTGATCGTAAAGCAGCGGTCAATCGGCAGGCGAGGTGCGGCATCGCTCCGCTCGGAACGGTCACGACAGGCATCCCAGCAGGCACTTACCTGCTCGTCGAGCACCGCAAGCAGCCCGTCGATCCCATCGCCCGTCTTAGACGACACGGGCACAATGGGCGCGCCCGCAAACACGGTACCCGACAAAAAGTCATCGACATCGAGCTCGGCAAGCTCGGTCATCTCGGCATCGGCCAGGTCGCACATCGTCAGCGCGACCACCATATGCGTGACACCCAGCAGCTCCAGCACGTGCACGTGCTCGCGGGTCTGCGGCATCACGCCCTCGACGGCCGAAACCACCAGCACGGCAACGTCGATGCCCGTGGCGCCCTGCACCATGGCGCGCAGGTAGTGGGCATGCCCCGGCACATCGACCAGGCCGACGATCTTGCCGCTCGGCAGCGCCAGCTCGCCAAAGCCCAGCTCCACCGTCATGCCGCGGCGACGCTCGACCTCCAGGCGATCGGGATTCTTGCCGGTCAGCGCCTCAATCAGTGCCGACTTACCGTGGTCGACGTGGCCCGCCGTGCCAACGATAACGGGACACTCCACCAACGCCTGAACCTCACTCATCGAGTAATCGCCTTCTTAACGCACGCGACGAGCGTCGTTGCCGCCGTCTCGATATCGCGGTCACCCACGAGCGTGCGCACGTCAAACAAAATGCGATCGTGCGAGGTTCGCGTGACGACCGGCGTGTCGAAGTCCTGGACAAGCGAGCGCTTGAGCGCGTCGACGGACAGGCGCTCGTCAACAAGACGCACGGCCACGCACATCGTGGGCAGCTCAACGGTAGGCAGCGAACCGCCACCGGGCGTCGAGGACTCCTCGACAATCTCCAACTCAACGGCGCACGGGCAACCCGCCTTATCGAGCCCGGCGGCCATGCGATCGCGGAGCTTGCGGGCACGACGCTCCAGATGAGCCTGCGGAAGCGTGAGCATGTTGAGCACCGGCACCTCACGATGGGCCACATCGGCGCCGTCCATATAAATGCGCAGTGTAGCCTCGAGCGCCGCCAGCGCGAGCTTGCCCGGGCGCAGGGCACGCATAAGCGGATGCGACCCACAGGCCTGGACCAGATTGCGACGGCCCATGATAATGCCCGCCTGTGCTGCACCGAGCAGCTTATCGCCCGAGCACGACACGATATCGAGCCCCGCCGCGACCGAAGCCGGCGTGGTTTCTTCGCCTCCGCGCACTAGGATGTCGTCAGGCAACAGCGCGCCCGACCCCTGGTCTTCATAGAACAGCAGGCCGTGCTTATGGGCCAGTGCGGCGAGCTCCCTTGAGCTCACTTCCTCGTGAAAACCCTCGATGCGATAGTTGGAAGGATGAACCTTCAGGATCATGGCCGTTTCGGGCGTGATGGCGCGCTCGTAGTCGCCCAGATGCGTGCGGTTGGTGGCGCCTACCTCGATGAGTTTGGCACCCGAGGCCTCCATAACATCGGGGATACGGAAGCTGCCGCCAATCTCGACAAGCTCGCCGCGGCTGACGATAACCTCTTTGCCCGCAGCGTGAGTCGCCAGCACCAGCAGCACCGCGGCGGCATTGTTGTTGACCACGAGCGCGTCCTCGGCACCGGTGAGTGAGCGGATCAGCTGCGCGGCGTGCTCCTTGCGCGACCCGCGCGAACAGGTGTCCACACTGTACTCGAGCGTGCTATACCCGCGCGCGACCTCGGCCACGGCTTTGGCAGCTGATTCCGCGAGCGGAGCGCGACCCAAGTTGGTATGGATAACCACACCCGTGGCGTTGACGGCGGGACGCAGGCTCGGCAGCGCGGAGCGATGCGCACGCCACTCGATGGCCGAGGCCAGCTCGCGCTTGGAACGCGGGGCGGCGCCGGCACGAATGGCGGCGCGCTCCTCGTCGAGCTCGGCCGTGACGGCGGAATGCACCACCGCGTCGCAGGTCTCCCCCGCCGCCTTCACAACCGGCCACTCTGCGAGCAGCTCGTTGACGGAAGGAATGGCGCGCAGGCGGGCGCGCACCTCATCGGTCATGTTCTGGCTATCGCTCATGTGCGGCCTTTCAAAACCAAAGGTGAATCAATCGTTCGAATGTCAAACTATCAGCCAATTCGATCAGCTGAGTCAATTACTCGCTATTATCCTCGCGTGCCGCGATCTTTTCCACGCGAACGGCGTTTTCCTGGGTGAGCGCAGCGCCCGTCAACGGGTCCCAACGCAACGGCGTATGGTCGAG
Source organism: uncultured Collinsella sp. (assembly GCA_902493615.1). Taxonomy (GTDB): domain Bacteria; phylum Actinomycetota; class Coriobacteriia; order Coriobacteriales; family Coriobacteriaceae; genus Collinsella. Next base: position 6,569 of record CABUQK010000049.1, read on the forward strand.
CGGGCCCACGCCCAAGGCTTGAGCGCCACCGGCATCGGCGCCAAACGAACGCCCGCCGGGAGCGGCCGAGGTGAAGATGCACGCCGGATGCAGATAGGGCGTCGTCTCCACGCGCACGCGGTCGCGGCCCATGTCGCTCACGAGTTCGACGATCTCGCCGTCGGCGATGCCCATGTGCGCAGCAGCATCGGCATTCATCTGCACGGCATCCAGGTCCGACCCAGCCTCGGCGGCACCTTGGGCCGCGAGCCTGCGCGAGGTATGCGACTCAAAGGGACGGTTGCCGCTAATGAGGCGAAACATCCCCGGGCCAGGCTCCACCATGGGAGCGATCCAGTTGGGTACACAACCCAGGCCGGCTCGTTCCCATACGTCGCTTGCCAGCGCAATTTTGCCGCCATCCAGGGGAATCGCCGGCTCACCCGTGCGCGACGGCAGCGGCACGCCCGTATCGGCCCAACCGCGCTCCTTAAGCGCAGCGAGGTCAATTCCAAACGGCGCCACCTGGGCAGCCGCCAGATCGTCAGACGTAAACTGGAAGTACTCGCCCACGCCACACGCCTGCGCCAGACCGGCAAAAATCTCCCGACCGGGACGTGTGTCGTCATGCTGCACGGGCAGCACGGCGTTGCGGTAGAACACGCGCGCATCGTTGGCGCCCACGACCGTGCCCACGCCGCGGTCGGCCTCAAGATACGTCACATCGGGCAGCACGAAGTCAGAAGCGCGCGCTGTCTCAGACCAGCGAATATCAATCGTCACGAGCAAGTCGAGCTGCTGCAAAATACCCAACCAAGCCTGCGCATTGCCATAGCCCGCACCGGGGTTACTGGCATAGACGATGAGCCCACGCAAATCGCCGGCAAGAATCGACTGACCGATGGTCGTGCACAGGCCGCGCATCGGATCGACCAGTGGATAGCGTTCGGACCCCAACTTGGGCTCACGCGGCATCGACGGCGTCGCGAAACGCGTAGGGTCCAAATCGCCCAACACAAGCGGCGTGGGCGGGTTGAGGGCACCGCCCTCATGCCCGATGCAGCCCAGCAGCACATCGACCAAGCAGATAGCGCGCGCGGTCTGGGTGCTATTGGCATACGCGATGCCGATGCCACCATGAAAGCCTGCATCCACCACAGCGGCAGGCGCGGCGGCAGCTAGCTCGCGCGCCGTGGCGACAATCTCTGCGGCCGGCACGTCGCACATCGACTCGGCCCACTCGGGCGTCCAAGCACTGGCCGCCTGCGCCAGCTCGTCAAAGCCTGTGGCGTAGCGGTCCACGAACTCGTGATCGTACAGGTCCTCGGATACCAGCACATGTGCGATACCCAGCAGCAACGCCAGATCGCATCCAGGACGTACGCGCAGCCAGCGGTCGGCAAGCGCGGCCGAGCCGCTGCGCCGGGGGTCAACCACGATGATCTTCGCCCCGCGCCGGCGCGCATCGTTGAGCGCGTCAACGGCCCCCATCGTCGACGAATCGACAATGGAACGCCCCAGGTACATGATGCAGTCGGTATGCGCAAGGTCGGAGGCGGGGCTATAGCCCAGGCTGTGCTCCCAACCGGTAAGTCTGCTTACCTCGCAGGCGCCATCGGCACCGTACACGTTGGGCGAGCCCAGCGCATGCATAAAGCGATAGGCCCAGTAGCGGTCGAACGAGGGCACACCAAGTGTCATGCCCAGCGCACGGGGCCCGCGCTCGTCAACAATTCCCAAAAGACGCTCGGCAATCTGAGCAAACGCCTCGTCCCAGGTAATCGCATCAAACCCCGAGCCATCCCGGCGGCGTCGCATGGGGTGCAAAATCCGGTCGCGCTCGTCAAACGGCATTGCCAGGCGATGGCGCCCGCGGGCGCACAGGGCACGCGCCGCGCACGGATGTCCCGGCACCGGCAACTCGGCCACCACGCGACCGTCCTCAACGCGTGCCGCAAAGGCGCAATCGGCATAGCATCCCCCGCATGTCGTCACCACGGAGCGACCGTCATGCATAGCTCTCGATGCCATCTCGATTATTCCTTCCAGCTCAGGGGTTCATGCCCCGCCGCACCACAGCCCTGCCACCAGCTGCCGCGACGCAAAGCCCGCTGCATCTACCGCAGCAAGACACGAAGAGCCTCCCAAAAGGCAAACGCCCCTCGGGAGGCCCGTACGTCATTCCAGCTTATTACGCCTCGGACTTCTTGGCGTAGACAAACCAGTAGCCGAGCGCGATCAGAACCGCGCCGCCCACGATGTTGCCCAGCGTGGCGGCGGACAGGTTAAACGCAATGCCCGCGACGTTGAGCGCATCGGCACCGGCAACATCGGCACCATAGCCGCACGCGTGCATCACGGCACCCATAGGCAAAAAGTACATGTTGGCGACGCAGTGCTCAAAACCGCAGGCCACAAAGGCGGCGATGGGCAGCAGAATGCCCACAACCTTATCGACCACGGTCTTACCGGCGGTACCGATCCACACGGCCAGGCACACAAAGATGTTGCACAGGATGCCGCGGAAGAAGATCGTCACCCAGTCGATCGTCACCTTGCCGGCGGCGACGCTCACCATGGAGTTGGCGACCGCCTCGCCGTTGAGCTTATAGATGCCGGCCATGTACACCAAAAAGACGATGAACAGGGCACCGACAAAATTGCCGACCCACACGACGACCCAGGCCTTAAGCATCTGAACCAGGGTGATCTTTTTACTCTTGAGTGCGCAGACCATAAGCGAATTGCCGGTAAACAGCTCGGCGCCGCACACCAGCACGAGCACCAGGCCCAGGCAAAAGCACAGACCGCCCACGACGCGCTGAGCGCCCCAGCCCAGCGTGCTGTCGCTCAAGAACACGGTAAAGAACAGGCCGCCGAAGGCGATAAACGCGCCGGCGAACATTGCCAACAGAAAGGCCTTAGCGACCGGCAGGTTAGCCTTGGTCACGCCGGCGGCCTCGGTCTTGGCCTCGATCGCGGCGGGCGCCAGGCAATCGGGAGAGGGGTACTCCACCTTGGAATCTGCCATGTCAATCACTTCTTTCCTAATCAGCAGGAACAAGCGCTCCTATTGCTCTTGCCCCAAGCGGACAAAGTGGGAAAAGTCGTTGGCGGCCACGGCGTCGTACACGGCGTCGACGGCCTCAAAGACTTCCGGGGACATGGGGTTGTAGAACTCCGTGTCGCCCGGCTGAATCCCGACGAAGACGATATCATCACACGATTGCTCAATCTCTTCGATCAGAATCGACAAAGGAAGCGAATGCGTGGTGAACATCGATTTGCGCGCGACGTCGGTCTTATCGAGCAAGCGGATGGCGCCGACGGGCAGCGCCATGTCGGCGGCATCGACCAAAACCAAACGCGGCGGACGCTCGCGCTTGACCTCGATGATGTCATCCTCGGGCGTCTGACCGCCGTCGATGGTGTACCAACCGGCGATAGGCGTGTCCTCCATCTTTTTGGAGAGCACGGGGCCGGCGGCATCGTCGGCGCGCAGCACGCTTCCCGCCGTGAGCACGATACCCGCAAATGGGGCGCCGTTCACACGACCATCCACAACGCGACCCATTACTGCAACCTTCCCGTCAGATACACCCCCGACACATCGCGCACGCGCTCAACCAGATCGCGAAACTTCATTAAGAACGCGACCTGCTGGGCATGCAGGCCAAAGTCGTCGTCGAACACCGAGATGCCGGCCTTGGCCGAACCGCGAAAACCGCGCTCGTCGAGCAGCATATCGCAGGCCTCGAGCAGCGACGGCACCGCCGCCTTGTCGAGCTGGCACTCGCCAAAGGAGTGGATGGCCTCGAACTTGGTTTTGGCCTCCCCCTCCGGCAACGCATCGACGAGCGAATAGAACACATCCACCGGCACCGACAGGCGCGGCTCAAAGCAGTCGAGCACGCCGGTGTGGTGGCCCACGGCGAGCGTGTAGTACAGCACGTCGCAGGCCTCCTGGGGAACGTCTTCCTCGGTCTCCACAAACTTACGCGTGAGCTCGTAAAAGACCACCTGGTCGGGCGCGTGGCCCAGGCAGGGGTCGGCGACGCCCTCGGCGGCCTCGTCGCTTGCGCGCGAGGCATCGCCAAAAGAGCCGCCGAGCATACCGGGGCCCGCAAAGTAACCAGAGCGGTCCGTGAGCTCCATCTAGCGACCTCCGGCCAGCATCAGATCCTGCAGCGCCGAGTACACCTCGACGCGGCGCGGATCATCTTGCTTGTCGATGAGCAGCGCCATGGCACCGCGGATATCGCCCTTGGGCGCGCCCTCGAGCGTATCCATAAACTCATTGGCCAGGTCGCGGCCGTAACGATAGCCGCTCATGGCGCGAGCCTCGCGCTCAATGGCAACGCGCAGCTTGTACGGCACGCCGGGATGCAGGATATCGGCCTGCTCGCCGGCGGCCTCCACCGTGGTCTCGGCATGGAGCTTTTGGTCCAGCAGACCGAGCGCCATGGCAAAGCCGTAGATGGTCTGCGCGGGGCTGGGCGGGCAGCCGGGGATGTAGACATCGACCGGCAGAATCTTGTCCGTGCCGCCCCAGACGCAATAGTTGTCGTAGAAGATGCCACCGGTGCAGCCGCACGCGCCATAGGACACCACGATCTTAGGATCGGGTGCGGCCTCAAAGGCGCGCAGGGCCGGCATGCGCATGGCACGCGTCACGGCACCGGTGTACAGCAGCACATCGGCGTGACGGGGCGAGGGCACGACCTTGATGCCAAAGCGCTCGACGTCGAAGACGGGCGTGATGGAACCGAAGATCTCGATCTCGCAGCCGTTGCAGCCGCCGCAGTCAACACGGTAGACATACACCGAGCGCTTGATCTTCTTAAGAAGGGTCGCCTTGGCTTTCTCGATGCTCTCGTCGAGCTCGATCTTGGTCGGGCGGTACTGAAGCCGCTCGGGCAAAAGCGTGGGTTCGGCCATGGTTACTCCTCCTTCGTATCAAAATCCATGATGATGCCCTCGACCGGCGCAGGACCGGCGGGAATCTCGGGCGCATCGGGGTTGAGCTCGCGGTCGATATACTCCGGGTTCACACCGTGGCCGCCCAGATACTCCATGCCGGGGCCCTGGGGCTCGCCGGACGCAAGCGTCTCGTTGGCAGCCATGCCGTGTGCGTTGCCGGTCTTTACGGCCGAGGCGGCGCGCAGGGCGTCGAGCTCGCGCTTGCACTCCTGGCACATACCGACGGTACGGGCAGCCTGCTCGGCCTCCATGCCGCCGGCCTTTTGCAGCAGGCGCTTGGCGTAGTCGATCTCCTTGTGCGGGGCGAACGGCTTGCCGCAGCGCGAGCAGTGCTCGAGCGTGTAGACGCTCTTGCTGGTGAGGTCGTCCTTGCTCATGACGGCCAGCTCAAACTCCTCGGTGAGCTTGATGGCCTCCATGGGGCAGGCTTCCTCGCAGCGGCCGCAAAAGATGCAGCGGCCGTAGTCGATCGACCAGGTGATGGTGTCGGCCGCAAGGTCGGTGTCCATGCGAATGGCATCGGCCGGGCAAGCCACGCCGCAGGCTCCGCAGGCGATGCAGAGCTCGGCATTGTGCTCGGGCTTGCCGCGCATGTCCTTGTTGGTGGGGAACGGCGCAAACGGGTACTTGACCGTCGCGTCGCCGGCCTTGGCGTTAACCTTCCAAAGCTTCAGCATATTAGAGCGCCTCCTCATCGAGCGGAGCGGCCATGGTGCCCTCGCCCGCAAGCGGCGACTTGTCGCGCCAGACGTTCTCGAACTGCTCCTTGTCGAGCACGTGGTCGCGCTTGGCGGCGACATCGGTCACCGTCACGCGGTCTGTGCAGGAATAGCACGGGTCGAGCGAGCCAACGATCAGCGCCGCATCGCCCACGGTGTTGCCGCGGAACATGTAGCGCAGGACCGGCCAGTTACTGTACGTGGCGGCCTTGGCGCGCCAGCGGTAGCACTTCTGGTTATTGCCGAGCATGGCCCAGTGCACGTCCTCGCCGCGCGGCGCCTCGGTGGCACCGATGGCGTACTTGTGCGGGGTGTACTCCCAATCCGTGGTGAGGATGGGGCCCGACGGGCAGTTCTCGAGCATGGTCTCGATCATATCGATCGAATCGTAGACCTCCTGGATGCGAACGGCGGTACGGCCGAAGGCATCGCAGGTGTCAGCCGTGGCGGCGTGCATCTTTTGAACGTCCGGATCGGCGTAGCCGTCGAAGGGATGGTCAAAGCGCACGTCGCGGGCATAGCCCGAGCCACGCATGAGCGGGCCGACCGGCGAGAAGTCGCGTGCGATCTTGCGGTCCAAGATGCCGATGCCACTCGTACGCTCAATAAAGTTGGGCGTGGAGAGCAAGACGTCGACGAGCTCCTGAACCTCGGAGCGCAGCTGGTGGATGGTCGTGAGCGTGGAGAGCTTCTGCTCGGCCAAAATGTCGCGACGCACGCCGCCGATCACGTTGAGGCCGTAGGTCTTGCGGTGACCGGAGAGCTTCTCGGCCAGGTCCATGGACTTCTCGCGGACGCGGAAGAACTGCTGGAAGCCGGAGTCGAAGCCGGTGTAGTGCGATGCGAGGCCAATATTGAGCAGGTGTGAGTGCAGACGCTCGACCTCGAGCATGATGGCGCGGATGTACTGGGCGCGCGGCGGGACATGAATGCCCTGGGCGCGCTCGACGGCCTCGGCATAGGCCACCGAGTGGGCGCAGCCGCAGATGCCGCAGATGCGGTCGGCGAGGAACGTCACGGCGTCATAGTTCAGGCGCGTCTCGGCGACCTTCTCCATGCCGCGGTGCACGTAGAACAGACGGTAGTCGGCATCGACGATCGTCTCGCCCTCAACGAACAGGCGGAAGTGGCCGGGCTCGTCGGAGGTGATGTGCAACGGTCCCATGGGGACGAGCGTGGTCTCCTTGCCCTTGGTGTCGGCCAAGAATTCGTAGTTTTCCATGTCGCTCGCGGGGGCGGGGCGGAAACGGTAATCCATCGAATCCTTACGCAGCGGGTACAGGCCGCTGGGCCAATCGTCGGGAAGCACCAGGCGGCGACGGTCGGGCAGACCCTCGGGAATCAGGCCGAACATGTCGCGAAGCTCGCGCTCGCCCCACACGCAGGCGGGGACGAACGGCGTCACGGACGGGAACGTCATCTTGGCGGGATCGACCTCGGTACGCACGGTCACCCAGCCGGGGTCCTCCCCCTCCATGGAGATGACGTAGTACACAGCGTAACGGCCGCACAGACTGCGCTCATCGTTGCCGATGATCACGGGAATCCAGCCGTAGCGCTCGTAATACAGGTAGTGGACGGCCTCGGGCAGCTTGTCTTGCTTGACGGTGATCGTCAGCTGGTCCTCGCACTGCCACTCAACCTTCTCGATAGCGCCCGGCACTGCGGCGCGCAGGGCCTCGACGTGGCTTTCGCAACGACGAGCGTAGTCCTTCTTTTCAGGTTCTGCCATGGTGCTAATTCACCTCGCTTGTCTTGGTCTGGGAACTGAACACCATGCGGTAGAGAGGAGCCTCGTGGAGCTCTTCGACGCTCTGGTTCAAAACGACGGACGTTGCATCCTCGACGCCGCTCGTGATGGCGACCGGGGTGGCGATACCGAACCACATGACCACGATCGCGAGGGCGATCTCGGGGATGATCATGAGGGCGGGCACCTCGTGGCGCTTCATGCCCTCGGGCGCCTTGCCGAAGATGGACTTGAGCGCGATGCCGGTAAGGGCAAAGTACACGCCGGTGAGGCCAATGGCCACGAGCACGACCACCCAGATGGGACCGGACTGGACGCCGGCCACGAAGGTGAGGAACTCGGAGATGAACAGGGCGAACGGCGGGAAGGCGGCGAGCGCGAGCAGGGCGATGATGGTGAGCGCTGCCGTGACGGGAGCGATCTCGACGACGCCCTTGATCTTGTTCAGGTCGCGGGTGTGGTAGATGTGCTGGATGTTACCGGCCATGCAGAAGGCGAGCGCCTTCGTGAAACCGTGGAAGATGCAGTGCAGCAGGCAGGCGGCGATACCGAGCGGACCACCGATACCCAGGCACAGC
>CABUQK010000050.1 GCA_902493615.1 uncultured Collinsella sp.
ACCGACGGCAAGAAACTCAATAACCGGTGCCAGGATGCCCATAAGGTTAAAGATGACAGCGGCGATGACAATGCAGCCGACAACAGCCCAAATGCGCAGCGTCAGAATGCGGGTGTCGCGCAGCACGCGATCGGTTTGTTGGGGGTGCTCACTCATGAACGAATCATCACTCCGTCGGGGTCGATCTTGTCCTGAATCTTCTTAAGCGTGCGGCGCAGCAGACGCGAAACCTGCACCTGAGAAATACCCAGCTTCTTGGCGATCTCGATCTGGGTCATGCCCTTCACAAAGCGCAGCTCGATCACCTCGCGCTCGCGCGGCGAGAAATCACGGATGGCTTCCTCGATCACTAGGCGGTCATCGGTAAAGTCGAGCTCGTTGTCGTCGTCGGCGTAACGGTCGAGAATCGAAGGGGCATCGTCGGAATCGGACGCACCAGGAGCCTCGATGGGCACCGAGGTATAGGCCGAAGACGATTCCATAGCCTCGAGGACCTCATCGACAGTCACATCTAGATACTCAGCGATCTCCTCAACCTTGGGCGAACGCTGCAGCTCGTTGGTAAGTTTGTCAGTAGCCTGGTTGACCTTGGCCGAGAGCTCCTGCAGACGACGCGGTACGCGCACACTCCAGCCCTTGTCGCGAAAATGGCGTTTGATCTCGCCCAGGATAGTGGGTGTCGCAAACGTCGTGAACTCGAGTCCGCGCTCGGGATCAAAACGGTCGATAGCCTTGAGCAAGCCCAGATAGCCGACCTGCATGAGGTCGTCGAGCGGCTCGCCGCGATTCTTAAATTTGTTGGCAAGAAACCTTACCAGGTTCATATGGGACATAACGAGCTGCTCACGGGCGTCCGGATCACCGGTCTCCTTGTAACGACGAAACAGCTCGCGGGTTTTCTCCTTGTCCCAAGCGGTCTTGCCGCTCCGGGAACGTTCGGTCATATTAGATATCCGCCTTGAGGTCGAGGGAAAGCGTCAGGGGCGCCGTAGTCTTTTCGTAGGAGTCGCACACGCTCGCGAGGATGAGCTCGGCATACACCGCAGCCTGGTCGTCTTCATCGACCGTAGCCTGGTCGCCAAAGGTAATAGTCATGCCCACGTGCGATTCGTCGACATCGAATTTGATCGAGATATCGTCGGAATCAACAGCCGTGCAGCCAAAGATGAAGGCTTCCTCGGCAGCCATACGGATGTCCTCGATGCGATCGACAGACATGGAACACAGGGCACCAACGTTGGCTGCCGTCATGCGCACAAGGCGAGCGAGACGCGGGTCGCCGGCAACGGTCAACGTGATGGGGCAGGTTGCTTCGCTACTCATCGCAGGACTCCTCAGAGGTCTCGGAGGGTGTATAGGTGTAATACTGAGCCGGCTTGGCTACAGAATTTTGAGCCACATCCGCGCCATCGGCGGCCTCGTCCTCGCCAATTAGGACGCGCTCGGTAGGCTGCTCGGCCTCCGCAGCGGCAGCGGCGAGCTTGCGATCGGCATCGGCTGCAGGAGCCTTCACCTTATTGAAGAGCTTCTGCACAGCACCGGCAGCAGAGTCGGTCACGCTCGACACAGCATTGCTGGCCTCGGCCATGCTGCCCGTAACCTCGGAAATGTCGCGAACCACGGCTTCGACCTCTACGAGATTGGAGGTAAGGGCATCAACTGCCGTCTTGCTCGACTTAAGCAGCGGCTCCATCTGAGCAAGCGCCGGCGTAAGCTCATCGACAGCGCCATCGAGCTTTGCCACCACAGGCTGAGCCTCGGCGATGGTGTTGTTAAGGTCGTTGACGGTCTTATCGAGCGAGTCGACAACGGTGCGGGTCTTGCGCAGGGTAAGCGCGAGCTCAACGATGGCCCACACGCCGGCAACGGCGAGCAGCAGCAGGGCGATTTGAATGGGACTCATACAATCCTCCCAAAGGAATCGATATACAGACGATTTCCATGGTACCCCAAAGAGGACCGAACATGCCAAGAGCAGCAACGTGGGACAAAATTATCAGCAGCTACTTCGGTGCATTCCCGCTGCGGTCGCGTTCGCTTTGCTCTACGCGCCATTCTTCCCAACCGCGGCCGGCAGGCTGCCAGAACACGCCGCGCTCCAGTCCCTCGGGCAAATAGCGCTGATCGACCCAGCCTTCGGGATAATCATGTGGATACTTATACACACCGTATTCATCGCTGCCCGGGCGATGGCGATCGCGCAGATAACTCGGCACCTCGCGAAGCCCACTAGAATGGATATCGGCCAGCGCCGCATCGATCGAAGCCTCACACGCGTTGGATTTTGGCGCCAAGCACACATAGAGTGCAGCCTGAGCCAGGTTAATGCGGCACTCGGGATAGCCAATGACCTCGGCAGACTTAAACGCGGCATGCGCCACCAAAAGCGCCTGCGGGTCGGCGTTGCCAACATCCTCAGAAGCGTGAATCATAATGCGGCGAGCGATAAACTTAGGATCCTCCCCAGCATCGATCATGCGCGCGAGCCAATAGATCGTGGCATCGGGGTCACTACCGCGCATGGACTTGATGAACGCACTGATGATGTCGTAGTGCATGTCGCCGTTTTTGTCATACGTAAAGCCGCGACGCGGGTTGGCAATCTTCACGTCATCCACGGTGATGGGATAGCGCTCCCCCGCCGCAGGCGCTGGCGTTCCCTCGGTATCGGGACGCGTGACGGCAATCTCGCTCGCAAGCTCGAGCGTCGTGAGCGCCGAGCGAGCGTCACCCGCTGCCAGCGTGCAAATGGTCTTGACCGTATCCTCATCGGCCGAGAACTTTCCGTTCAAGCCCTGTGGTGCCTCGAGCGCACGCTCAATAAGCGTGGCGATATCCTCATCCTTCAGATGTTCAAGCTCCACCACGCGCCCGCGCGACAACAGTGCCGAGTTGACCTCAAAGTACGGGTTCTCTGTCGTAGCGCCAATCATAATGACGGTACGGTTCTCAACTGCATGCAGCAGGGCATCCTGCTGCGACTTAGAGAAGCGGTGAATCTCATCGATGAATAGAATGGTGCGGCGGTCGTAGGTATTCAGGCGCGTCTTGGCCTCGTCAATCACGCGACGCAGGTCCTTCACAGTACCCGTGACGGCGCTGACCTCGACAAACTCGCTCTTGGTATGGTTGGCGATAATGTGGGCCAGCGTCGTCTTACCCGTACCGGCCGGCCCGTACAGAATCACGCTCGAAAGCACGTCGTGCTCGATCGCGGCACGCAACCATGAGCCCTTACCGACGGCCTTTTGCTGGCCCACATACTCGTCGAGCGAATTGGGGCGCATGCGCACCGCAAGCGGCGCATTTTTAAAGGAACGCTCGCGCGTCGAGGCAGAAAAAAGGTCGTCCATAGCCATCCCGTGCATCCATCAAAATCGTTGTTCCTCAACAGTATACCGAAAATATACGAACTACCGTTCGTTAATATAGGTACGATGCGGAAACTTCAGCCCCGGGAACAGCTTGCTCGTCAGCTCACAGAAATAGCCGTCCGTCATGCTCGAAATGTAATCCACTACGGTCTGATCTTTATCATCCTGCCATGCATAGGTGCGATTGTAGTAGGAAAGCTGCCGCTCAATGCGCGAAATGTGATGCTTGAAGATATACGAAGACTCGTCGCCTTCGTTTATATCCTGCAGGCAACGGTCATAGAGCCTTTCGAACGCCTCGCGCAGCTCCGTTTCGGAGTCGCCCTCGATGCCGCCCTTGCTATAGATCTTCTCGTAGTTCTCACGCTTAGCGCGGCGGATTTCCTCGAACAGGTCCTCGCTCATCTCGATGCGCGGCTTGCCATAGCTGTGCTCGACGATATCGATAGAGGCATGCGTGAGAATCCAGCTGTTGTATGCTCCGCCAAGCCCATCGTCAAAAGCGTCGGGTGACAGCAGGCCCGCCGCAATGGCGTCTTGGCGATCACGCCCCGCATAGGCAAGAATATCCGAGATGCGAACGACACAGCCCTCAAGCGTCATGGGGCGCAAGTGCTCAATTGCGCTATAGCCTGTGGCAATGCAATCCTCGACGGTTCGATCGAACTGGTCAAAGGAACCCATGTCCGAGAGCTCGAACACACGCTGCTCGTACTCGCCGTTGTGGCAGAGCACGCCATCGAGCGTCTGAAGCGACACGTTGCGACCGTACAGCGCATCGAGCACGCGGACCGACTGCACGTTATGGAAAAAATAACGACCCGTGCGCTCGTGATAGATATCGTTGAGGAATCGCTCGCCGGCATGGCCGAAAGGCGTGTGCCCCAAGTCGTGACCCAGACCGATCGCTTCAATCAGATCGCAGTTGAGCCCGAGGGCGCGACCGATATCGCGCGCAATGCGCGAGACGAGCTGCACGTGTAGACCACGACGCGACAAGTCGTCGTTGCTTCGAAAGCTAAAAACCTGCGTTTTGCCTGCATAACGGGTGTACGCCGGTAGATGGAGGATTTTTTCGGTATCGCGCATAAACGCCGGACGCATAAGCGTGCCTTTGTCCGCATCGCGATCGACACGACGAATGACCTGGTCGTCGTTGCAACGATACGGATTGACAGTGCCCGAAGCACGATTGGCGGCAATGCGCTCGACGAGCTCGGGCGACAACGCCGAAGGAATACGGTCCATACGCGCCTTGATGGCGGCCGTTTCTTGATTAGTTGCCATGGCATGCTCCTTAAGAACGATGCGCAATCGGTTACAGAGTGCAGCCCACGACCTCGATTATGGCAAAAATCGGCACTAAAAACGGGAGCAATGGCAGGGAGCGCGATTTTGTGAAGAGGCAGGAGAGGGCCAGGGCCAGGAGTGCGAGGGCAAATGCCACGATGCCACCCATAGGGTCGAGCGTGCAAAGCGCGAAGAGTGCTTTGGCGTCCCCCATGCCAATCCCCGGGGCTTGACGAAGGCGCCGCCAGAGCGACTCAGTAAGCACAAGGGCAAGGTAGACGATGACCGCAAGACCGGCATGATCAAGTGCAGTGTTAACGCCCCTGTCGAGCCAAACGCCTGCTAACGCCGCCACGGCACATGCGCCGGCAAGCTCATTGGGAAACCGCCGCTCACGGGCATCAATCCACGCGCCGGCAAAGATGCAAATCCAAAACGGGATATAGATCATCGAAAACCTCCTTGAGCAGCTGCTCAAAAGCAAAAACCACCACAAAGGTGCCTGTCCCCTTTGCGGTGGTTTTGGTGGTGGTTATTTGGCGCCTTGCATGACCTCGTCAAGGGTAACGCTGACGGCGTGCTGCGTCGGGACCCAGTCGACCTTCAGGAACAGCGCGGCCACCGTGATGGGGATATAGCTGAACATAAAGATCGGGAAGGTAAACAGGTTAGTCACCAGACGCCACTTTTGCGCGCAGTGAATGTGCTTGTACTCAAAGATAGTCGTGAGCAGCGCCAGGATAAAGAAAGTCAGATACATCATGGCGAAGGTCATAATGAGCGAAGCGGCACAGGCCTGCATCTCGACTTCGGTAGCCAAAAAGCCGTGCGAGAGTCCACCCACGATCAGGAACGTCGCATTGGCGAGCATCGAGATGAGCGACAGCAGCATACCCGGGGCGATCGTCATGAACATGTCGTAGGCGGCAAAGCGATGGTAGCGGAAGGTCGACTTGACCAGGTGCTTACCGTAAGTAAAGAACACCTGGTAGAAGCCCTTGGTCCAACGCATGCGCTGTTTCCAGGACGCCTTAAACGTCACGGGTTGTTCGTCAAAGAACTCCGCCGGCGCATAGCCAATGCGAATGCCGTGAATGGCGCAGAACGTGGTGAACTGAATGTCCTCGGTCAGCGTGTGGAACTGCCAACCGTGCATGCCCTCGATAACGCTGGCGGAGATGAGGTAGCCCGAACCCGAAACAGCGCAGGACGTCTTGCAGATATTACGCGCGTTGTTGAGGAAGCGCGCCTCGCGTAGATACCACGTGGCATTAGCAGCCGAGATCCACGAGCTGCCGAAGTTCTTGGAATTGCGATAGCTCGTGACCACATGGAAGCCCTGGTCAAAGGCATCATTCATCTTGGAAACATAATCGCGGGAGATAACGTTATCGGCATCGAAGATAAAGTAGCCCTCAAACGTGTCGGGATACTCGTTGAGAATGCGGTCGAAGCCAAAGTCCATGACCCAGCTCTTGCCCTTGCGGGCCAGGTCATTGCGCTCGTAAACAATGGCACCGGCCTCGCGCGCGAGCTGCGCCGTGTTGTCGGTGCAGGCATCGGCGACCACGAAAACCTCGATGAGCTCGGACGGATAATCCTGGTCCTTGATGGAGCGAACGAGGTTGGCGATCACGGCCTCCTCATTATGCGCCGCGATAAAAAAGGCATAGCGATGGAGTTTTTTGGCCTTGGGAGGCGCGACCTCGCCACGAAGAGCGCCAATGACAAAGAAGACCACCTGGTACAGAAAGCAGACCGTGAGCAGCGTGACGACAATCTGGTTGAAGATCACGATGGGTGTGTTGGTTTGTAAAAAGGCGAGCATGCAGGCTCCCAGCAACGCGTAACGTAAACAATCGTATATCTTACCGCAGGCTTACCGAGTTCAAGAAACCACCTAATACTGGCTAGGCTTCGAGAAGACCGAGCTGCGGAACGATTTCATCTCCAACGGCCGTGCGACCGAGCGAGCGCGGGGCCAGGTCGTCAAGAACCGCGGCAAGATCCCACGGCAGCTCATCACGGCACTCAATGCGCTCCCCCGTCACGGGATGGTCGAATGCGACGCGCCAAGAATGAAGGAATTGCCTGGTCAGACCCTGATCGGCACGCGCATCGCACTTACCGTAGAGCGGATCGCCCACGCAGGCGTGGTTGATATGGCGCATATGCACGCGAATCTGATGTGTGCGGCCCGTAAACAGGTGGCACTCGACGAGCGTATAGCCGTCGTCGAAACGCGTGGAATCGAAGCGCTCGAGGACCTTAAAGGTCGTGATGGCCTGACGGGCAAAGGGGTCGTCCGAAATCGCCATCTTGACGCGGTCGCGCGTCGATCGGGCAATACCGGTATTGATGGTGCCCTCGTCCATGGCGATGTGCCCGTGGACAAGCGTGATATAGCGACGATCGAGCGTGCGCGTGCGAATGAGATTTTGAAGCGCGCGCTGTGTGTCGTCGTCCTTGGCCGCGAGCATAAGGCCAGAGGTATCGCGGTCCAAACGATGCACGATACCGGGGCGATCCTCACCCTGCACGGTCCCCAGATGGTCGATGCCGCAGTGATAAACCAGAGCATTGGCAAGTGTGCCGCTCTCATGGCCATGGGCAGGATGGCACACCAGGCCACGCTGCTTGGAGAGCACAATGAGGTAGTCGTCCTCATAGCGAATATCGAGCGGGATGGCCTCAGGAATCACATCGGTCGGATCGTGAGGCTCGGGCAGATCAACCGAAATACGGTCGCTGGCTCGCAAGGCGTACTTTTTAGAGAGACAAGTCTCACCGTTGACGGCAACGGCGCCTCCCTCGATCAGATGAGCGCAGGCAGAGCGCGTAGGGCAGCCGTCATTGGCGCCCAGATAGGCATCGAGACGCTGGCCAGCGCAATCGTCGGCAACAAGGATATGGATGTCGGCCATTAGCGCTCATTCCTTTCGCGAATCTTGCGGGCACGCTCCCCACGCTGCTTGGCTTTGCGCTTGGCGCGTGCCTCATCACGGGCATTGAGCTCGGCAGTCGCATCAACTTCGCGGGCCGCAGGGCTCAAGAACATGTAGCCGATAAGGGCAAGCACGACGCCTACGGTGATGCCGATATCGGCCACGTTAAAGACGGGGAAGTCGATGAAGGTGGTGGCAATAAAATCGGTCACAAAGCCAAAAGTCAGACGGTCGATTGCGTTGCCAATGGCGCCGCCCGCGACCATAGCCATGCCCACCACCTCAAGACGAGCGAGCTGAGGCGCACGGAGCAAGTACACGGCAATGGCGACAATGACCGCAAGCGCCAACACAGCGAACGCGACGCCATGACCCTCGCCCATGCTAAAGGCGGCTCCGATATTGCGGACAAATAGAAAGTCGATCACACCGGGGATAACAGTCACATGCAAAGCTTCGCCCACGGCACGAACCGCAAGCTTGGTCAGCTGGTCAACAAGCAGCACAACGAGCGCTACCCCACCAGCAACTCCCAACCGCCAACGCAAAGGCGGCGTCATATCCCCAGCACGACCCAAATCAATCCCCTACCCTCAAGATCATCGAATTCCGTTGAACGCAATTAACCATCTTATATTGCCATACGCAGAGCGCACGACATATCCACCAACGCAAGCGAAATAACCAGCACAAAACAAAAGCGACATTCCGAATAACGGAATGTCGCTAAATAGCTTTCGACTAAGAGCACAGGTCGAAAGAGAAGGCTCTAGTTCCAACAATGGAAAAGCCGCGTTGCCGCCACCAACAGCGAAAACGTCCCTAAGCGAGCAAGGTGACGTGAAAGAGGAGGGAAGCGTACTTTGGTACGCGACCGACGATTGAAAGTCAGATTGCCGCTTAGGGGCGTTTGCAGCGTCGGTAGGTTACGGCGTTCTACGAACGCCGTAACCTACAGCGCGTCAGCGCAGCGCTTACAGATATGCGCGTGGCCGTTGTACTCGCCGACGGTGGTGCGGTAGTTCCAGCAACGGTCGCAGCACTCGCCCTCGGCGGCCTCAATGGCAACGGAGAGTTCCTCGCCCTGAGTCAGCTCAACATCGGAGACGATGTAGAACTCGGCCAGGTCGACCGCTTTGTCACCAGTCAGCAGCGCGTACATCTCGGCGGGAACGACCGCCTTGACGCGGACCTGCTGGCTCTTAGTGAAGGTGCCGGCAGAACGGGCATCCTCAAGGGCCTTGGTCACGGCGCTACGGAGTTCGAGCGAAGCCTCGAGCACGCCCTCAAACTCATTGGCCTCGTCGACCGTGATGGGCGACTTGTACCAATCGAGCAGCGCGGCGTACTTCTGGTGATCGACGCAGCCGGCGGGCGCATAGGCCATGGCCTCATCGACCGTGTAGGACAGGATCGGCTGCAGGTCGCGCATGAGCATCGAGAAGAGCTCGGCCAGCACGGTCTGGGCACTGCGGCGCTCGAGCGAGCCGGGCTTGTCGCAGTACAGACGATCCTTCAGGGCGTCGAGATACACGTTGGAAAGCTCGGTAACCACGAAGTCATAGAGCGCACGGTAGGCGCGCGGGAACTCATAGCTGGCGTAGGCGTCGTCGACCTCGGCCTGGACCTGGGTCAGACGGGCAACCATGAGCTTGTCGAGCGGCAGCAGGTCGGCAAAGGCGACGCCGTCGGTCTCGGGCTCAAACTGACCCTCGAGCTCGGAGAGCAAGAAGCGCAGCGTGTTGCGGAAACGGCGATAGGCATCGGACGTACGAGCGAGAATCTCGTGGTCGATGGACACGTCGGAGCTGGTGTCAACGGAAGCAACCCACAGGCGGATGATGTCGGCGCCCATCTCGTCACAGACCTTATTGGGGTCGATGACGTTGCCGAGCGACTTGGACATCTTGCGGCCCTGGCCGTCGAGCGTGAAGCCCTGCGAGACGACCGCCTTGTAGGGAGCATGGCCGTTGGCGCCCACCGAAGTGAGCAGCGAGCTCTGGAACCAACCGCGATGCTGGTCGGAGCCCTCGAGATACACGTCAGCCGGGTACTCAAGCTCGGGGCGATACTCGCAGACGGCCTTCCAGGACACGCCGGAATCCCACCACACGTCGAGGATGTCCTTATCGGCCTTGAGGTGATGACCGCCGCACTTGGGGCAGACGCAGGCCTCGCCCAGGTAGCTCTCGGGAGCGTCGGTGAACCAGGCGTCGGAGCCCTTCTCGTGGAAGAGCTTGATGACGGCGTCGAGCGTGGCGTCGTTCATGACCTTCTCGCCGCAGTCGGCGCAGGTGTAGCTGGGGATAGGCACGCCCCAGTTGCGCTGACGGCTGATGCACCAGTCGGGACGCTGCTCGACCATGGCGCCGATGCGGTTTGCCGCGTGGGCCGGATACCACTTGACGTTCTCGCGGACCTCTTTGCCAGCCTGCTCGCGCAAACCGGCCTTGTCCATCGAGACGAACCACTGGTCGGTAGCACGGAAGAGCACCGGGTGCTTGCAGCGCCAGCAGTGCGGATAGCTGTGCGTGATCTTCTTCTCGAGGACTAGGGTGCCGCGCTCGCGCAGGAACTCGATGATGTGCGGGTTGGCCTCGTCGGTATCCATGCCGCTGAAGGGGCCACCGGTGCCAAACTCCTCGCCGGTGTAGAACTTGCCGTCGTCATCGACCGGCATGCAGATGTCGGTGATGCCCTCCTTGAGGCAGGCGAAGTAGTCGTCGACGCCGTGACCGGGCGAGTTGTGGACGATACCGGTACCGTCATCGACACCGACGTAATCGGCCAACAGCGCAACGCCCTCGACACCGTCAAAGATCGGCTGCTTATAGTGAATGTGATGGAAGGTCTCGGCGGGAACCACATAGGGCTTGCCGTCGACCACAACCGGGGTGTACTCCCAGCCAAACTCCTCGCAGCACTTGGGAGCCAGATCCTCGAGCATGACCTCGGCACGGCCATCGTGCTCAACGGCAACGTAGGCGGCGCCGGGCTTGAGGGAAACGGCCTGGTCGGAGGGGATGGTCCACGGCGTGGTCGTCCAGATGATAAAGTCAACCGGGCCGTCGAAGTTCTCGAGGCCGGCGGGCTTGGAGGTCATCTCGAAGCGCACGAAGATGGACGGGCTCGTCTCGTCGGAGTACTCAATCTCGGCCTCAGCAAGTGCGGTATGGCAGTGCTTGCACCAGTGGACGGGCTTGTGACCGCGATAGATCATACCCTTATCGAACATGGCCTTGAAGACCTCGATGTCGGCAGCGTCATGCTGGTGATAGAGCGTCAGGTAGGGGTTGTCCCAGTCGCCAAGCACGCCCAGGCGACGGAAGCCGGCCTTCTGCAGCTCGATGTTCTCGACAGCGAACTTGTTGCAAAGCTCGCGGATCTTAGCCGTGGAGGTCTGGTTGAACTTCTCGGTACCGAGCTTCTCCTCGACCTTATGCTCGATCGGCTGGCCATGGCAGTCCCAACCGGGAACATAGGGAACCTCATAGCCCTGCATCATCCAGTAACGGTTGATCATGTCCTTGGAGATCTTGTTCATGGCGTGGCCGATGTGGATCGGGCCGTTGGCGTACGGAGGGCCGTCGTGCAGCACGAACTTCTTGTGACCCTCGTTCTTCTTCAGAACCTGCTCGTAGACCTTGTTGTCCTGCCAGTCCTTGAGTCGCTTGGGCTCGGACTTGGAAAGACCGGCACGCATGGGAAAACCGGTCTTGGGCAGATTCATCGTCTGCTTGTACTCGTTTGCCACGGTACCCCTTTCATGTCGTGGGCGCGCACGCCCGTTGGGCACCAAAAAAGCGCCCGTCCCTACAAGCTGGGACGAAGCGCCACAAAACGGACTGTACGCCCGCAAAAGCTCTTCGTTTAACCACCCAGCTTAGATGCCCTCGCCCGCGTATTCGCGCGCTCGCATCCGTTACTCGGCTGGCCTGTATCGACGACCATCTCGGCGATATCTACTAAGACGAGCCTGTGCGACGCGTCCGTTGGGACCGCAGCTCCGGGGTGATTTTCATCGGTCGCATGCACGGGTTCTCAGCGCTCCCCGCTCTCTGTAACATGCGGACGGCCGACTACTCGTCCCCATCAACGCTTATGCGAAGTATGCTAGCACGTTCCGCGCCGGCGAAAAACCCTCAACACTGGTTTTATACGTTCGAAATTTCTCGCGGCTGTGGACCTTCTCTTGGAGCAAAATACCTGAAAGCACTTTATCGAACGAAAGAAGGTTGCTATGCGCACGATTGGAATGAGCGACTACACCGTTGGCGAGGATTGTTTTACCGAGTTGCCCGCCGCACTGGCAGAGTACGGAGCGACCAAGGTCGCCATCATCGGCGGCAAGCGAGCACTGGCCGCAGCCCTTCCCGGTATCGAAGCCGCGCTGGCAGGCACCGACGTCGAGGTTCTGGAGACGCGCGTCTACGGCACCAACAGCACGCGGGCCAATATCGCCAAGGTCGTAAACTCCCCCGCCTGCCAGGAAGCCGATGTGCTCATTGCTTGCGGCGGTGGCAAGGCGCTCGATACCGTCAAGACGGCGGCCATCGAGCTCAAGAAGATCGTCTTTACGGTACCGACGATCTGTTCCAACTGCTCCGCCGCGACCGCCATTGCCGTCGTGTACAACGACGATGGCTCGCTCGAGGGCTATTCGTACCCCAACCGACCGGCGCACATCTTCATTAACCCCAAGATCATCGCCGAGGCACCGGCAGAGTACTTCTGGGCCGGCGTGGGCGATGCCCTGTCTAAGCAGCCCGAGGTCGAGTACGCCACGAGCGCCGGTTATTTGGAGCACACCGCCGGTCTTGGCCTGGCACTCGCCCACACCTGCTCCGAACCGCTGTTTACCTATGGCGTCCAGGGTCTTGAGGACGTGCGCCAGGACCTGTCGAGCGAGGCCGTCAAGCAAATCGCACTCGATATCGTGGTCAATACGGGCTACGTCTCCAACCTGACCAACCAAAACGATTACTACTACAACTCGAGCGTGGCGCATGCGTTCTACAACGCCACCTGCAGCATTCCGCGCGAGGGCTCCTATCTGCATGGCGAGGTCGTGAGCCTGGGCGTGCTGGTACTGTTCGCCTATACGGGCGATACCGAGAACCTTGAGCGCTACGCCGCCTTTAACAAGCAGATGGGCCTGCCCGTGACGCTTGAGAAGGTCGGGCTTTCCGAGGCCGATATCCCTGCTCTGTGCAAGTACGCACACGCCACCAACGAGTGGAAGCAGGGCAACCCGGAGCCCTTCACCGACGAAAAGTTCGCCGCCGCCATCAAGGCCGCCAACGCCTACGGCCACACGCTCTAGACCAAGCCCAAAACCACCACAAAGGGGACAGGCACCTTTGTGGTGGTTTTTTATTGCTCAAGTAATTTGGGGTCGAACTCGCTAGCCGGAATGACGCGGTAGCCGTGACGCAGCAACAGATCGACGAAAACGCCGTTGCCCGCGGTGAGTGTACCGCTAAAGGTGCCGTCGTAGATGCGACCCGCGCCGCACGAGGGGCTGCGGTCCTGCAAGATGCACGCAGCAATCTCGGAAGGCCCGCCCGCCTGCTCGCACATGTCGAGCGCACGTTGAGCGCCCAGGCGGAATTCCCGGTCAACGGACACGCCCTCGCAGGTACGGACTTCGCCGTTCACAATCTCGGACGGATCGCGTGGCGTGGGCAGACCGCCAAAAACCTCAGGACATACGAGGAGTACCTCGGTCCCTGTGCGTTCGCAGGCCTCGACCAACGCGCGGTGGTAATTATCGAGGCCGTTATACTTGCAGCTCTCGCCCATCAAACAGGCACTCACCACGATCTTCATACATATCCCTCCCAAGCAAAACGCCCCATTTGAGATAGGCACTCAAATGGGGCGTCAATATTTACTGTCCCGAATGCAACGCTACTGCTGCTTAGGCATCAGCGGATTCTCGCGCGTGAGGAGATTCATAAACTCCTCGCCCGTGATCGTCTCCTTCTTGTACAGATAACGAGCCAGCTCGTGGAGCTTGAACTTGTTCTCCTTCAGGATCTGCAGAGCGCGGTCGTGCGCATCCTCGATCAGCTTGGCGACAATCGCGTCCACGCGCTCGGCCGTACCGGGGGCGCAGGTGAGCGACGTGTCCTGGTTGAGGTACGCATTCTGAACGGTACCAAGCGCCATCATGCCAAACTCGTCGGACATACCAAAGCGCGTCACCATGTTGCGGGCGAGCTTGGTGGCCTGCTCGATATCGTTGGCGGCACCGGTCGTCATCTCGCCAAAGATGAGCTCCTCGGCCGCGCGACCACCGCAGTAGACGGCGAGCTTGTCCAGGACCTCCTGGCGCGTGGTAAGGAAGCGCTCGTCCTCCTCGACCTGCATGGTGTAGCCCAGGGCACCGCTCGTGCGCGGAACGATGGTGATCTTGGTAACCGGCGCGGAACCCTTTTGGCGGGCAGCGACGATGGCATGACCGATCTCGTGGTAGGAAACGACCTGCTTCTCGTGGTCGGAAAGCACCGTGGACTTACGCTGCTGGCCGGCAATGACGACCTCCACCGACTCCTCGAAGTCGTCCTGGGTCGCGCGCTTGCGGCCTTCGCGAACAGCGCGCAGGGCGCCCTCATTGATGATGTTGGCCAGGTCGGCACCCGAGGCGCCGGGCGTGGCGCGGGCAATCGCGGTCAGGTCAATCGGCGGCTCCGTCTTCACGCTCTTGGCATGCAGCTCAAGAATGTTCTTGCGGCCGGTCAGGTCGGGCAGTTCAACGGGGATGCGGCGGTCAAAACGACCGGGGCGCAGCAGAGCGGGATCGAGGCTGTCGGGACGGTTGGTGGCAGCGAGGACGACGATGCCTTTGTGGTTATCGAAGCCGTC
>CABUQK010000051.1 GCA_902493615.1 uncultured Collinsella sp.
GTGCGCTCATCCAGTATCGCAAGCCCGAGAACTACAAGCTCGTGCGCGAGGCGCTGGAAAAAGCCGGCCGCCGCGATCTGATTGGCTACACCAAGCATTGCCTGATTCGTCCCGTGCCGCCGCGCCCGGGCGAGACATCTGCCAACGGCGGGCATGGAACCGGCAAGAAGGGCGGCAAGCCGCACGGTGGCGCCGGCAAGGGGCCCAAGGGTAGCAAGGGGCACAGCGGCATGTCGCGCGCACAGAACACTGCCGGTCGCAATCGCGCGGCCCAGGGGCGTCAGGGCGCCAACGGAGGCGGACGCCGCAACTAGGGCAGCGGTGCGCTCGCTGCATCCACCCCACACGCGTGGCGCAGCGAGCGCATCGCCTCTACCAGCACAAAGCCGGCGATGGCAACCGTGACCACCACGTCGAACGGCGTGTTCACAAACCAGAGCAACGTCATGAGATACGACCCGGCATTAAAGGCAAAGTGCAGCAGGATCGTGTAGCGGAGCTTTCCGGTCGTCACGAGCACCCAACCAAAGATGAGGCCGGCGGCACCCGCGTAGCAACCCTGCACCCAATTCATGTGCATAAAACCGAAGATTGCCGCCTGCAGCACAATCGCCGCGGCAATACCCCACGTACTTGGGGCCGCCCAGGGCACCATGGCGCCGTCCTGCGCGCTCGCACGACGCCGGCGCTTCCAAAGTGGGCGGCACTGCGGATTAAACGCTCGGAGCGAAAACTCAAAAATAATGCCGCGCACCAGCAGCTCTTCACAAAATGGGGCGCCGAGCACCGTAGTCAGGACGGCGAGATAGCTGGTGTCGCCCATGCCTGTTTCCTCGACAAGCTCGCTGTAGTCGGCCGCGGCCTCGGGCAACAGCGACAGCGCGGCGTCGGTCACGTAGCCAACGACCACCTGCAGGGCAAGGCCAATCACGACAACGCAAGCGATGCGCTTCCATGCAGCACTTGCTCCCCCGCCGAGCGGACGTTCACCTTGCCGGCGCGCCATGAAGGAGCGGGGCCACAGATAACGCCACCACAGCAGCGCCATCAAAAACGACGCCGTCTGAGCGGCAGCCTGGAACCATTGGATATCGAGATTGTCGATCGGATAGCCCGTCAGCACCGATACGGCATCGAGAACTGAAAACAGAACCACGCTCAGGGCTATATCGGCAGCAACAACGCCAAAACAGGCAAGCGCCCAAATCATCGCATTGAGCATGCCAACCTCCTCCCGACGACTAGTCATTGGGGACGTTCTTCAACGACTAGCTGTTGGGGACACTCTTTGCCAAAGGCCCCGTTGGGCGAGATGTCAAACGGGAAGGTGCCGCAGCGATTGAACGCGGCGATAAACATGCGGATGGCGTTGGACGGCGTGGTGCCCACGAGCTGGGTTGCCGCCGCGAAGGCTGCCTTCTCCTCGGGCAAGACCTTCGCGACTACGGGGGTCATGTGTTCTGCCATGGCGCTTCCTTTTTGAAACGACAGTAGTGCGGATAGATGCGGGCCACGCGGCTGGGCGACGGGCTGTGAAGGCAACCCGATTGGCCCGCATCCGGAGTTTGTTTCTGCGGCGTTGGTATTACTTGGTATTCCTAAGTATTACCCCGCAGATAGAATACCACACCCGACCCCATGGGGACGGAGGAAAACGAATCATTTTGTTGCTCAGTTAGTATTTAGAGCGTGATGATGTCCGAGATATCGAGGGCCTGAACGTCGACGACATCGTGCGTGGCGAGCAAGAGCGTGCGACCGTCGAGCAGGTCTAGCACGGCCTCGGCCGTCGCATCGCGCGCGGCGGCGTCCAGGCCGGTAAAGGGCTCATCCAGAATGACGGCACAGCCGCCACACAGCAGGGCTCGAGCGATCTCGACACGACGGCGCTGCCCGCCCGAAAGCTCAGCCACGCGAACATGCACGTCGATTCCCGGCACCAACCGGCGCAGCAAGGTCGTAGCGTTCGAAGCATCCACGCGCGCATCGGCACACACCAGCACGTTATCCAAAGCCGAGCTGCCCTCTACCAAGCGTGCATCCTGAAACACCATCGAGCACGGCGCGCACTCCCCCGCTGCCAACGAAAGCAGCGTCGACTTGCCCATCCCCGAAGCGCCCATCACGCAGATACGCCCACCCGCAGGCACGTTGAGCACCAGACCATCCAGCGCCGGCGCCCAGGGCGCACGATCGCCCACGGCAAGCGCAAGCTCCGCTGCAGTGCCATCGCTCGCAGTCCCCGCACGCCCGCACAGTCCATGCCCATGCGCCCGCACGGCCGCGCGCCACGCCACGGGTCCCGAAACCCGCAGCAGCCACACCAGCACGCGCTCACACGCCCACGAGGCGGTAACGACCAGCACGGTCCACGCCAGCAAATCAGCCGTCTCAATCAAAAGCTTTGCCTGATAGATGCGCTCGCCCACGGTGCCCACCGCCATGCCGATCAGCTCGGCTGCCACGCCGGCCTTCCAGCTCATGCCGATCACGGCGCGGGCGCACGAAAGCACAAACGGCAGGACTTCGCGCCAGGTATGGGCGCAAAACAGGCGCCAGCCGCGCACGCCATGCAGACGGAACATCTGCTCCAGCGGTTTATTCACCTGTGCCAAGCCCTCGGCCAGCGAAAAATACACGCCCGGCAGCGCCATCAAAAAGACCGCGGCGATGCTCACGCGCGCCGATCCCAACCAAATAAGCAGCAGGACCACCACGCAGGCAACCGGCGTCGCCTTAACAAACGAAAGTGCCGGAGCCACCAGGCGCGCAAACGCCCGCAACCGTGACGAAATCCCGGCAAGCACGCCACCACACACCGCGGCAAGCGCCAGTCCGCCCAATATTCGCGCGCCCGAGCCCGCCAAAATCGCCCAGGTGCCGCCATCGCACACCAGGCGCAGCAGCGCCAAGGCAACAGCGCCCGGCCCCGGCAAGATCAGCGGTTGCGCCACCAGCGTCGCCACCAGCATCCACGCGGCAAGCCAAAAGGCGGCAACGGCACCTGCTGCCGCCACCGCCTTCATACGCTCTGTCATGTGTCGAGCAAACGCACGCACGGGCTACTCCATGTAGTAGAAATCGTCAGCCGGGAGCTTGCCACCCACGGCGCTCGCGTCCGCGTCGGACAGCACCTGCAGATACCCGCTAAGTGCCGCTTTCATATCCTTGCCCGTCTGGCAGACAAGCATGCACCCGGGAATCGCCTTCTCGGCGATCTTGGCGTTGTCCACGATGCCGGCATCGACCACGGCCTGCGCCCAGTCTGCCGGCGCCGCATTGACAGCCTTAACGCTCGCCGCATGGCATCTCAAGAACTCCGCCACGGCCTCGGGATGTTCCTCGGCAAACGCGCGGCGCACCACGGTCACACCCGTCAGCAAGCGCGAACCCGTGTCACCCGCCAGCTCGTCCCACACATCGGTCAGGCTCACCGGTGCCGACAGCTTGCCCTCGCTCTTGGCGATGGCAGCGGTCTTGAACGGCTCGGGCAGCACGCCCACGGCGGACGGGTCGGCAAGCAGGGCCGACAGCACCTCGGTGGGCTCGCTCTTAAACTCAAGCGTCACCTGACCGGTCAGGCCCGCGCGCTCCAGCAGGTAGTTCATGACGTACTCCGGCGTGGTGCCCTTGCCCGTCATATAGACGGTATGGCCCGCCAGATCGCCAAACGAGGCCACACTCGCGTCGCCCGTCACAACGTTCAGCACGCCCAGCGTGTTGATGTCGATGACCTGCACCGCGCCCTCGGTCTTGTTGTAGAGCACACTCGCCACGTTGGCGGGCACCAGGGCAATGTCGATATCGCCCTGAATGACCTTGGGCACAATCTCATCGGCGGCAGTATTGATCGCAAAGTCGAACTCATTGTCCGTCTCGCCATCGGCTGCCCGGTCCATAAACTGCACCAGGCCAATCGAGGTCGGCCCCTTGAGCGAGGCGACGTGCACCTCGACCGGCTCTGCAGCAGCACCGGCGCCGTCTGTGGCAGCCGAGCCCGCGGCGGACCCGGCACCAGCAGCCCCGCCGCCACAGCCCGCGAGCGCAAACGACAGGGCGCCCGCGGCGAGCGCCAAGGCAAACCCCCGGCGCGACAGCTCAACATCAAACGCACGCATGGCTAGCACGCCCCCTCGTTGGGCATCGACCAGGCGTGATGGTCGGTATGCAGCAACTCCTCGGCCAGCGGCGAGAGCGGCGCGCCCAAGAACTCGCGATAGCACGCCTGGACATCGGGATTCTCGTGCGAGAAGCGAATGTCCGCAGCGGCATCCAGACCCCACAGCACCTGGCCACGCTCGGCTGCCAGCTCGCAGCCGTCGTGGATGGGCTGACCGCCGCCACCGACGCAGCCGCCCGGGCATGCCATGACCTCAACGAAGTCATAGCTCACGCGGCCGTCGCGAATCGCGTCGAGCAGACGGGCAGCATTGCCCAGCCCGTGCGCCACGGCGACGCGCGCCCCGGTGCCATCGATATCGGCCACGGCTTCCTTCCAGCCGTCCAGCCCGCGCACATCGGTAAAGAAATCGGCATCGGGGTTCTTGCCCGTCACCAGGTAATAGGCCGAGCGCACGGCGGCCTCCATCACGCCGCCCGTGGCGCCAAAGATCACACCCGCGCCCGTGCCAAAGCCCAGCGGCGTGTCGAGCGGCTCCTCGACCAACGTGTCCACGCTCACGTGGTTCGCGCGGATCATACGTACCATCTCGCGCACCGTCAGCGCAACGTCCACATCGGGCGTGCCGTCCTCGCCCACCATGCTCGGCAGCGCGCACTCGGCCTTCTTGGCCGTGCACGGCATCACGGACACCACAAACAGACGCTCGGGCTCCACGCCCAGCACCTTGGCGTAGTAGGTCTTGGCGATGGCGCCAAACATCTGCTGCGGCGACTTTGACGTAGACAGGCTGTCGACAAACTCGGGGTAACGCGCCTTCACAAAGCGCACCCAGCCCGGGCAGCAGCTCGTGAACATGGGCCAGCCACGGCTGTCGCCCTCGCCCTTGGCGGCCTTACCCAGACGCTCGAGCAGCTCGGAGCCCTCCTCCATAATGGTGAGGTCGGCCGAGAAATCGGTGTCGAACACGTACTCAAAGCCAACGCGGCGCAGCGCACAGGCCAAGCGCTCAACGGTGGCCTCCTCGCGAGATATGCCGAGTTCCTCTCCCCAGGCGCTACGCACGGCCGGCGCAATCTGCACCAGCACGATCTTGTCGGGATCGGCGATGGCGTCGAACACGGTCTCGGTATCGTCACGCTCGCGCAGGGCGCCCGTCGGACAATGCGTGATGCACTGACCACACGCGACGCAATCGGTCTTGCCGATCGGCGCGCGCCCGCGGGTACCCACGGCGGTATGCGTGGCGCGGTTGGTCAGGTCCCAAATCCCTAGGCCCTGCACGCTCTCGCACACCTTGATGCAGCGCATGCATTTAATGCACTTGTCGTTATCGCGGATGATGGGGGAATCGAAGTCCCAGCTCTCGCGCGCCAGATACTGCTCGTACGGCAGATAGAAGATGCCCAGGTCGTTGGCGATGGTCTGCAGGTTGCAGTTACCACTGCGCACGCAGCTCGTGCAGCGCGAGTCGTGCTGGGACAGCAGCAGTTGCACGTTGGTGCGACGCGCCTCGCGGGCTTTGGGGCTGTTGGTGTGGACCACCATGCCGTCGAGCACGTAGTTGTTGCAGGCGGCAACCAGCTGGTCGCAGCCCTCAACCTCGACCACGCACACGCGGCAACCGCCGATCTCGTTTAGATCGCGTAGGTAGCACAGGGTGGGAATCTGGATGCCGACGGACTTGGCCGCGTCCAGGATCGTGGTGTGCTCGGGCACCACGACCTCGCAATTATCGATAGTGAGCTTGACCATGTTGAGTGCTCCGCTTTCGGTGTTGTCGCTGACAGTGGGGTTGTTGAGCTCTACCATTCCAGGTTCCTCCCTCCGCGGAACGCACCAAAGCCAAAGTGGTCGCAACGCAGGCAGCGGCTTGCCTCCTGGCGTGCCTCCTCCTCGGTAAGGCCCTGCTCGACCAGATTCCAATCGTGGATGCGCTCGCCGGCCTCGCGCTCGCCCAGCTCGCAGCGGCCGCACTCGTGCTTGCCCTTAAACTGTACGGTCGGTAGCTCAACGTCAAGCTTGATCTTGTGGTCAAAGCCCAGATAGCGGTCGATATTTGCCGAAGCAACGCGGCCGGCGTTGATGGCCCGGATGACGGTGGCGGGACCGGTCTGGCAGTCGCCGCCGCTAAAGAGACCGTCGAAGTTGGGCACGGCGCCATCCGAATCGGTGACCACGCAGCCCCACCTGCAGGCGATGCCCATGTCCTCAAACGGCTTGGAGTCGATGTCCTGGCCGATGGCCACAAACACGCGCTCGCAGGGAATGACGCGCTCGGGTGTGGCGGCGGCACGCGGGGCCGGACGCCCACGACGGGGCTCGCCGATAATCTGCGGCTGCACGCGCAGGCCAGTCACGCGGCCTTCCTCACCCGTCTCGATAGCGAGCGGGGCTGTCAGCTCCAGAACCTCGCAGCCCTCGGCCTGGGCGCAGGCAATCTCGGCATCCTGGGCCGTCATGTCGCAGATGCGACGGCGGTAGACGATGCTCACCTTTTCGGCACCGCAGCGCACGGCAGAGCGCGCCACGTCCATGGCCACGTTGCCGCCGCCGATGACGCACACGCGCTGACCGCTCAGGTCGGGCAGCTCGTCGTCGCCGATGGCGCGCAGCATCTTGACGGCCGACTCCACGCCGGGCGCCTCTTCGCCCGGAAGGCCGAGCTTCTTATCGCTATGGGCACCAATGGCCAGGTAGACGGCATCGAACTCGTCGCGCAGGCGAGCAAGCTCCTCGCCATTGACGGAGTGGTCGAGTTCCACGTCGATGCCGGCGCTCAAGATCCAGTCGATCTCGGCCTGCAGGCGCTCGCGCGGCAGACGGTAGCTGGGAATGCCGTAGCGCAGCATGCCGCCCAGGTGGTGGCGCTGCTCAAAGATGATCACCTTATGGCCCATCACGGCCAGGTAGTAGGCACAGGAAAGGCCGGCCGGGCCGCCGCCGATCACGGCGATGCGCTTGCCGGTGTTGTCCACTACATGTGGCTTGTGGTCGTTGAGGTCGCTATGCTCAACGGCAAAACGCTTGAGGGCGAGGATGTTCATGGGGTCGTCGACCATGCCACGGCGGCAATGCATCTCGCAGGGATGCTCGCACACCAGGCCACAGACGAGCGGTAGCGGGTTGTTCTTGCGGATGACCTTGACGGCGTCGGCATAACGGCCGGCCTCGACGAGCGAAATGTAACCGGGAATGTCGACGTGCGCCGGGCAGCCCGAGACGCACGGGACGCGGGCCTCGCGGTCAAAGCCACAGGAGTGCTCGCGGATGTGGTGTTCAAAATCGTCGCGAAAACCGCGGATAGCCGTAAGCGCCATGGCACCGGCCTCGTAACCGATGGCGCAGTCGCTCGAAAGATAGATGGTGCGGGCAGTGCGCTCAATCAAGTTGAGCGTGGACTCGTCGGCGCGGCCCTCGAGCACATCGGCGAGCAGGTCGCTCAGCGCGCTCAGGCCCACGCGGCAGGGCGTGCACTTGCCGCAGCTCTGGGTGGAGCACAGGTTGACGAGCGCCGCCGTAAACTCGACGGGGCACGGGGCGAGCGAACTCACCGCCAGACGACGTCCGAGTGCATCGTGCAGGTCGTCCATGACGGCCTGAGCGTGGCTGCGTTCCATTACGTGCAGTCGAGCCATAAGATCCCCTCTCACATGGCAGCCCGGAGGCGAGGCCGGGCGAAATTGCTACACGCACAACACTGACCTAAAAAGTTGTTAGGTCTCCACGCAGTTCGGCAGGCGGTATGAAATGTCACCATCAGCGGTGAAAATGAACATTATCGCAGATAAATGCCATATTTGATAAAACGCGTTACCAAACGACAATGCCCCGCCCACGCAATCACGTGGGCGGGGCATTGCTTCAGGCATGCGGCCAGCGACCCTGTTGCTTTTACTTAAGCTCGGGCCAGTAACCCTTGTTGGCCTCGATCATGTCGTCGAGAACCTCCTTGGCGACCTTCATCGACGGCACGGTCTTGTTGAGCGTAAAGGCCTTAAGCGCCTTCTCGTACGAACCCTCGATCGTAGCCTCGACAATGAGCTTCTCGGAGTTCAGCTGCTGCATCATGAGGCCCTGCTGGAACAGCGGAATGTTGTCGCGGCTGATGACCTCGGGGCCGTTCTTGCCAATGTAGGCAGGCAGCTCGACCATAGCGTCGTAGGGCAT
This sequence comes from uncultured Collinsella sp., assembly GCA_902493615.1. Lineage (GTDB taxonomy): Bacteria > Actinomycetota > Coriobacteriia > Coriobacteriales > Coriobacteriaceae > Collinsella. The sequence goes on from CABUQK010000051.1 coordinate 8,291, forward strand.
GTTGGGGATGGCGCCCTTGTTCTCGCAAATGACCAGGAAGCGCTGCTTGGTGTCGTTCTTCAGAGCGATAGCCAGGTCGGCAATCCAGTCGCCGTGGCTGCCCGCATAGAACGTGCTCTCGTCGATCTCGCCGGTCTTCTCGTAGTGGTCGATGCCGTCGAAGAGGTTCTTCTCGCGCGTCTCCTCAACCTCGTTAGCACGGGTGCGCTCGGGGTTGGAATGCTCGACGAACTCCTTCTGCTGCAGGTAGTAGTTCAGATACGTGTTGGGCAGGTACTCCGGGAAGCACTCCAGGATCTCGTACTCGCCCTTCCAGACGTAGTACCAGCTGCCCTTGGTGTGGCGGTTCTGCTCGGGGTGCTCGTCGGTGGCCTCCTCGGGCTTCTTTGCCATGAGCGAGCCCATGCCCTTGAGGTAGGAATCGGGCAGCAGGATCTCATGCTCCTTGATGTACTCGCGCAGCTGCGGGAGCACCTCCTCGCCCTTGTGGCGAATCGAGGTGAACCAACCAAAGTGGTTGAGGCCAAAGTAATCGTACTCGACATCCTTCTTGTCGATATCGAGCGCGGCGCAAACCACGTCGATGTTTGCGATCGGCATGTCGCAGATGTTGATGATGCGAGCGTTGGGACGCAGCACGCGGCAGCCCTCGGAGACGATGGCGGCAGGGTTGGAGTAGTTGAGAATCCAGTAGTCCTTCTTGGCGTACTTCTCAACGTCATCGATCAGCTCGACCATGGGGAAGATGGTGCGCATGCCGTAGGCAAGGCCGCCGCAACCGCAAGTCTCCTGACCCACGCAGCCGTGACGCAGTGGAATCTTCTCGTCCTGCTCGCGCATGGCGTAGCCGCCCACGCGCATCTGAGCAAACACGAAGCTCGCGTCGGTGAAAGCCGTCTTTTTGTCGGTGGTCACCGTGAGCTTGATGTCCAGGCCAAGGTCCTCGTGCAAAATCCAGTCCACGAGCACGCCGATCTTGCGCTGGCGCTCCTCGTTGATGTCGTACAGACGAATCTCGTCAACATCGAGCTCGTCCTTGCGCAGGGCGATGGACTTGACGATGCCGGGGGTAAAGGTGGATCCGCCACCACACAGAGTAATGATCATTGTTTACTGCTCCTTCTCAATTGCGTTTTCGACCTTGTCGCGCATCTCGGCGACCTTCATGCCAAAGATGATCTGGATATTGTTACCGTTGCGGTTGATGCCGCTGTTGGGTACGTGGTTGATGAGGCTCTCATCGATGAGGTCCGGGTTCTTAACGTTCACGCGGAGACGCGTAAAGCAGTTCTCGAGCTCCTCGATGTTGTCCTTGCCGCCAAGACCTGCGACCAGGTCGGCAATGCCAGCATCGACGCCCTCTGCGGGAGCCGCGGCAACAGCGCCCTGCTTCACCGCGACAGACGCGGCGGCCTCGCCCTCGGCAACGGACTCGGCGAGCTCGGACTCCTCCTCGCGACCAGGCGTGTGGAGGTTGAGCTTCTTAATAAGGAAGGTGAAGAGGAAGAAGTACAGAGCGGCGTTGACGACTCCGAGCACGAGCATAACCGGCCAGTTGGTCTTGTCGACACCGAGGACCAGGTTGGAAACCACGATGTTGATGATGCCGCCTGCAGTCGAAGCGGGCACGGAGAGAACCTTGAGCAGAACCAGGAAGATGCCGGAAAGAACCGAGTGAACGACAAAGAGCACGGGAGCGGCAAAGACAAAGAGGAAGTCCATGGGCTCGGTCACGCAGGAGAGCACGGCGGTGATGATCAGCGGGATGATAACGGCTTTGGTCTTGTCCTTGTTCCCCTTGTAAGCGGTGACGATAAAGGCGAGACCGATGCCGATGTAGGGCCACAGGTTGTTGAAGGTATAGCTGTTGAAGTAGGTGCTATCAGAGAAGGGCTGACCCGTCATTGCCATCTCGGCAACACGGATGGGATAGGCGCCGGCGATAACCTGATCGCCCAGCGTAAGGGTGCCGCCCACATCGGAGAACTGGAACGGGGTGTAGATGAGATGGTGCAGACCGGTGGGAACGAGCAGCTTGTTGAGCATGCCGTAGATAAACAGACCGATGTTGCCCGACTCCTTAATGATGCCGGCAACGGAGGAGATGGCACCCTGAACCGGAGGCCAAACGATGCAGAAGCCAGCGCCCATGATCCAGGAAATGATGATCATAATCAGGAACGGAAAGCGAACGCCCGAGAACATCGAAAGGGCAATGGGGAACTGCTTGTTCGAGTACTTGTTGAACACAGCACCGGTGATGCAACCGAGGATGATGCCGCCAAATACGCCGGTATCGAGTACCTGGATGCCCATAACGGTGGCCTGGCCGGTTCCGGTAAGGCCGAGCATGCCGCTCGCATCGGCAAGAGAGCCGGTGGCGTTGAGCACGATGTTGTTAGCCTGCAGGAACAGGAAGAACGACATCAGGGCGATCAGCGAAGCATGGCCCTTGTTCTTCTTTGCCATGGCGCCGGCGATGCCCACGCAGAACAGAATCGAGAGGTTGTTGATGATAAACATCAGCGACTGATAGACAACGGCGCCCACAAGCTGGAACGGACCGAAGCCCAGCACGGGGATCATGGCGCAGATGGTCTTGTTGGTCAGAATGATGCCCACGATGAGCAGGATGCCGGCAACCGAGAGATACATCATCGGCTGAACGATCGACTTCGCGAACACCTCCAACGGCGCTTTGAAATTGAACTTCTTTTTTGCGGTCATAGCGGTACTCCCCTTCCTTTTCCGCAAATTAAGACAGATGTGCCCTGGGCAAGACCGTAAGCCTTGCCTTATACCAATCGATGTGTGGGCACGTTATGCCTAGAGACCAGGTTCTCCAAGCAGGTTAACAATGTGATATGCGAGATAACTCTTCTCGGCATCGGTAACGACAACGTTATAGGTAGACGACAAGTGGGCGGCTATGGCGTCCGCGCACGAGAATGCGCACGGATACGCCGTTTCATCGATTCGGAACAGCGCGTCTCCGTTGATTTGCCCGGCCGTAGGATCGAGCGCTCGCTGTGCGAAAAACTGTAGGTGACGAACGAAACGTTCGTAAGGCAGCGAGGTGTCATCGAGGGTCGTGGCATAGCGCTCGGAAACAATCGCGAGCACGTCGCGAACAAGCTGGACCGAAACAATCAGACGGTCAGAGCGCTGCGGCATGGTGGCGTTGACGATATGCAAGGTAATGAAACCCTGCTCTTCTTCGCTCATCTGGATGCCCATATACTCCTTGATAATCTGCAGCGCACGGCCCGCAAGCGCATACTCCTTGCGATAGAACTGCTGGATCTCGAGCAGCAACGGATTCTCACAGGGGACGCCCTTGCGCTCGCGCTCCAAAGCAAGGCTGATATGGTCTGCGAGAGCAATGAAAATCTTATCGTTGATGTCAACATTGAGCTCTCGACGAAGCATCTGAACAATGTCCTCGGAAATTACGAGGTTGACGGTGGGGATGGACTCCAAAAGATGAGCCAAGCGGTCAATCGTACGCGAATCCTGAGAAGTTCCCTCCTGCAACGCGTAGGTCTTTTCGACCGACGTCTCATCGATGGTATCGCCGGCATGACGGCCAAAGCAGAGGCCTCGACCGATGACGATGAGCTCGGAGCCATCGTCCGAAGTGACCATTGCGACGTTGTTGTTAAAAACTCGCTTGATAACCACGGTACCCACCACAAGAATTTACTCGGAAAGCCAGACGACAGGCTCTTTAACAGCAACAGGGCCGGAAGCATGTTCACGAAGAGTCGAGTTCTCCGAACGCTCGCACACGATAACGAAGACCGTGGGATCAAAGCCGGCAGCGCGAACCACGTCGAAATCGACCTCGACGAGGGGCTGGCCCGCGTCGACATGGTCACCCTGGGCAACAAGCGCATGGAAGCCCTTGCCCTCAAGTTTAACAGTGTCGATTCCGATATGCAGCATCACCTGAGCAGAGCTGTCATCGGACATGATGCCCAGCGCGTGCTCAGTCGGAAACAGTGCGGCGACGGTGCCGGAAACAGGAGCGCATACCGTTCCCTCTTGGGGAACCACGGCAACGCCATCACCCACTGCACGGCTGCTAAAAGCGGGGTCATTGGTATTTTCTAGATTAACAAGCTCGCCGGAAACAGGGGCGAGGATTTCGAACTCGGAAGTCGCAGTCGCCTGCTTGTCCGAGCCACCCATAAGGCGAGAAAAGAAACCCATGGTAACATGTCCCTTCATAAATATAGACCAACCAAAATCAATCGAATGCGCCCATTGAGACACACCCGTTCAAAGACTTTGGTTAGGCCCACGTCCGAGGGACTCGGTAACCTTCCGCATTTCTTTTTACGGGAGGTATTGTAGACAAGCCCAAAGCCGGAACAATCATTATGACCGGTGAACGGTATTTTTTCATCGATAAACGGTATTTAGGCGGCACTTAGGGACGTTCCTTTTCTGCCGGCACTCGGGGACACTCCTCGCTCTGGTGCATTGTGGACAGGTTTGTTTGCACCAGGTTGGTGCAGATTAACCTGGCCCCATTGCACCAATTTCGTATGCGCTAGATAAAGAGCTCGCATTCCTTCCGCACGACGCAAACCTTGCTCAGCATCTGGGAAACAGCGGATAGCTTGTTGGGATCAAGCTTACGAGCGCCTCGCGGACATACGGCAATGCAGCGCATGCAGGAGATGCACGCCTCGCCAGCTGCTCGTTTGGGGTCACCCTTGTCGATAGCACAAACGGGGCACGCCGCGGCGCATGCACCGCAGGAGACGCAATCCTCTGTTGCCTCGGGCGCCATGCGGTGACCTCCAGCTTGTTTATAAGAACGATTGCCGGGGATAGAGGGCTCGGACGCATCCTCAGCCAACAGCTTTTGCTGAATTTGCTGAGCAAACTCAGCAAGCTGCGCCGCATCCTGCGCATCCGGACGACCGGCAGCAAACTGTCGCGCAATGGAATGTTCTGCAATGGCCGTAACTGCCGCGATCACCCGGAATCCCGCATGCTTCGCAACGTCCTCCAGCTCTACGAGCGTGTCCTCAAACGCGCGGTTTCCGTATACACAAACCAAAACAGCCCGAGCCCCGTTGCCGCGCACCATACTCAACCGGTCAGCCACCACAGCCGGGATTCTACCGGCATACGCCGGCACAGAGATTACGGCCACGTCGTCCTCAGTCATCGAGACAGCGCTGAAATCTAGCCCGCTATCGGTCAGATCGACGGTAACGGCATTCTTGCCCAGTGCCCCGGCCATAAGGCCAGACACCTTCTGCGTTCCACCCGTCGGACTAAACACAATTTCGAATACGCTCATCTAGACACCTTCCCCCTACGCCTGGCAACGCATCAAGCCGCTTTAACATCCAGCCAGAGTATACGGCACGTGGGGTCCCCGTTTTGATGCACCAAGCACCCCAATGCACCCACTCTACGCTGTCTGCCTCTTCGTTTTGTATAAATTACGGTACAGATTGTATATATTTACGGGATACCGCCGCGTTCTCCTAAGGTACCCCATCCTGGCCCGTGCAAAAAACGGAGTATTCTGCAACGTGACCGTGCCAGCACCGCCGCGGGTGGGCAAAACTGGAGGGCGCCGCATCATTTTAAGTCCCGACATGGCGAGAATAACGCGCCCCTGCTCCGGAAAACGGTGAAATCTGACTCAGAACGCTCGCCAGGGATATCCGAAGGCCACCGTTGGCGACGTCGAATCATATGCAGACAGCTCGAACTGCAGAATACTCCAAAAAATGCACGGCGCACCCCATGGGACCCATTGCCGCATGGCAGGAAACAGGTCCACGGCATCCTCTAGATGCATTCCCAAGGAAATCACATTTGAACTAGCGATCGGATACGGCAAACAGAAAGGGCCCCGAGCGTAGTTGCTCGGGACCCTTGGTTCACCTCACGCTAGCGTGCGATGCGTATGTTACTTGCGCTTGCCGCCGCCGTCACCGGGGCGACGGGAGCTGCCGCCGCGCTTGCCGCCACGACTATTGCCATAGCTGCCACGATTATCGCGACCGCCGGCACGGCCGCCGCGGGAGCCGGCCTGGTTGCCGCCACGTCCGCCACGATAGCCGCCACGACGCTCCTCGCGGGTATCGTCGTAGTTGCGCCAGTCATCGCGACGAT
>CABUQK010000052.1 GCA_902493615.1 uncultured Collinsella sp.
GCGGCGACCCCTGGTGCATCTACCGCGGCAAGCACCTGCTGTCGTTTGTCGACAACCACGATGTGCCGCGCCTGGCGAGCATCCTTACCGACAAGTTCTGCCTGCGTCCCGCCTACGGCATGCTCTTTGGCATGCCGGGCATCCCGTGCGTCTACTACGGCAGCGAGTGGGGAATTGCTGGCGAAAAGGGCGGCCCCGATGGCGACTGGGCGCTGCGCCCTGCGCTCGATGAGCCTGCGCCCAACGAGCTGACGGCCTTCATCACGCAGCTCACGCACCTTCGCTCGGCCGACGACGCGGCCGCCCGTGCTCTCAACTACGGTGCCTATCGCAACGTGGTGATCCAGAACAAGCAGCTGCTGTTCGAGCGCGCCTGCGATGACGCGACGGTGCTCGTGGCGGTCAACGCCGTGAACGAGCCCTATACCTTTGGAGCCGGCGAGCTCAACGGCTCCTTCGTCGACCTGCTTGCCGACGATGCGCCCACGGTCGAGCTGACGGGTGCCCTTGAGCTTGCGCCCTACGAGGTGCGTTATCTGCTGAGGGCCTAGGCCATGGCTGCGTCCGACGAGGGCTATCAACATATTGAGCATGGGTTTGAGCCCGTGTTCGACCAGCGCTCGCGCGTTTTGGTGCTTGGGTCGTTTCCCTCGGTGCTTTCGCGCGCCAATGCCTTTTATTACGGCAACCCCCAGAACCGCTTTTGGCGCGTGATGGCTGCGTGCCTCGGTGTGCCCGTGCCGCCCAACGAGGGCGACCCTTTGGCAGGCAGCGAGCCTGCGACGCTCGACGCCTCGATTGCCGCCAAGCGCTCCATGCTGCTTAACAGCGGCGTAGCCCTGTGGGATGTGATCGAGAGCTGCGACATTAAGGGTTCGAGTGACGCCAGCATCAAAAACGTCGTTCCGGCGCATGTCGAGCGCATTGCCGGCGCAGCTCCTATCGAGGTCGTTGTCTGTAACGGCGGCACGGCAGGCCGGCTCTACAAGCGCTATCTACAAGAGCGCACCGGGCTGCCTGTCATCGTCCTGCCCTCGACAAGTCCCGCCAATGCCGCCTGGCGCCTGGAGCGTCTTGTTGAGCGTTGGCACGAAGCCGTTGACTGGGCTGTTATTTAATTTAGATTTTTGTTTGAGCGTGGGCGCCCAGACGTTTCAGAACGCCTCGCCAGATCGGCGCGGGCACGGCTGGCTCGGCGCAAACCATGCCGTCGGTGTCGACGTTGGCGGCATTGCCGCCGCCAAGTCGCTGTGCATGCTCGACGGAGCAGCCCATGCGCACAGCGCCCACAAGCTTATCTATCGCTTCCGAAAATGGTCGGCGCAAGAGGCCCATGCGTGGGGAATGGCGAAGCGCTGCGATGCCGCTGCCGGCGCAGATGGCAACGCCGCCACACCACAATTGGCCATGGCGCTCACATGTCTTGTGCAGGCGAACGGCGGTCCCACGCGCCTGCTCAGTGCCCTCTTGTGCGGCTCGAATCGCGACATAGACGCGCGTTCCCGTACCGCCAAAGCGCTCAAGCGCCTGCTCGATGGCTGTCAACGTCTTATCGTCAGCCACATCTTCAATGGCCAGCACGATGCCATCGGCAACGCTGCCGGCGTCATTTGCCTTCAAGTCGACCGGGCGGGGGAGTGCGGTGCCGGAAAGTTGAGCATAGGCGGCGATGGCATTCTGCAGGTCCCAGAGCAAAAAATCAAGATCGGCGCTATTGGGAATACTGATATACGCAACGGTGTGCAGTGTTTTTGGTACATCGCCGCGCGCGGTCGTCTCCATGCTGCCTCCTTTCCGGTTGGTTTCCGTTTAGGTTACACCGTCTGGCGGCGCCCCGCCGCGCTATCCTAGTGCAACCCTTACGAAAGGAACGCCATGCGTCTGCCCATGAATACCTCGCTTGCCACGCTCAAGCCCTCCGGTATCCGCCGGATCAACGCGCTCGCCGCCCAGCATCCGGGGTGCATCGCGCTCGCGCTCGGCGAGCCCGATTTTCCCACGCCCGATGTGATTAGCGCCGAGGTGACCGCCGCACTGGACCGCGGTGACACGCACTATCCGCCCAACAACGGTCGCCCCGCCCTGCGTGAGGCGTTGTCTGCCTGCATGGGGGGCGCGGGCCTTACGTTTTCGGCCGACGAGGTCATCCTGACCGACGGCGCGACCGAGGCCCTGTCGGCAACATTCATGGCCATACTCAACCCCGGCGACGAGGTCATTATCCCCACGCCGGCCTTTGGCCTGTACGAGAGCATCGTCGTGGCCAACCACGCCAAAGCGGTCTTTTTGGATACGGAGCCTGCACAATTTCAGATTGACGAGGATGCGCTTCGTGCTTGCGTGACGCCGGCGACCAAGGCCATCGTCATCTGCTCGCCCAGCAACCCCACGGGCTGCATCCTCAACGCAGCATCGCTCGACGCCGTGGCACACGTGGCGGAGCAGGCGGGCATCTACGTGATCTGCGACGACGTATACAACCGCCTGGTCTACGTGGACGGCTACGAGCGCTTTGCCCAGCGCCACTCAGAGCTTCGCGAGCAGACGGTCATCATCGAGAGCTTCTCCAAGCCCTGGGCTATGACCGGCTGGCGCCTGGGCTGGCTCGCAGCGGCAACCCCCGTCATCGCCGAGATCGCAAAGGCCCACCAATACTTAGTATCGAGTGCTGTCTCCTTCGAAATGGACGCCGCAGCCCGAGCCCTCACCGTCGACCCAACCCCCATGCTCGAAGTCTACCGGGCCCGCCGCAAACGTGTACTCGCAGCCTTAAACGCCATGGGCCTCGACGTAGTAGAGCCCGCAGGAGCCTTCTACACTTTCCCGAGCATCAAAAAGTTCGGCCTAACCAGCGAAGCCTTCTGCATCAAAGCCATCAAAGAGGCCAACGTAGCCCTAGTCCCGGGCGACTGTTTCGGCACCGAAGGCCACGTCCGCTTAAGCTACTGCGTCTCCGACCAAGATCTGGACGAAGGCCTAAATCGCCTGTCCAACTTCGTGTCAACTTTATAGCCCAACGGGACGCAACACATCAGCCCACCGACCCAAGCATTATGAGTGGGGGCGTCAGCCAACGAAAACCCGGGCTGCCCAAAGTCAACGCAGGCACGCGCCTGGCCTTCGGCGGCGCGTGCCGGATGGTGGAATTGTGTGCAGCCCGGTTTTCCGTTGACCGACGCCGGGGTCCCCGCCATAATACTCTCGGTTCACGCACGAATCCGCTGCCAGAGACAGCCGGTGCAAACGGGCATCGCCCGCGAGCTTAATGGGATATCCCGCCAGCCGAGGTGGTCGAGTAGATATGTCTTCTCGCCCCCGTCGCTCATGCAGCGCGGGGGCTTTCTTTTTGGACATGCCCCCGTCACGTCCTTGTGGCGGACCGTGCCCGGAAAGAATTCGAGGAGGTGTAATTCATGCCCCAGCAGTACAAAATCGACAAGGTTGCAGAGATCGAGTCCCGTATCGCCGAGAACGCCGGTCTGTTCGTCGTCAACTACAACGGTCTGACGGTTAAGCAGGCTCAGGAGCTGCGTCATCAGCTTCGCGAGTGCGGCGCCGAGATGAAGGTCTACAAGAACAACCTGGTCAAGATCGCTCTCAAGAACCAGGAGCAGCCCGAGCTCGACGAGATTCTCGCCGGCCCCGTCGCTTATGTGTTCTACGAGTCCGAGCCGGTCGAGGCCGCTAAGGCCCTTAAGGACTTCTCCGCTCAGTCCAAGGGCGTCCTTGAGATCAAGGGCGGTATCTCCGACGGCAAGGCCGTTTCCGCTGATGATGTTAAGGCTATCGCCGAGCTGCCCACCAAGGATCAGCTTCTCGGCCAGATCGCCGGTCTCATCTCCGGTTTCGCTCGCGACATCGCTGTCTGCGTCAACGGCGTTTCCTCTGGTCTCGCTCGTTCGATCCAGCAGGTCTCCGAGCAGAAGGCAGCCTAGTCGCTGTTTTCACCTGCGGCGGCAACGCCGCACCTCTGGCGCATTCGCGCTGTGTTTTAACTGATCTCCGTGCACAGACACGGAAACCGAAAGGACTTAGAAATGGCTAAGCTTACCACCGATGAGATCATCGATGCTCTTAAGGAAATGACCCTTCTCGAGGCTTCCGAGCTCGTCAAGGCTATCGAGGACACCTTCGGCGTTTCCGCCGCTGCTCCTGCCGCTGTTGTCGCCGCTCCCGCTGCTGGCGCTGCTGAGGCCGAGGAGAAGACCGAGTTTGACGTCGTGCTCGAGGGCTTCGGCGACAACAAGATCCAGGTCATCAAGGCCGTCCGTGAGCTCACCAACCTTGGCCTGAAGGAGGCCAAGGAGGTCGTCGAGGGCGCTCCCAAGGCTGTTCTCGAGGGTGCCAAGAAGGAGGACGCCGAGGCTGCCAAGGAGAAGCTCGAGGCTGCTGGCGCTGCTGTCACCCTCAAGTAATCAGGCTTTCTCGCCAGATTTCTTTGCAGACGGGGTTCGCATTGCGAGCCCCGTCTTTTTTGTTTTTCGGTCCCTCGACATCGGTAGCTCAAACTGCCATGTTCTGTGATTTGCGTCGTATCGGGCGCCCTGCCGTTGGGCAATAAAATTGCACCATTCGAGCAATAATTTGCGTTGACCTGCTGAAGAATTGTCTCTGCCTTGTAGCGACATCTAGTTCCAGCGGTAAGATGCTTGGGTATCGCAATTTGGTCTGCGGCTGTGTGCCGCACGCATGGGGCGCTTTTGCGCCTGCGAAAGGATCTTTGAATAACATGAAGGCAATCATCCCCGCCGCCGGTCTTGGCACGCGTTTTCTACCTGGCACCAAGTGCACGCCCAAAGAGATGCTGCCGGTGCTCGACAAGCCCGTCATTCAGTATGTCGTCGAGGAGGCGCTCGACCCCGAGGAGGTCGACGATGCCATCATCGTTACTTCTCCCGGCAAGCCCGAGCTGCTGAACTATTTCCAGCCCGATCGCTCGCTCGAGAACCTGCTGCGCGAGCGCGGCAAGAACGCCTATGCCGATGCCGTCGCCCACGCTGGCGGTATGCCGGTCGACTTCCGCTATCAGTACGAGCCCAAGGGCCTCGGCCATGCTATCCGCTCTGCTGCCGACGCCGTGGCAGGGGAGAACTTCCTGGTTCTTCTGGGCGACTACGTTGTGCCTAATCGCGACATCTGCGACAAGATGCTCGCCGTTTCCAAGGAGCACGGTGGAGCTTCGGTTATCGCCGTCGCTGCTTGCTCGCCCGAGGAAGTCAGCCGCTACGGCGTTATCGCCGGTGAGCGCGTCGGTTCGCTCGAGGGTGCCGAGGACGTTGCCGATGCAGAGCCGGGCGCTGTCTGGCGCATCGGCGGTCTGGTCGAGAAGCCCGCTCCCGAGGCGGCTCCGTCCAACCTATGCATCGTCGGTCGCTACCTGCTGAGCCCGCTGGTCATGGACCTGCTGGCAGATCAGCAGGCCGGCAAGGGCGGCGAGATCCAGCTCACCGACGCCATGGCCCGTTCGCTCGACCGTGAGGCCATGTATGCCGTCGTCATCGACCCGCTGTCGGGCTACGACACCGGCACTCCCTCTGGCTGGATGGCCACCAACGCCCTCATGGCTGCAAGCGATCCCCGCTTTGCCGATGCCTTCTGGGACGCCATCGACGAGCGCGGTGGATTGATGCGCAAGTAAGCCTTCGGACATCGACATTTACGGGCGCGGACCTCGGTTCGCGCCCGTTTTTTATAAGAGCTGCGATTGCCGGCTCTCTGTTCACAGAAAATATATGAACAGATGTTCGATACACACCCATCTACCTGCGTGTTTTCTGTCGAAAAACTTTGCTACTCCAAAAACTCAATCGCGTCAAGGCTTTTCTTGCCCAACGGTCGGTACCTGATAAACTATTAGGTTGCGATAACTGGCGAAGCTATGCCTCGCCAACCCACCGAGCATTTCCGTGAAGGAGGAAAAACCTGGTGACCTACGCATACACTGCCACTGAGCGCAAGCGCGTCAGCTTCGGGAAAATCCCGGAGGCCATGGAGCTCCCCAACCTTATCTCTGTTCAAAGGGAATCCTTTGAGCGTTTTAAGGACGAGGGCCTTCGTGAGGCGTTCAAGGAATCCAGCCCCATCCAGAGCCAGAACCATGTTCTCGAGGTTACCTTCGGCGAGCATCAGTTCGGCGACCCCGCGCACACCGTCGAGGAGTGCCGCGAGAAGGACATGACCTATCAGGCCCCGCTTCTGACCGACGTCCGTCTCACCAACAAGGAGACCGGCGAGATCAAGGAGCAGCTCGTCTTTATGGGCGACTTCCCCATGATGACCGATCAGGGCACCTTCATCATCAACGGTACCGAGCGTATCGTCGTCTCGCAGCTCGTGCGCTCCCCGGGTGTGTACTACAGCTCCGAGATGGATTCGGGCAAGCAGATCTACAAGGCCCAGATCATCCCGTCCCGCGGTGCCTGGCTTGAGTTTGAGGTCGACAAGCGCGACCAGCTTATGGTCTCCATTGACCGTAAGCGCAAGCAGAGCGCCACGATGTTCCTGCGCGCCCTTGGCATTGCCGTCACCAACGACGACATCATCGAGCTGCTCGGCAACTCCGATGTGATCAAGCGCACCCTGGAGCGCGACACCGCCCTCACCCGCGAGGACGCCCTTATCGAGATCTACCGTCGCCTGCGCCCGGGCGAGCCTCCCACCGTGGACGCTTCCCGCAGCCTGCTCGAGGGCCTGCTCTTTAACCCGCAGCGCTACGATCTGGCCCGCGTCGGTCGTTACAAGGTCAACAAGAAGCTCAACCTCACCACCGAGGAAGAGGTCACGGTGCTCACCGACGAGGATATCGTCGCGACGCTGCGCTACCTGCTGTCCCTCGCTGCCGGCGAGCAGGGCTTCAAGGTCGACGACATCGACCACTTTGGCAACCGCCGCATCCGCACCGTCGGCGAGCTCGTCGCCAACCAGTTCCGTATCGGCATGAGCCGTATGGAGCGCGTCGTCCGTGAGCGCATGAGCTCCCAGGACATCGACGAGATCACCCCGCAGTCGCTCATCAACATCCGCCCGATCGTGGCCTCCATCAAGGAGTTCTTCGGTTCCTCGCAGCTCTCGCAGTTCATGGACCAGGCGAACCCCCTGACCGGTCTGACCCACAAGCGCCGTCTGTCCGCACTCGGCCCTGGCGGTCTTGCCGGCCACAAGTCCGGCTCCAGCCGCCGCACCAACGTGCCGACGGCCGTCCGCGACGTCCACAACTCGCACTACAGCCGCATGTGCCCGATCGAGACCCCCGAAGGCCCCAACATCGGCCTGATCGGCTCGCTCGCCCTCTACGCCCGCGTCAACGAGTACGGCTTCATCGAGGCTCCGTTCCGTCGCGTCGAGAACGGCGTTGCCACCGACCAGATCGACTGGATGACCGCTGACGAGGAAGAGAAGCACGTCATCGCGCCGGCCAACATGCCGCTCGATCCCAAGACCAACGAGTTCATCACGACCGATGCCGAGGGCAAGCTTGTCCGCCCGCACACCGTAATCGCCCGTACCCGCGACTTCGACGGCTCCTTCGGCGCTCCCGCCGACGTGCCTGTCGAGGACGTCGACTACATGGACGTCTCGCCGCGTCAGATGCTCTCCGTCGCAGCCACGCTGATCCCGTTCCTTGAGCACGACGACGCCAAGCGTACGCTGATGGGCGCTAACATGCAGCGCCAGGCCGTGCCGCTGGTTCACCCCGCCGCTCCCTATGTCGGTACCGGCATGGAGCGTCGCGCCGCTCTGGACTCCGGCGAGGTCACCCTGGCCAAGAACGCCGGCGAGGTCATCTTTGCCGACGCCGCCAAGATCATCGTCAAGCATGCCGGCGGCATGGACGAGTATCACCTGGCCAAGTACCAGCGCTCCAACCAGTCCACCTGCATCAACCACCGTCCGCTCGTGCGCGTCGGTGACACCGTTGAGCAGGGCGAGCCTCTGGCCGACGGTCCTTCGACCGATCACGGCGAGCTCGCACTGGGCCAGAACCTCACCGTGGCCTATATGCCGTGGGAAGGCTTTAACTACGAGGACGGTATCGTCGTGTCCGAGCGCCTGGTGGCCGAGGACCTGCTGACGACCATCAACATCACCCGTCACGAGATCGACGCCCGCGACACCAAGCTCGGCCCCGAGGAGATCACCCGCGAGATCCCGAACCTCTCCGAGGACATGCTTGCCAACCTCGACGAGGACGGCATCATCCGCATCGGCGCCGAGGTCGGCCCTGGCGACATCCTGGTCGGCAAGGTTACCCCCAAGGGCGAGAGCGCTCTGACTGCCGAGGAGCGCCTGCTGCGCGCCATCTTCGGTGCCAAGGCCCACGACGTCCGCGACACCTCCCTTAAGATGCCTCACGGCGCTTACGGCCGCGTCATCGACGTCGTCCGCTTTAGCCGCGAGAACGGCGACGACCTGGCTCCCGGCGTCAACGAGCAGGTGCGCGTCTACGTCGCCCAGCGTCGTAAGATCCAGCAGGGCGATAAGATCGCCGGCCGCCACGGCAACAAGGGTGTTATTTGTAACGTTCTGCCGGTCGAGGACATGCCCTACATGGCTGACGGTACCCCGATCGACGTTATCCTCAACCCGCTGGGCGTTCCTTCGCGTATGAACGTCGGCCAGCTGCTCGAGTGCCACCTTGGCTGGGCTGCTGCCTGCGGTTGGGATACCGAGCAGGCCGACTCCGACAAGTACGTCCCCGGTCCGTTCTTCACCGCGACGCCCGTCTTCGACGGCGCCAAGGAGGACGAGATCGCCGAGGTCATCCGTCGCGCCAACAAGAACATGCTCAACAAGGCCACCGCTGCCTTTGGCGATCACATGCGCCCCGAGTTCGTCACCCAGCTTGACGAGCGCGGCAAGACCCGTCTGTTCGACGGCCGCACCGGCGAGGAGTTCCGCGAGCCCATTACCGTGGGTACGTCCTACATCCTCAAGCTCGGCCACATGGTCGACGACAAGATCCACGCCCGTTCGACCGGCCCTTACAGCCTGGTTACCCAGCAGCCTCTGGGCGGCAAGGCTCAGTTCGGCGGCCAGCGCTTCGGCGAGATGGAAGTTTGGGCACTGTACGCTTACGGTGCTTCCAACGTCCTGCAGGAGATCCTGACCGTCAAGTCCGACGATACCGTGGGCCGCGTCAAGACCTACGAGTCCATCGTCAAGGGCGAGAACGTCCCGGTCCCGGGTATCCCCGAGTCCTTCAAGGTTCTCGTCAAGGAGATTCGCTCCCTCGCACTGGACATCGAGCCCATGCACGATGCCGACGAGGACGCCTCCGCCCCTGTGACCGCCGAGGAGACCTCCGCTCTCGACGACCTGGCTGCGCTCGCCGGCGTTGACGCCGACATCGAGGCCGAGGATGCCGAGACCGCCGAGGCGCCCGAGGCTGTCGCCGCCACGACCACTGATAAGGAGTAGTTGACTGTGGCAGATTTCGAAGCTACTGATTTTGACTCGGTAAAGATCTCCCTTGCCTCCGCCGACCAGATCCGTTCCTGGTCGCACGGTGAGGTCAAGAAGCCGGAGACCATCAACTACCGTACCCTCAAGCCCGAGAAGGACGGCCTGTTCTGCGAGAAGATCTTCGGTCCCGCCAAGGACTGGGAGTGCTCCTGCGGCAAGTACAAGGGCATCCGCTTTAAGGGCATCGTCTGCGAGCGCTGCGGCGTCGAGGTCACCTCGGCCAAGGTGCGTCGCGACCGCATGGGCCACATCGAGCTCGCCGCTCCCGTGTCCCACATCTGGTACTTCAAGAGCCCCACGAGCTTCCCGATGAGCCGTATGCTCGACATCAAGTCCAAGGACCTCGAGAAGGTTCTGTACTTTGCCAGCTACATCATCACCGAGGTCGACTACGAGGCTCGCGAGGCCGACGCCGACGACCTGCGCGAGGAGCTCGCCGCCGATCTGGAAGAGATCGATGCCGAGTGCGCTCGCCAGATCGAGTCCCTCAAGGAGCAGGGCAACCCCGGGAACTTTGACGAGTTCTCCGACGAGGAGCCGCTGACCCCCGAGGAGATCGCCTCTGGCATCGTCGACATCGAGGAAGAGTGCAAGGACGAGAAGCAGCTCCGCACGGACGCCTTCAACGCCTTCATGAAGCTCAGCGAGCGCGACCTCATTTCCGATGAGCCGCTGTTCCGCGAGATGACTCGCTACTACTCCATGTACTTCAAGGGTGGTATGGGTGCCGAGGCCGTCCGCGACCTGCTCGCTGCCATCGACCTCCCCTCCGAGGCCGAGAAGCTCAAGGCCATCATCGCCGACGAGGACTCCCAAAAGCAGAAGCGCGAGAAGGCCGTTAAGCGCCTCGAGGTCGTTGACGCCTTCCTGAAGGGCGGCAACAGCCCCGCGAATATGATTCTGGACGTCATTCCTGTCATTCCGCCCGATCTGCGCCCGATGGTCCAGCTCGACGGTGGCCGCTTCGCCGCATCCGACCTCAACGACCTGTACCGTCGCGTGATCAACCGTAACAACCGACTCAAGCGCCTGCTCGACCTGGACGCCCCTGCGATCATCGTGAATAACGAGAAGCGCATGCTCCAGGAGTCCGTGGACGCACTGTTCGACAACGGCCGTCGTGGTCGCCCGGTCTCTGGCCGTGGCGGTCGCCCGCTCAAGTCGCTCGCCGAGGCCCTCAAGGGCAAGCAGGGTCGTTTCCGTCAGAACCTGCTGGGCAAGCGTGTCGACTACTCCGGCCGTTCGGTAATCGTTACCGACCCCAAGCTGCTGCTGCACCAGTGCGGTCTGCCCAAGACCATGGCGCTGGAGCTCTTCAAGCCCTTCGTCATGAAGCGCCTGGTCGAGCTTGGCAAGGTCGAGAACATCAAGGGCGCCAAGCGCGCTATCGACCGCGGGGCCACCTTTGTGTGGGATATCCTCGAAGAGGTCATCGACGGCCGCGTCGTGCTGCTCAACCGTGCACCGACCCTGCACCGTCTGTCCATCCAGGCCTTTGAGCCGGTGCTGGTCGAGGGCAAGGCTATCCACCTGCACCCGCTGGTCTGCTCGCCCTTCAACGCCGACTTCGACGGCGACCAGATGTCTGTCCACGTGCCGCTGTCCAGCCAGGCTCAGGCCGAGGCCCGCGTGCTCATGCTCTCTGCGAACAACCTGCGCTCGCCGGCATCCGGCAAGCCGGTCAACATCCCTTCGCAGGACATGATCATCGGTGTGTACTACCTCACCCAGGTTCGCGAGGGTCTGCCGGGCGAGAACCACGTGTTCTCGAGCTTCGACGACGCGCTGCACGCCTATGACTGCCGCTCCGAGGTCGACATGCAGGCCAAGATCCAGGTCCGCGTGTCCGCTGCCGATGCCAACGTCATCAACGAGGACGGCACCCGTATCTTCCGCGTCAAGAACGGCAAGAACGAGTTCGTCGACTACGACGTCACCGGCAACAAGACCGCACGCTTCGAGACCTCTATCGGCCGCATCATCTTCAACCGCCAGTGCCTGCCCGAAGACTATGAGTTCATGAACTACAAGATGGTCAAGGGCGATGTGGCCAAGCTGGTTGCCGACTGCTGCGATCGTTACCCCGAGGCCAAGGTCGGCCCGATCCTCGACGCCATCAAGTACTCCGGCTTCCACTACGCTACCCGCGCCGGCCTCACCATCTCGGTGTGGGACGCTCTTATCCCTGCCGAGAAGCAGGAGCTGCTCGACCGCGCCCAGGCCAACGTCGACCAGATCAACGAGTACTTCGAGGAGGGCTTCATCAACGAGACGGAGCGCCACATCGAAGTCGTTAACGAGTGGACCGCTTGTACCGATAAGGTTGCAGCGCTCATGCTCGACATGTTCGACGAGGAGAACCCGCTGTACATGATGGCCGACTCCGGCGCCCGTGGTTCTAAGACCCAGCTGCGTCAGCTCGGCGGCATGCGTGGCCTGATGGCAGACATGTCCGGCGAGACGATCGACCTTCCCATTAAGGCGAACTTCCGCGAGGGCCTGCTGCCGCTCGAGTACTTCATTTCGACCTACGGCGCCCGTAAGGGCCTGGTCGATACCGCATCCCACACCTCGGACTCTGGTTACCTGACCCGTCGTCTGGTCGACGTGGCCCAGGACGTCATCGTCCGCGAGGAGGACTGCGGTACGCACGAGGGCGTCACCTACAACCTCATCATCCCCGGCACCACCGACCTTAACACCGACCTTGTCGGCCGTTGCTTCATTGAGGATGTCGTGGCTCCCGATGGCATCGTGCTCTTTGAGCAGGACGGCTACATCGAGAAGGTCGCCGACATCCAGAAGATGGTCGATGCGGGCCTCAAGAAGGTCAAGCTTCGCGCGCTGCTCACCTGCCGCTCCAAGTACGGCGTGTGCCAGAAGTGCTACGGCTGGGATCTTTCCACCCGTCGTCCGGTCGCCATCGGTACCGCGGTCGGCATTATTGCCGCCCAGTCCATCGGCGAGCCCGGTACGCAGCTTACGATGCGTACCATTCACTCCGGCGGCGTCGCTGGCGTTGACGATATTACGCAGGGTCTGCCTACGGTCAGCCGTATGTTCGATATCGTCGGCAACGTCAACGAGAAGATCCTGGGTCGCGAGGCCGAGCTGGCTCCGTACTCCGGTCACCTCTCTATTAAGCCCGAGAAGTCCGAGTACGTGCTGACGCTCACCGACTCCGAGGATCACACCCGTGTCCTCGACGAGCGTCGCGTCCCCGCTTCGGTGCGCTTTATGCCCGAGATCGAGGACGGCTGCGAGGTTCGCGCCGGCGATCAGATCACCAAGGGCTTCGTCAACTTCCGCAACCTGCGCAAGCTGACCGACATCGAGTCGACGATGCACACCTTCGTTGAGAGCGTCAAGGACGTCTACACCAGCCAGGGCGTTGACCTGAACGACAAGCACATCGAGGTGCTCGCACGTCAGATGCTGCGTCGCGTTCAGATCACCAACCCCGGTGACTCTAAGTACCTGCTTGGTCAGTACGTCGACCGCTACGAGTTCGCCGACGAGGTCGAGCGCGTTGCCCGTCTGGGCGGTCAGGCTCCTGTGGCCGAGCCCGTCATCCTGGGTACGCTCAAGGTTGCGTCCAACATCGACTCCTGGCTGTCGAGCGCTTCGTTCATCCGTACCGCCGGTGTCCTTACCGAGGCTGCCATCGAGGGCAAGGTCGACCACCTGCTCGACCTTAAGTCCAACGTCATCGTCGGTAAGAAGATCCCGGCCGGTACCGGCCTCAAGCCGTACGCCAACGCCAAGCTGACGTATCGTACGGCCGACGGCTATGTCGACATCGACGGCCCGGCTTCGCCCAACGCCAAGTCGCTGCCCGAGTGGGCTCCGGTGGAGCTCAAGGACCTGGACGAGCAGCTCCCGCAGCAGCTCGACTGGGCCGGCTACGACGAGTTCGGTGGTGCTGACGGTTCGTTCACCCGCAACGGCCACACCATCTCTGCCGAGAAGGCTCGCCTGTACCTGTTCGACGACCTGGGCGTGTCGCAGCGCTGGACCAACAAATTCAGCGAGGTCGGCATCGAGACGGTCGGCGACCTGGTCGGCAAGTCCGAGGAGGATCTGCTGCGCATCGATGGCATCGGTGCCAAGGCGATCGAGGAGCTCCGTGACGGCCTGGAGGTCCACGACCTGCTCTACATCCTCGAGAACAACGATGACGTTGCCGACGAGGAAGACCTCTCGCAGCTGCTGCAGATGGTCTTTAGCCCCGACGGTCCGGACGACATCCTGCTGGGCACCTCCGCCACGCCGACGCATCACGCCGACGCCGACGAGGAGCTCCTGGGCGCCCCGATCGACGACAAGAAGGCTCCCGCCAACGGTGCCATCAACGAGGACATGGCTTCCCTCGACGAGCTGCTCAACCAGCTCGTGGACACCGACGACGCCGAAGAGGCCAAGGACAACGACGAGGAGTAATTTCCTAGTACGTTAACCGCCCTTATAAAGGCTCGCTTCCCAACAGGGGAGCGGGCCTTTTTTTGATGAGGAACGTTGCCCCGACGAGTACGTCGGATTCCCGGGACGGGCGGCATAGGGGTTAAGTTTGTCGCGAGTTCCGCACGCAAAGGAAAGCACTTAATGTGCTTTCCGTCTTGCGCAG
>CABUQK010000053.1 GCA_902493615.1 uncultured Collinsella sp.
CTTGACCCCCTTGAACGCTCGCTTGCATGTATGGTGCCCGAGGCGAGACTCGAACTCGCACGTTGTTGCCAACGGTGGATTTTGAGTCCACTGCGTCTGCCAATTCCGCCACTCGGGCACGTAATGCGTGAGTTAGTTTATCACAGCTTTCTACCGATTAGTCCGAAAATGGAACTTCGAGCATTTCGATGAGTTCGACTGTGCGGAGCATCTCGCGCTGACGGCATCCGCGACCGTCGACCGAAGCCTCACCCATCTGGTTATCGTAAGGGTCCTCGCGCATGCCGTCGAAAGAGGGCTCAAACTCTGCCTGGAATCGATTGTTGGCCACCATACGCCACGGGTCGAGATTGCCAAAGTAGTGACGGCGGCGCCACTCCTCCCCCATCCTGCGAGCAGAAGATCCACATGACACGTCCGCGTTGAGCCAACCGGTCTGCGGCGTATAGAACTCTGCCCAGTCGTGCGACCCCACCGAATCGGGCGCAACGTACAGGCCGCTCTGCCAACGGGCAGGCACGCCCGCGATACGGCACATGGTGATAAACGTGAGCGCCATAACGCCGCAATCGCCGCGGAGCGAATGCGCGCAGTCATCGGCAATAGATCCCAAAAGCAAGTACGGCGGCTGATAGCGATAGTCGATATGCTGCGTCAGATAATCATAGATAGCACGAGCGCGATCGAGCGGATCCTCGAGTCCGTCAACAACACCGGCCGTCAGCTGCTGCAGATACGGCGTAAATGCAATGTGCGGACGGTCCTCAGAAATATCTTCGGGCAGAGGCGCGTCCATACGCGGATGAACCGGAAGTGTGCCACCGTAGACATCACAATAAGCAGCATCGATGTGATAACGATAAGTCACCGAGAATGAGCGCTCACTCGAAGAAGACCACGAGGCGGTACGCGCCGAAGCGTTCGCGGGAGCAACAGCACCCTCCGGCGTCATGTCGAGAATCTCGACCTGAGACTGTTGGCGGCAGGTGGCGGCTACGGGAAGCCAAGCGCGAACGGCCTCCCCCTCTAGAGCGCCGGGGACAGACAAGGACGCCTTAAGCGTAATAACGCGAGTCAATCCGTTTTGTGACTCCATCTCCTTGAGCATCTCGTTGCGCAGTGCAATTCCGTCCGTAGGATCGGGCCGCATGCCGGGAACCTCTTTGGGATATACGCGAAGCGAATCGAGGAAGTTGTCGAGAACGAACAGCTCGCCATCGATAAAGCGCCAGTCAATACGCTTACGGTCAATCAGATCGTTAAACTGCTCCTCGGTAAACTCAGGCCACTCCTCGCGAATCATCGCAATAGCTCGATCGCGCGACACCGAAAAATGAAGCGGCGTCTCAAGCATGCGATACCGCTCGGCACGAACGCAGGCAGCAAGCGAGGGATCGGGATCTTGGGCAAGTAGGCGGTCGCAAGCCTCAATAGCCTGCGAAAGATACCCCGCGTCCTTTAAACGCAGAATCTCGGGTGGCAAGCCAACATCTAGAAAACGGAAGTCATCATTGCAAACATCAACAGAGCAACCAACAGGACCCTCGTCAATAACCTTCCCATCCGAAGGCAGCACCTTAACAACAGCCATACTAAAACTCCAAGTCACTAGAACGCTTGAAGTCCATTGTAGCGAGATAAAAAAGAAAGCCCCAACAAGGGAGCCATCAACACCGCCGAACGGTAGTCAAAAAAAATGAATTCAGCCCAGTAACCCTGCGGCGTTAAACGAAGGAAGCCCCGTCCCCCGGAACTGTTTCCTTGGCGCGACTTCTGGCGAAGCCAGGTGAGCGCAAAGGAAACAGTGTAGGGAGACGGGGCTTCCGGCGGGAAGTTTAGCGACGCTTACGCCTTGTTGACGGAGCCAAACTCCTCCATGAGCTCCTTGGTGCGGGCAACGATGTTGTCGCGACCAGGCTTGAGGAGCTTGCGGGGGTCAAAGCCCTTGCCCTGCTGATCCTTGCCGGCCTCGATGTACTCGCGAACGCCCTTGGCGAAAACGAGCTGCAGATCGGTGTTGACGTTGATCTTGGAGATACCCAGGGAGATGGCCTTCTTGATCTGATCCTCGGGGATGCCGGTGCCACCGTGCAGGACGAGGGGCAGGTCGCCGGTCTGAGCCTTGATCTCGCCCAGACGCTCGAAGGAAAGGCCAGCCCAGTCGGCAGGGTACACGCCGTGGATGTTGCCGATACCGCAGGCAAGGAAGTCGACGCCCAGGTCAGCAATCTGCTTGCACTCAGCAGGATCAGCGAGCTCGCCGCTGGAGGTCACGCCGTCCTCGGTGCCGCCGATGCCGCCGACCTCGGCCTCGATGGACATACCCTTGGAGTGGGCAAGCTCAACGAGCTCCTTGGTGCGGTCGAGGTTAAGCTGGAAGGTCTCCTCGTGAGAGCCGTCATACATGATGGACGTGAAGCCGGCCTCGATGCACTTGAAGCAGTCCTCGTAAGAACCGTGATCGAGGTGAAGGGCGACGGGAACGGTAACGCCCGTGGCCTCGACGGCAGCCTTGACCATGTCGGCGCAGACCTTGAAACCGCCCATCCACTTAGCGGCACCAGCGGTGCACTGAAGGATCAGCGGAGACTTGGCCTCCTCGGCGGCCTGGAGAATAGCCAGGGTCCACTCGAGGTTGTTGGTGTTGAAGGCACCGAGACCATACTTGCCGGCCTCGGCCTTCTTGAGCATGTCTGCTGCGTTGACGAGCATAAAAGAAACCTCCTGTAAGGTTGCTCCGATAACGCCTGAGATTTTACCACGACATACCCGAGCATAAACGTTCGTTTGTTCACGAATACCATCCGATTGGACAAATTTTGACCGTTTGCCCCACAGAATCGACCCACTGGGGAAAATAGCTTGACGATTGAGCGGTCTTCGTGGTTCGGAAGACGGCTTCGAGCCTACATCTGCATAAACGGGTTCTGCATAAGTTCGCGCGCCATCGTGGTCGAATCGCCATGGCCCGTCAAGCAAACGGTATCGGGCGGAAGCATCTTGACAAGTTTGGAGAGCGAGCGCATAATCGCCGCCTCGTCACCGCCGGAAAGATCGGTACGACCGTGGCTGCCCGGGAAAAGCGTGTCGCCCACAAAGGCGATGTTTCCCTGCTCGGTCGCGGCGAACAGGACGATGCCGCCCGGCGTATGCCCCGGCGTCTCGATCACCTGCAGGCAGACGTCGCCCACCTCGATTGTATCGCCCTCGGCAAGCAAGCGCGTCGGCTCACCCGGATCGGGCGTCTCGATACCCCACATGGCGCGCTGCTCCTCGATATTTGCGCGAGGTACCGTCACGTCCTTAGCGCACAACTCATATAGTGCGCTGTCGCCAACGACAGCTCGAACCCCGGCAACCCCACCAACATGGTCGGCATGACCGTGCGTGCAGACAGACCCGAGTACGCGCACCTCGGGATGCGCGGTGCGGATATGCTCCACAAGACGCTCGCCCTCCCACGCCGGATCGACGATTAAGCACTCGTCATTCGAAATCACGGCGTAGCTGTTGGTCTGAATCGGGCCGTTGACGAGCGCCTCAATCGAAGCCGTGCCTCGGGGTGTCAGGTCCAAAGTCATATCGTCCATGCGCATACCCTCCTTCTAAAATACGCTCGAGGCACCAAACGATGCCTCGAACGTAACCAATATCTATGATGCTGAGAGGCTCTCGCACCTACACACGGCGCTTGAGTTGCGCTCCGCCCTCGCCGGGCATAAGACGGCGAGCGTCGTAGACCGAATCGACACTGCTGATGGAAGCCAGCAGCGGATCCAGGCCGCTCGCATCCGAAATCTCGACCATAAAGCGCAGGGTCGCAATACCCTCGCGGTTGGTCGAGGTGGCGGCGGAAAGGATATTGCCGCCTGCATCGCCAATGGCAATGGTGACGTCCTTGAGCAGGCCCATGCGGTCCAGGCACTCGACCACGATCTCGACCTGGAAAAGTGTATCGGCAGCACCATCCCACTCTACGTCAATCATGCGCTCGGGGTGCTCCATGAGGCCCTTGACGTTGGGGCAGTTGGCGCGATGTACCGAAACGCCACGACCGCGCGTGATGAAGCCGACGATGTCGTCGCCCGTCACGGGGTTGCAGCAATGAGCCAGACGGACCAGCAGGCCGCTGTTGCTCTCGCCCTTAACGATAATGCCGTTACTTGCGCTCTTGCCACGCTTTTGCGGCTTGCGGTTGGAGCCGCGGGCCGGCTGTTTCACGACCTCGGCGATAGTCTCGGCCTTGGTGAGCTGTTCCTCGGGCTTGGGGTCCAAGATTTGCTCGACCTTATTACCCACAGCGCGCGGGGCAACCTTGCCGGCGCCGACGGCGGCAAACAGGTCCTCGAGCTGCTTGAAGTTAAACTGCTCCGCCACGGCGTTGAGCGCACGCGTGGAGCGCGGCGTAGAAATGCCATAGCCACGCTTACGCAGGTCCTTGGCCAGGATATCGCGGCCGGCGGCAGCGTCGTCGTCCTTGGTCGCAGCGGCAAAATAGCGGCGGATCTTTGACTTGGCGGAAGGTGTCTTAACGATCTTGAGCCAATCACGCGACGGCTTGGAACTCTTGTTGGTCAGGATCTCGACACGGTCACCCGTCTTAATCTCGTGCGTGAGCGGAGCCACCGCACCGTTGATTTTGGCGCCGACGCAATGGTTTCCCACCTCGGTGTGAACGGCATAGGCAAAGTCGAGCGGCGTGGAGCCGGCACGAAGAGCCATGACCTCGCCTTTGGGCGTGAAGACAAAGATCTCCTGATCGAAGAGGTCGACCTTCAGCGAATGCAGGTATTCCTTGGCGTCGGTGATCTCATCAGACGCAGCCCAATCGAGCGAATGTTTGAGCCAGTTAATCTGGTCGTCCAGACGCTGGGCATCATTGGTCTTAGACGCAGACGATCCGCCCGACTTCTTATAGAGCCAGTGGGCGGCAATACCGTACTCGGCCTGCTCATGCATCTCATAGGTTCGAATCTGAATCTCGAGCGGGCGGGCCGTGGGGCCGATAACCGTCGTATGGAGCGACTGGTAGTTATTGACCTTGGGCATGGCGATATAGTCTTTAAAGCGACCGGGCATGGGGTGCCACAGCGTATGCACTGCGCCGAGCGTGGAGTAGCAATCGCGCACCGAATGGGTAATAACGCGCAGCGCCACCAAATCGTAGATCTCGGAGAATTCCTTGCCCTTGCGCTTCATCTTTTGGTAGATGGACCAATAGTGCTTGGAGCGGCCGTTGATCTGGAAGCCCTCCAGGCCAATGCGGTTGAGCTCGTCGGTGAGCGTCTTGATGGTCTCGGCCAGATAGCGCTCGCGAACCTCGCGCGACTCAGCCACCATGCGCGCGATGCGCTGGTAGGCATCGGGCTCCAGGTAGAAGAAGGACAGGTCCTCGAGCTCCCACTTAATAGAGCTCATGCCCAGGCGGTCGGCCAAGGGCGCGTACACGTCCATGGTCTCGCGAGCCTTAAACAGGCGACGATCCTCGCGCAGGGCCGCCAGCGTACGCATGTTGTGCAGACGGTCGGCAAGTTTAACGATGATGACACGAATGTCCTTGGACATGGCGAGGAACATCTTGCGCAGCGTGAGGGCCTGTTTCTCGTCCATGCTGTCGACTTCGATGTTGGTGAGCTTGGTCACGCCATCGACGAGCTCGGCCACCGTATCGCCAAACAGACCGGAAACATCGGCAAGCGAAGTCTCGGTATCCTCGACGGTATCGTGCAGCAGCGCGGCGCACACCACATCGCAGTCCATCTTGAGATCGGCCAAAATGATGGCCACCTCGACGGGATGGTTGATGTACATCTCACCCGAGCGCCGCTTTTGGTTGCAATGCTTCTCGGCAGCAAAGCAGTAGGCCTGCTCAACCTTAGAAAAGTCGTCCTCATTCATATATTTGAGGCACAGACGCTCCAGCTTGTCGTAGCTGTCCGCCATAATCTCGGGCGGCAGCTCATCGGCATGCTTATAGTGCTCCATCTCCGAAAACGGCTGGAGGGTGGAATCATGGGCGGTACGGGCTGCGGCATCCATCGAGGTCCCCTTCCCCTAGGCCCGCGGTACGATCGGGCGGTTAACTTTGGCTAGCATATCAGAAGCGCACGAATCGAGCGCCCAGCTCCGGAAAGCCGAAAACTCCATGCGCGAGCGCAAGCCCTCCAAATAGCGAATTGACCTGCTCAATTGCACGCGGCCGGGGTTTTCGGCCATCGCGATGCGACGGGTGTCGTCAAACCCCGAAACGCGACAGAAACCAAGCTCTTCGAAGATTCCCAGGCCGCTTTCCACCGAGCGCTCGTCGACCGGCGTGCGGGCATCGATGGCAAGGCACATCTGCGCGATGTCGATATCGCTTGCGCAGAATGAATCATCCCCGGTCTTGCCGCGGTTGGAGCGCCACATGGTCTGCAGCGCGCGATAGAGTGTGACGAGCTCGTCGCGCTCGGGTGCGTAGCAGTCGAGCAGGCGCTCGTTAATGCGGGCATCGCGCGACGAATAGAGCAGGTGGATCACGGCGGGCTGGCCATCGCGACCGGCACGGCCGCTCATCTGGTTAAACTCAATGCCGCCAAACGGCATGTGATAGAGCACGACATGGCGGATATCGGGCAGGTTGACGCCCTCGCCAAAGGCAGATGTCGAGACGATGCAGCTGAGGCTGCCGTCTCGGAATGCTTCCTCCACGCGACGGCGATCGGAACGCACAAGCCCCGCGTTATAGAACGCGATATGGGTTGCGCAATCGGGCACACGCTTGCGCAACGTCTTGGCGAGCGCCACGGACTGGTCGCGCGAATTGACGTAGATGACGGTCTTTTCCCCCGTCGCCACAATCGACACCAAACGGTTCTCGCGACTTGCAAGATCGCGGTCGTCCTCGAGCCGCAGGTTCTCGCGCACCGTCTCGTCGACCACCGTGCGAGTGATCGGCAACATGCGGGCAAGCTCGGCCACAACCGGAGCCGTCGCGGTGGCCGTCGCAGCCATAACGACCGGGTCGCCCAGGGCTTTGAGGATATCGGGCATGTCGAGATAGGCGCTGCGGTCGCCGCCCTTGGCAAGACCGGCATGATGCGCCTCATCGATAACGACAAAGCCGATGCGGCCCGAACGCGCGAAGCGGTCACGGTGGATAGATAGGAACTCGGGCGTCGTGAGCACGATACCGGTGCGGCCCGAAGCTAGGCCGGCGAACACGTCATCGCGCGCGGCCTCCACGGTCTCGCCGGTAAGCACGCCAACGCCAATGCCAAGCGATGCCATCGTCGACGAGAGGTGATAGGCCTGGTCGGCAACAAGCGCACGCAGCGGATAGACAAAGATGCTCGCACGTCCGCGAAGCACCGCCTCACGCGCGGCATGCACATGGAAGATGAGCGACTTGCCGCGGCCCGTTCCCATAACCGCCAAAACGCTCTGGTGGTCGGCGAGCGCGTCGAGTGCCTCGACCTGCGCGCGGTGCGGCTGGTTCGATCCGATAAAGCTATGGATAAGCGAGCGCGTGAGCTCGGTATAGGAAAGCTGGGCGAGCGTCTCGCGCTTGCGCGACTCCAAGCGCAGGCCGGAATCCGCCGGCTGCACGCCACGACGAAGCTCGCATGCCGGATCGTCGACGCTGGGCAGCGTGCTATCGCGGACCAGAACATCCTTGACCATGAGCTTGGGCTTCACACGACCCTGCCAATGCTCGGCAACGGCCTCGAACACCAAGTCGACGGCGCTGTCGCAATTGATAAGCCTGTCGATCTGCGGTACACGAAACATGATGGCCGGCACACTCGCGGCGCCATCCGTCGCCACGAAGCGCATATGCTCGCCGGTCTTACCCACCACGGCGCGATCACACATCGTCACGCCCTCGGCGGCCAGCAGCGGCACCTTATTACCCTGGCCAAACGGCTCAAGGCGGGAAATCTGCTCTATAGTCTCGATATTCAGCTCGGAAAGGTCGACCGTGGCGGCAACCTCGTCGGTGTCCTCAAAGTCCTCGGCGGGAAGCTCGGACAACACGGCGGAAAGGCGACGGCGGAACTCATCGAGCTTGGACGCCTCGATGGTCACACCCACCGCGCCGGCATGTCCGCCGCGACGAATCATCAGGTCGGAACAGCGCTCGATAGCGTCAAACAGGTTAACTTTGCCCACCGAGCGACCAGAGCCGCGCGCGATACCATCCTCGATCGAGAACAGCAGCGCCGGCACGTGGTAGCGGTTGGTCAGACGGCTTGCCACGATGCCCTTGACGCCCTCGTGCCAGCCTTCGCCGCCCACGACGATCGCGCGTCCGCCGTCATAGGTCTCCTCGACCTTTGCCATGGCATCGCGCGTGAGCTCCGCCTCGATCTCACGGCGCTGGCGGTTGATTTCCTCGAGCTCAGCCGCCAGCGCGCTTGCTTCGATGGGATTGCGGGCAAGCAGCAGGTCGAGCGCCAGCTTGGGATCGGCCATGCGACCGGCAGCGTTTAAGCGGGGAATGAGCGAGAATGACAGGCCATCCGCCGTAATGCTCGAAAGGTCCGCCTTGGCGAGCGCGGCAAGCGCGATATAGCCGGGGCGAGCGGTTACGCGCATCTGCTGGATGCCCTCGGCAACCAGCGCGCGGTTCTCGGGCGTGAGCGGCATCATGTCGGACACGGTGCCCAGCGCCGCGACCTCGATTAGCGAACGCCAATACGACGGCTTGCCCAGGCGCTCACCCAGGACTTGCACCAGCTTGAGCGCCACACCAGCACCGGCAAGCTCGCGCGAGGGGCCCTCGTCCTCGAGCTTGGGGTCGGTCAGGGGCACACCCTGCGGCACCTGGTCGGAGGGCTCGTGATGGTCCGTGACCACCAAATCGATCCCCAGGCTCTCCAGATAGGAAACCTCTTCCTTGGCGGCAATGCCGTTATCGACGGTCACGATCAGCTGGGGGCGAGCGAGCTCGTTAACGCGGTCGAGTGCCGCGCGCGAAAGACCGTAGCCCTCATCAAAGCGATGCGGAATAAACGGCGTGACATCGGCGCCAAACGTGCGCAGCGCCTCGGTCAACAGGCAGGTCGACGTAATGCCGTCAACGTCAAAATCGCCAAAGACTGCAATGTGCTCGTGGTTGCGAATAGCGCGCTCAACGCGGTCGGCAACGACCGACATGCCCGGGATAATGAGTGGGTCGGCCCAGTCGCGATCGAGCGAAGGCGTCAAAAACAATTGGCCCTCTTTGATGGAGCCAATGCCGTGCGCGACCATAATGCGCGCCACCAGCCCAGGAATGCCCAGACCAGCCGAAAGTTCCTTTTCGAGCTCGGGATTTTGCTGAGCGACCGCCCAGCGATGCGTCGTCTTAAGCGATGACATAGGCACCCACCCCCGATAGGGGCAGGTCGCCGCGATACCTCTCACGGTTCATAGCGATGAGTCCTCTGTGTATGCCCGCTTCGGCAGGCAGATCTGTTGAACGGATTTATTATACCGTGCAGCGCGGACGCAAAACGCCGCGGTGCGCCGCGGTTTCGGCAAACGATGGCGGTAATGCCCTCGAAACAATCGAGCGTTTCAGCCGCACGGACACATACGAGCGTCTAGCATATCCATACAAACAAGTTCGCGGATAAAGGGAGTCGCGGGGCATATGAAGCAATGGGCTGGACTGGGGAAGTTCCTCGCGGGGCACATGCAGATCATCGTTCCGATTTGTGTGGCGCTCGGCGTGCTCTTTCCTCAACAGATCGGCGTTCTCAAGCCCATTGTTCCCGCCCTCTTCGCCTTTATGACGTTTCAGGGTGCGCTCAGCAACACCTTTCACCAGGTAGCCGAGGTGTTCCACCGTCCGCTGCACCTGGTTCTGGCGTTGTTGGTCTCGGCGGCGCTTATTCCCATCGCGGCCTATGCCATGGGATCGTTGTTCTTTGGTTCCAACCCCAACCTTGTCTGCGGCATCGTGCTCGAATACAGTGTGCCCGTGGCAGTCACCGCTTTTATGTGGATCAGCATGTTCGGCGGCAACGGCCCGCTCGCGCTCACCATCATCCTGACGTCCTCGGTCATCTCCCCTGTGACGATTCCGCTTACGCTCAAGCTCCTGCTGGGCGCCACCGTCTCGATCGACGTGCCGAGCATGATGCAGAACATGGCCTTTATGATCGCCATCCCCGCTGTGCTCGGCATCGTGATCAACGAGCTCACGCGCGCCTGCAAGTTCATGATGATGGGCGTTATCGCCTCCAACTCCACCGCCATGAGCGAGTACGTGCTGCACATGAACGCGGTGCGCTTGGAAGTCGCCCTCTTTATTTTGGTCTTCGCCATCAGCGGCTTTGTCGTCGGCATTCTGGTCGCCCGCGCGCTGCATCTGCCATATAGCGAAACGACCACCATGTGCTTTACCTGCGGCATGCGCAATATCTCTTCGGGCGCCGTCATCGCCACGCAATACTTTCCGGGCGAAGTTGTGTTTCCCGTCATGTGTGGAACGTTGTTTCAGCAGGTGCTCGCCTCGCTTATCGGGCACTTCTTTGAGCGTCTGACCGGCGAGGAGCGCGCCGCCCAGCGCAAGCGCGTCGAGGCCGGCCGCGATGCAATGGCGCGCTAAACCGTCCGCAGTGTGCGGGCGCTCACTTTACGATGTGAGCGCCCCCAGATGTGCGCGGAGTCGCTCCGCATCGACATCGAGCGTGGTCTCAGCATTGACCTGAGTCAGCCGATACCCGACAAAGTAGGGTGAAACCACCCAACGCGGAAGCGCCTTGGCAATGGTCCGGCCGCCTAGGTGATAGAAGAACAGGTTGTACGACTCTGCGCGACCACCGTGGTGCTCGTTCAGGATATAGCGCAGAGCCACCTGGATCGCATCGGCGAAGAGATCCGCCTCGGCTTGGTCTCGCATGCCATCGCTGGCAGCGATTCCCTGCGGGGCTGAAACGTTGATCTCAAAGAACCCCATGATCGGTTCGGTTGAGATATTGACCGAGATTCTCCCCTGTTGCCAGACATTGATACCTTCGAAATTGGCGGAAGCCAGCGAAGCATAGCCGTCTTCCTGCTCCAAACCCACAATCTGCATGTGCGGATGGACCAGACTGCCGCCCGAAAGTGGCCCCTTGTTCTTGTACATGAGCACGCTTCGATACTGCTGTGAATCGATCATCTGCTGCCAGCAACCCAGGGCAAACCGCATCACATGGTGGAGTTCATCCGGCTTATAGGTCACCAGGTCGGCATCGTGATCGGCCGACTCGATCAGCACGGTTTGATGGGTGGCGCGCAGGGTTTTGAACTTATTCTCGAGCCAGATGCAGTCACCGTCGCGCTGGATGATGTTGGTGAGCCCTTCTGTATCGCAAAAGGGGCACGCGGTGCCGGGACGACGGTTGTCGTCGGGCTTGCCACTCGCCTGCTGAACATCGAATACAAGCGCCACGGGCTACACCTCCAGCGGTACGATCCTTGTGCCATGGAGCTCGGAGACGCCCAGTGCCGCCGCCACGGTATCGCGGTTGGCCGTGGAAATGCCGCCGCCGGGAAGGATGGTCAAACGATCACCCGCATACTCGATTAAACGAGCCAGGTGATCGAAATTATCCTCGATCGACGTACCGGCAGCGCCGCCATGCGTGAGGATGCGCGTAACGCCGCAGTCGGCAAGTGTATCAATCGCATCGAGCTGAGCCTCGGGCGAGAGCTGGTCAAATGCCATGTGGAAGATGATGTCGATGGGCTCACGCTTACATTCCTCGGTCGCGCAGCCCGCAGCCATCACGAGGGCGCCAAGCGTAAGCTCGTCGAGCGCCCATCCGCCAGCGCAGGGTTTGCAGCAGCCAAAGACCAAGCCGTCAACGCCCGCACTCACGGCAAGGCCCAAGTCCATCTCCATCATGCGCAGCTCATCCTGGTTGTAGTGAAAGTCGCCGCCACGCGGACGGATCATGCACATCACCCGTGCATCGTGTTCGTGGGCATAGTTGGTCGTAGCGCTGATAACGCCGGCCGAGGGCGTGGTACCACCGACGGCAAGGTTATCGCACAGCTCGATGCGCCCCGCACCGGCCTCGATGGCCGCCGGCACCCGCTCAAAGTTCTCGGCACAAAACTCGTACAGCATAGATAGACCCCCAAAGACAGCAGATGTTTTCCGACGGGCATTGTCACACATCTCCATGAAGTTGCAGTGGAATAGGGACTGTTTATGGTGCAAAGTAACCTGACCCCCTTGCACCAAAAAAGGGGCGCTGACCGGGATAGTCAGTGCCCCTTCGTTGAATGAATTAACCACCAAGATATGCTTTGCGGACGTTGTCGTCGTGCAGTAGCTCTTGGCCGGTGCCGGTCATGGTGATCTTGCCGGTCTCGAGCACGTAACCGCGTGTGGCGATGGAAAGCGCCATCTGCGCGTTTTGCTCGACCAGAAGCACCGTGGTGCCGGCCTTGTGCAGGTCCTCGACAATCTGGAAGATCTGTTCGATCAGAATCGGTGCCAGACCCATGGAAGGTTCGTCGAGCATAAGCAGTTTGGGGTTACTCATAAGGGCGCGGCCCATAACGAGCATCTGCTGCTCGCCGCCCGAAAGGGTGCCGGCGACCTGGCGACGGCGCTCCTTAAGGCGCGGGAACTGCTCGTAGACACGCTCAAGGCCCGGAGCGACCGTGGACTTGGGCTGTGTATAGGCGCCCATCTCCAGGTTCTCCTCGACCGTCATCTGCAAAAAGGCGCGACGGCCCTCGGGCACCTGGGCCAGGCCCTTACCAACCAGCTTATCGGCGGGCGTATGGGTAATGTCCTCGCCCATAAACTTGATGGAGCCGGTCTTGGAGCGCAGCAGGCCCGAGACGGTCTTGAGCGTTGTGGACTTACCAGCACCGTTCGCACCGATCAGAGCAACGATCTCGCCCTCGTTGACGTTAAAGGAGATGTCCTTGATGGCGTGGATGGCGCCGTACCAGACGTTGATGTTGTAGACGGAAAGCATCGGCTCTGCCATTTAGTTCTCCCCCTTATCCTGCTTGCCCAGATATGCCTCGATAACGGCGTCGTTGTTCTGGATTTCCTCGGCCGTACCCTTGGCGATGACCTTACCAAAGTTGAGCACGCAGATGCCCTCGCAGATGTTCATAACGAGCGACATATCATGCTCGATAAGCATGATGGCAATGCCAAAGGTGTCGCGAATCTTGACGATGTTCTCCATGAGCTCCGCAGTCTCGGACGGGTTCATGCCGGCGGCAGGCTCGTCGAGCAGCAGCAGTTTGGGGTTGGTGGCAAGCGCGCGGACGATCTCCAGACGACGCTGGGCGCCGTAAGGCAGCGAGCCGGCCTGCTCGTTTGCCAGATGCTCCATATCAAAGATGGACAGCAGCTCCATGGCGCGCTCGTGGGCGGCCTTCTCGTGCTTCCAATACGTCGGCAGGCGCAGCACGCCCTCAAAGCCGGAGTAGCGCTCCTGGTTATGCAGGCCGACCTTAACGTTATCCTCCACCGTCATGGTGTTGAACAGGCGAATGTTCTGGAATGTACGGGCAATACCCATGCGGTTGACCTGATAGACCGACTTGCCCGAGGTATCCTCTCCGTCGAGCAGGATGGTGCCGTGCGTGGGCTGATACACCTTGGTGAGCAGGTTGAAGACCGTGGTCTTACCGGCACCGTTGGGGCCGATCAGACCGGCGATCTCGGTCTTGCCGATAGTCAGGCTAAAGTCGTCGACTGCCTTAAGGCCACCGAACTCAATGCCCAGGTGGATGCACTCGAGTGCAGGGCGCTCGCCCAGGTCGCGGTCGGGAACGATGGCGCCAGAAGGATACGGGACCATCTTGCCCTTCTTGAACTCAAATTTACTGGGCATCGGCTGCCACCTCCTTCTTGGAAGCAAAGCGGTCCTTGACGCGACCGAAGAACGCCTTGAGCTGCGGGTTGTTGGTAAAGATCATGACCAGGATCAGCACAATGGCGTAGATGAGCATGCGGTAGTCCGAGAACTGACGGAGCAGCTCGGGAAGCACCGTGAGCAACGCCGCCGCGATAACGGAGCCGCGCATATTGCCCAGACCGCCCAGGACC
>CABUQK010000054.1 GCA_902493615.1 uncultured Collinsella sp.
CCGAGACGGTCCCGGGCTGACAATTTCGACTGTAATGGACGTTCTTAAACGACTATGACCCCTTTGCACTAGTTTCTGTCGAGTCGGTGCTTCTTGCGGGTTGCCCGTATAATGGTTTGCGTATGAACCGCAACCAAGGAGTTCCAGTTTATGGACCAGAGCCTTTTTAAATTCGACCTGATCGCAGAGGACCCGACGACGCATGCGCGTGCCGGCGTGCTGCACACCCCGCACGGCGACATCGAGACGCCAATCTTCATGCCCGTGGGCACCAAGGCAAACGTCAAGGGCATTCCTACCGAGACCGTCAAACAGCTCGGCGCCCAGATCGTGCTTGCCAATACCTATCATCTGTCCATGCGTCCCGGCGAGGACACTATCGCCGAGCTGGGCGGTCTGCACAAGTTTATGAACTGGCACGGTCCTATCCTTACCGACTCGGGCGGTTTCCAGGTGTTCAGCCACAACGACGCCGTCAAGCTCACCGACGAGGGCGTGCGCTTTATCGTCAACGATTACGACGGTCGCCACGTGTTCTGGACGCCCGAGGACAACATGGAAATCGCCATGAAGCTCGGCTCCGACATCTGCATGCAGCTCGATCAGTGCCCGGGCTATCCCGCCACGCGCGCCTACGTTGAGCGCGCCGTTGAGCTGTCGAGTATGTGGGCCGAGCGCTGCTATAAGGCGCATAACCGCGACGACCAGGCGCTCTTTGGCATTGTTCAGGGCGGCATGCACCTAGATCTGCGCCTGCGCTCGCTGCGCCATCTGGAGGAGTGCGGCGACTTCCCCGGTTACGGCATTGGCGGCTACTCGGTGGGCGAGGACCACGAGACCATGTTCGAGACCCTGGCACCGCTCGTAAGCGAGTACATGCCCAAGCACAAGCCGCGCTACCTGATGGGCGTCGGCAACCCCACCACCCTCGTGCGCGGTGTGGGCGTGGGTATCGACATGTTCGACTGCGTGCTGCCGACGCGTACGGGCCGCATGGGTACGGCGTTCTCCAGCGAGGGTCGCCTTAACTTCCGCAACGCGCGCTTTGCGCACGACGACGGCCCCATCGACCCCACCTGCACCTGCCCGGTGTGCACGGGCGGCTACAGCCGCGCGCTCATCCGTCACATGGTCACGCAGAAGGAGATGCTCGGCGGCATTCTGCTTTCGATGCACAACATCTACTACCTGCTCAACCTTATGCAGCGTGCCCGCCAGGCCATTATCGAGGGCCGCTACGGCGCGTTTGTGAGCGACTGGATGAACAGCCCTGCGGCGGTGGATTACTAAGGGCGACAGACACGCTTGCAGAGCGTGGGCAATGGCAAAGGCTGAGCGGCAACCGCTCGTCACATTTGCTGACACCGGCTGCGCGACCGCTGACCGATAGCTTGCAAGCACTTGATGCATCGTGGGTACCATACCGAATAGTTGATGTTCGGGCGGGTGTTTGGCGCATGGCGTCGCCCCCGCCCGCTTTTCTTTTTCTCGATAGGAGTACCCATGATTAAGAATGAGAACGTCGAGGGCGAGCCTGCCTACGACGAGACGTACCGCCGCGGCCCCGTGGTCATGCGCGGCCCCATGATTCCTAAGGACAACACCTACGCCAACCTGCTGGCGCCCGAGGAGTCGACCGACTGGCTGCATGCCGATCCGTGGCGCGTGCTGCGCATCCAGGCCGAGTTTGTCGATGGTTTTGGCGCGCTGGCCGAGCTCGGACCCGCAGTGACCATCTTCGGCAGCGCCCGCACGCCCAAGACGGACCCGGCCTACAAGGCGGCGCGCACCGTCGGCCGTAAGATTGCTCAGCGCGGCGTGGCGGTTATCACCGGTGGCGGCCCCGGCATCATGGAAGCGGCCAACAGGGGAGCGGCGAGTGTCAACGGCAAGTCAGTTGGCCTGGGCATTGAATTGCCGCACGAGCAGGGGCTCAACAAATATGTGAACCTCGGTATGGACTTCCGCTACTTCTTTGTGCGCAAGACCATGTGCGTCAAATACAGCTCGGGTGCCATTGTGTTTCCCGGTGGTTTTGGTACGCTCGACGAGATGTTCGAGGTGCTCACGCTGGTGCAAACGCACAAGGTCAAGCGCATGCCGCTTGTGCTGGTAGGCAGCGAGTACTGGCAGGGCCTATTCGACTGGCTTAACGGTCCGGTGCTGGACGCCGGTATGATCAGCCCGCTCGATCCCGAGCTCGTGCACATCACCGACGACCTCAACGAGGCCGTCGACATTGCCCTGAGCGGGCTGATGTAGATCAATCGTGCTCACGCGACATGAATACGCATGGCAATCTGATGTTATCTAACATCAGATTGCCATTTATATTGGGTATACTGGTGTAAAAGACGAGGGCGAGGAGGTCGCGTATGTCTACTGCAACGGTTAAGCCTACGACGGTTCGCATCGAAGAGGGGCTCAAGGAACAGGCGACTGAGTTCTTGGATTCGGTCGGCCTCAGCCTCAATTCCTATCTCAATCTTGCCGTTCGGCAGCTGGTAAATCAACGAAAGATTCCTTTTGAGATTGTAGGAAGGGCGGAGGTGCCCAACGAGGCGACGAGGCGTGCCATGGTGATCGCCGAGGCTCATGAGTTGGGGATTTTGCCGGACGATAGCCCGTCATTCAATAACGCTGATGAGCTTATGTCATTCCTCGATGAGGAATAGCGATGTTCGAGATTAAAGTCGAGGCTCAATTTAAGGTGGACTACAAACGAACGATGCGCATGCATCCGCAGCTAAAAAGTGAGTTTAAAGCGGCGGTTGCAGAGCTTGTGGCTCATGGGTCACTTCCGGCGGAGTATGGCGCCCACGAGCTCTCAAACCCGGGCGGAAACTACAACGGCCACATCGATTTCCACCTATCCGATGGCTTGGTCGATGTGGTCGTTCTTTATCTTCCCCATAAGACTAACCCAATGATTAGGCTGGTGAGAATGGGCACTCATCAGGAGCTGTTTCAGGGTCCGCTGGGCTGATCGCCGATTTCCAAGTTGTGGTGGAATAGGGATTGATTTGCGGCCGATAAGCCAAAAACAGTCCCTATTTCACCGCAACTGATGTGGGCGTCCCTAGTGAGTTGGCTGGTAGCGGGGGCAGTAGCTGATGGCGATGGCATCGACGCCTACGTGGGTGGCGATGGTGCAGCCGATGGGGCCGGTGCCGGCGTCTACGTAGTCCTGGCCCGCGAGCGCCTCGTTGACAAGTTCCTGCTCCTCGGCGGCGCCGGTCGTGAGCACGCGCACGCTTGAGCCCGGGTGCTCGTCCAAAAACGCGAGGCAATCTGCCATGGTGTTGGCGACGATGCGCTTGGCGCCGCGGCCCTTTTTGATTGCCTTGATCTCGCCCGATTTCCACTCCGGCGAAACGGCCAGGCGAATGTTGAGCATCTGCGTGAGCTGGCCGGCGAGCTTGGGCGCGCGGCCGTTCTTGACCAGGTTCTCGAGCGTGCGCGGAATCAGTAGCAGATGGGCGTCGGGCAGCGTCGCGCGGATCCGCGCCTCGGTCTCGTCTAGGCTGCGGCCGTCCTCGCGCATGGCGAGCGCGTACTCCACCAGCAGGCCCTCGGCGCCCGAGCCGGTGCGCGAGTCGATGCAGCGCACGTCGAGCTCGTGGGTCTCGGCGACCAGGCATGCGTTGGAATAGCAGGCGGACCATTCGCTGCACAGCGAGATAAAGATCGCGCTATCGTGGCCGTCAGCACGCACGCGGTCAAAGAGTGCCTTGAACTCGCCGGCGCTCGGCTGCGAGGTGTGCGGCAGTTGCTCGGAGCCGGCCATGCGCGCGACGTATTCCTCGGCGGTAATCTGCACCTGGTCGAGCAGGTCCTCGCCCTCGATAATCACATGCAGCGGAATCACGTAAATGCCGAGCTCTTGAGCGCGGGCGGGGGAGATGTCCGACGTGGAGTCGGTTATGATGGCAAAAGACATAATTGCACCTTTCGTTGGGGCGCTTGCGCGCCGCCTTCTGAGAGCAAAGTGCGACAAGTATAGTGGAGTTGCTCTACATTGCTAGGTTCAATTGTTGAATAGTTAACAGTTTGAAGTGACGGTGTGGAAATCATCAACTGGGGAAGAGGGATGCCGATGGCGGCATTGCAGCTATGCGAGCGGCCGGTTGTGCTGTTCGATTTTGACGGCACGGTGGCCGATACGGGCCGGGCGGTGATGACCTCGACGCGCAAGACGTTGGCCGCGCGCGGGTTTTCGGAGGCGCAGATGGGTGACCTGCGCCGCATGATCGGGCCGCCCCTGTGGAAGAGCTTTCACGACTTTTATGGCTTCTCCCGCGAGGAGTCGCTTGTGGTGGCCGACGAGTACCGCGCCTTTTTTGACGAGCTGGGACCGGAGGAGTATCCCGTGTTTGACGGGATCCCCGAGCTGCTGGATGGGTTGGTCGCCCAGGGCAAGCGCTTGGCCGTGGCGACGTCGCGCATGGAGGCAAAGTGCGTTGACATGGTGGGAGAGCTGGGACTTTCTCAGTTTGAGGCGGTGGTTGGCATGAATCCGCCGCAGGGGCGCGAGACCAAGGCCGATTCGGTCCGCGACGCGTTGGCGGCCTTGGGTGCGGCCGCGGGCGATGCCGTGATGATCGGCGATCGCTTTAACGACGTCGAGGGCGCGCACGCGATGAGCGTGCCGTGCATTGGTATCTATTCGGGCGCGGCGGCGCCGGGCGAGCACGAGGCGGCGGGTGCCGATGCAGTGGTGCACTTGGTGGCCGAGCTTGCTAAACTTTTCGCTATATAAGTATTTGATGTGAGGGGCGGGCACGCTCGCCGCTCATTGGTAAGGAGGTCGTCCATGAATCAGGTGGAGCAGAGCGTTGCCGAGTATGTCGACGAGGTCTGGGAGGATGTCGTCGCCGATATCGAGCAGCTGGTGAGCTATCCGTCCGTGGCCGTTGCTGCCGATGCGGAGCCCGGCGCGCCGTTTGGCCGCCCGGTCCGTGACGCGCTCGATTGCGCGCTCGGCATCGCGCAGAAGCTCGGCTATCAAACGAGCGACGACGATGGGTATGTGGGAATCGCCGATATCCCGGGTCGCGGCGACAAGCAGCTCGCGACCATCTGCCACGTGGACGTGGTGCCCGCCGGCCCCGGCTGGAACACCGACCCGTTTGCGATGGAGCGTCGCGAGGGCTGGCTGCTCGGCCGTGGCGTGATTGATGACAAGGGTCCGGCGGTGTTGTCGCTCTACGCCGGTGCCTACCTGCTCAAGCACGGCATTGTGCCGCGCTATACCTTCCGCGCGCTGCTGGGCTGCGATGAGGAAGTGGGCATGTCCGACGTTCACCATTATCTGGAGAACCACGCAGACCCTGACTTTCTGTTTACGCCCGATGCCGAGTTCCCGGTCTGCAATGCCGAGAAGGGCCAGTTTGGGGCGACGTTTGTGAGCCCCAAGATCGACGGCGGCCGCATCGTATCGTGGAGCGGCGCCGAGGCGAGCAACGCCATTCCGTCGCAGTCTATCTGCGAGCTTGCGATTGCCGCCGATGAACTGCCGGCGCCCATTGAGAACGCCGACCGCCTGGAGATCACGGCGCTCGAGAACGGCCATGCCCAGATTTTCGCGCACGGTATCGGTGGCCATGCTTCGATGCCCGAGGGGACGATCAACGCCGTCGGCCTGATCGTGACGTACCTGCGCGAGGCCGAGGACGCGTTTGGTGCCCGTGACGAGCGCCTGCTGACGCCTGCCGAGCACGAGTTCGTCAAGTTCCTGGCCTTTGTACATGCAGACGCCTATGGCCGCGGCCTGGGTATCGATGCGACGAGCTCGGCGTTTGGCCCGCTTACCTGCAACGCTGGCGTCATCCGCGTGGCGGATGGCCATATTGAGCAGGTCATCGACGTGCGCTTCCCCGACAGCACGAGCGCCGATACCATCCGCGAGCAGCTCGAGCCGCTTGTGGGGCGCTTTGACGTGACGTGTCGCGTGGGTCATGCAAAGGTGCCGTTCTCGGTCTCTGCCGATGATCCGGCCGTGAAGGCGCTTATTGATACCTATAACGAGTTTACGGGCAAGCATGCTGAGCCCTTTGCCATGGGCGGCGGCACGTACGCGCGCAACTTTGCCCGCGCCGTCTCGTTTGGCCCCGAGGAGACCGGCCTGGAGCTGCCCGCGTGGGGCGGCCAGATGCACGGCCCCAACGAGTGCGCCAACGAGGAACAGCTCAAGCAGGCGCTCAAGATCTATATTGTTGCGATCCTCCGTTTGAATGAATTAGAGCTTTAAGGTCTCGCGGTTTCCCAATCTAAGCTGCGGTGGAATAGTTCCTAGAATGGGCCATTTGATGGCCAAGCAGGAACTATTTCACCGCAACTTTGTTTTTATTGGTGTAAAAGGCGGGTCATGCTTGGTGGCGGGTTTGTTATTCGTTTGTAAAGGCCGTGCTGCGCTTGCGGTAAGGGTCTATCAAATGCCCGTAAGAAACCGTAGTTGGCGCGGACGCTGCCCGGTCGGGGCCGTATCTTTCCAAACAGCAAAGCGGGTGGGGTGCCCGCGA
Organism: uncultured Collinsella sp.; assembly: GCA_902493615.1. Classification (GTDB taxonomy): domain Bacteria; phylum Actinomycetota; class Coriobacteriia; order Coriobacteriales; family Coriobacteriaceae; genus Collinsella. The sequence continues at coordinate 6,522 of CABUQK010000054.1, forward strand.
GTCGCATGTATGAAAGGAAGATCATGCTCGATCAGGCTTATTCTCGTCGTCAGTTCCTCGGCCTCGCTGGTGGTTTTGCCAGCATCGTCGGTCTCGGTCTCGTTGGTTGCGGCGGCTCCGGCGCATCCGATGCCGCCGACAAGGGTAGCGCCGCTGCTGCCGAGTCCGTCTCCGGCGAGGTGACCTACGACGGTGCCTCTTCGTTCCAGGCTCTCGTCGAGGCCGCTGCCGAGAAGTTCATGGACGCCAACCCCGATGTCTCCGTCTCCGGCTCGGGTAACGGTTCGGGCAAGGGCCTGACCGCTGTCGCCGCCGGCACCGTCACCATCGGTAACTCCGACGTCTTCGCCGAGACCAAGCTCGAGGCCGACCAGGTCAAGAACCTCGTCGACCACGAGGTCGCCGTCGTGGGCATGGGCCCCGTCGTTTCCAAGAACGTGACGGTCGACGATCTGTCCCTCGAGCAGCTCAAGGGCATCTTCTCTGGCCAGATCACCAACTGGAAGGAGGTCGGCGGCGACGACGCTACTATCGTCGTTCTCAACCGCAAGGCCGGCTCCGGTACCCGCGCCACCTTCGAGGCTGCCGTCTTTGGCGACGAGGCTGTCGACTTTAAGGGCGACGCCGAGCTCGACAAGTCCGGCGATGTTCAGACTCAGATGGGCAGCCCCGACAATGCCATCTCCTACCTCGACTTCTCGCACTTCGATGACTCCAAGTTCAACGCCATCAAGGTCGAGGGCGTGGAGCCCAAGAGCGCAAACGTCACCGACGACTCCTTCAAGATCTGGGCTACCGAGCACATGTACTGCTCCAAGGACGCCGACGAGGCCACCAAGGCCTTCCTAGAGTTCATGCTTTCCGACGACGTCCAGGGCAAGCTCGTCGAGGAGCAGGGCTTCATCCCCGTCTCTGCCATGAAGGTCGTCAAGGACGCCAGCGGCAAGGTCTCTGCTAAATAAGTAATCGCCCCGGAAAGGTTTGCAATGGCAAAACAGCTGCCAAAGCGCGACCTTGAGAACGTGGGCCTGGGCGTCACGGGCGCGTGCGTAGCGCTCGTGACGCTTGTCGTTGCCGCGCTCATCTTTATGGTCGCCCAAAAGGGCCTCTCGGCTTTTGTCAAGGACGGCGTCTCGGTCGTCGAGTTTTTCACCGGCACCAAGTGGGACCTGGCCAACACAGCCGAAAACGGCCTGCCCTATACCGGCGCCCTGCCCCTGATCGTCACCTCGTTTGCGGTCATGGTGCTCTCCACGCTTATCGCGCTGCCCATCGCCATCGGCTCTGCCATCTTTGCGGTCGAGATTAGCCCTAAGTTTGGCTCTAAGATCTTTCAGCCGCTCATTGAGCTTTTGACCGGCATCCCCTCGGTCGTCTTTGGCCTGATCGGTTTTCACGTGGTCGTCGGTCTTATGAAGAGCGTTTTCCACGTGAGCACGGGCCTGGGCATCTTGCCCGGCGCCATCGTGCTGGCGGTCATGATTCTGCCGACGATGACCACGCTTTCGGTCGATGGCCTGCGCGCCGTGCCCGACGGCTACCGACAGGGCTCGCTCGCGCTGGGCTACACCCGCTGGCAGACCATCTGGCACGTGGTGCTCAAGTCCGCCATGCCGTCGCTCATGACCGCGGTTATCTTGGGCATGACCCGCGCCTTTGGCGAGACGCTCGCCGTGCGCATGGTCATCGGCGGCATCGAGGCCATGCCGACGTCGCTGCTGTCGCCGGCTTCGACCATCACCACCACGCTCACCACGTCCATGGCAGTCTATGCCGAGGGCTCGGCCCAAGACGATGTTCTGTGGGCGCTCGGCCTGCTGCTGATGGGCATGAGTCTCATCTTCATCCTGATCATCCACCTTATCGGCCGCAAGGGGGCGAAGGCTCGTGGCTAGCACGCGTATCCACATCGACGAGGCGAGGCTCGGGCGTGTCCAAAAGCAGGACCGCTTCGCCACGGGCGTGTTGACGGCGATCGTCGCCATCGTCATGCTCATCGTCGTCTCCATGGTAGCCTATATCCTGTTCGAGGGCATCTCGACGCTGTTCCAGCCGGGCTTTCTCACGGAGCCGTCGCGCGCCAACGGAACGCAGGGCGGCGTGCTCTACCAGCTGTTCGACTCGTTCTACCTGCTGCTGATCACCCTGATCATCTCGGTGCCCATCAGCCTGGGCGGAGCGGTCTTTTTGGTTGAGTACGCGCCGGACGGACCCATCCGCGACATCGCCTCCACCGCCATCGAGACGTTGTCCTCGCTGCCTTCCATCGTCGTCGGCATGTTCGGTTTTCTGGTGTTCTCGGTGCAGCTGGGCTGGAAGTACTCCATCATCTCCGGCGCCATCGCGCTCACCATGTTCAATATCCCCATTCTGGTGCGCGTGATCCAGCAGGCGCTCGAGGACGTGCCGCAGGCCCAGCGCGATGCGTGCCTGGCCATGGGCCTCACCCGCTGGGAGGCCACGCTGCACATCCTGATCCCCGAGGCCATGCCCGCTATCGTGACCGGCATCGTGCTTTCGGCCGGCCGCGTGTTTGGCGAGGCCGCAGCATTGCTCTTTACCTCGGGCATGAGCTCGCCGGTTCGCCTGAACTTCTTGAGCCTTAACCTGTCGAGTCCTACTTGCGCCTGGAACGTGTTCCGTCCCGGTGAGTCGCTCGCCGTGCATATCTACAAGATCTATGGCGAGGGCAGCCCCGAGGCCCAGCAGATCGTTTGGGGCACCGCGGCGCTGCTGATGATTTGCGTGCTGCTGTTTAACGTAGTCGCCCGTATCGTGGGCAAGCAACTGGCAAGGAAGATGACGGCCGAATGAGCGAGATGAATGTAGCGCCCGCAACCGAAGCGGCATCGTCCGACACCCAGGACTTCCTGTCGAGCGTGGGGGAGAGCGAGAAGCGCGTGCGCGTGAGCGGCAAGGCCGTGAGCGACGAGGTCGTGCTCTCCACCAAGGACGTCAACGTGTACTATGGCGACCACCATGCACTGCACAATACGTCGCTCGACTTTCACAAGGGCGAGATCACGGCGCTCATCGGGCCTTCGGGCTGCGGTAAGTCGACCTTCTTGCGTAGCCTCAACCTCATGAATCGCGAGATTCGCGGCTGCCGCGTGGAAGGCGAGATCAACTACCGCGGGCGCAACGTGAACACCAAGACCGAAAACACCTACGAGCTGCGCCGCTCCATTGGCATGGTGTTTCAGCAGCCCAACCCTTTTCGCAAGTCCATTCGCGACAACATCACGTTTGCGCTCAAGCGCCACGGTATCACCGACCGTGACGAGCTCGACCGCATGGTCGAGGAAAGCTTACGCGGCGCGGCGCTGTGGGACGAGGTCAAAGACAAGCTCGATAAGAGCGCCTATGCGCTTTCGGGCGGTCAGCAGCAGCGTCTGTGCATCGCGCGCACGCTGGCGCTCAACCCCGACGTGATTCTGTTCGACGAGCCCTGCTCGGCGCTCGACCCCATCTCGACGCTGGCGATCGAGGACCTCATGTCGTCGATCGTTGCCGACCGCACCATCGTCATCGTGACGCACAACATGGAGCAGGCGTCGCGCGTGTCCAACCGCACGGCGTTCTTCTACATGGGCGATATGGTCGAATACGACGAGACTGACGAGATTTTCCAACGGCCCAAAGACAAGCGGCTGAATGATTACCTCACCGGCATGTTCTCCTAGTCCGGGACATGCTTGAGGCCCGCGGCGGCCACGGTTGCCGCGGGACTGATTGGAGAGGCGGGTCATCTCTTGCGGGAGATGGCCCGCCTTTTTGTGTCGCGTGCGGCCCGCCTTTTCGCTGCTATCATGGACAACGTTGAATTTCTACGAAGGAGCAGGGCACATGGCGATTCTTTTGGGATGCGATTCCGTCAGCCTAGAGTTTCCCACCAAGCATATTTTCGATAGCGTGACGCTCGGCGTGGGCGAGGGTGACCGCATTGGTATTGTCGGTAAAAACGGCGACGGCAAGTCGACGCTGCTGAGCGTGCTCGCCGGCACGCTGGAGCCCGATGACGGGCGCGTGACGCACCGCCGCGACACGACGATTGGATTGCTCGGCCAAAAGGATAACCTGGTCGATACCGACACCGTGCATCATGCCGTCGTCGGTGACACGCCCGAATACGAGTGGGCCTCGAGCCCGCGTACGCGCCAGATTCTGGCCGGCCTTATTAGCGATGTGCCCTGGGAGGGCACGGTGGGCGAGCTTTCGGGCGGCCAGCGCCGTCGCGTGGACCTCGCGCGCCTGCTGATCGGCGACTACGACGTGCTCATGCTCGACGAGCCCACCAACCACCTGGACATGCGCACCATCAACTGGCTCGCGCGTCACTTAAAGGCCCGTTGGCAGCGCGGCCAGGGCGCGATGCTCGTGGTCACGCACGACCGCTGGTTCTTGGACGAGGTCTGTACCAGTATGTGGGAGGTCCACGACGGCCAGGTCGATCCCTTCGAGGGCGGTTACTCCGCATATATCCTGCAGCGCGTGGAGCGCGACCGCATGGCCGCAGTTACCGAGGAGCGCCGTCGCAACATGGCACGCAAGGAGCTCGCGTGGCTGAGCCGCGGCGCCCAGGCGCGTTCCACCAAGCCCAAGTTTCGCGTTGATGCCGCTCGCGAGCTGATCGCCGACGTGCCGCCCATGCGTGACGAGCTGGAGCTCAAGCGCCTCGCCGTGAGCCGCCTAGGCAAGCAGGTTATCGATGTGGTCGACGTGGACGCCGGCTATGCGGATGCCGGCGGCGCGCCCAAGCAGGTGCTCTCCGATGTGACCTGGCTCATTGGTGCGGGCGACCGCTATGGTCTTTTGGGTGAGAATGGCGCTGGCAAGTCGACGCTGCTTGATGTGATCCAGGGTAAAATTGCGCCCACGCGCGGCCGCGTGAAGATTGGCCAGACGGTACGCTTTGGCGTGCTGTCGCAGCAGCTCGAGGAGCTCGAGCCCTACATGGGCGACACGATCCGCGAGGTGCTCAGCAACTATAAGAAGTACTACGTCATCGACGGCAAGGAGACTTCGCCCGAGAAGCTCTGCGAGCGCCTGGGATTTACGACGCAGCAGCTCTGGAGCCGCATCGGCGATCTTTCGGGCGGCCAGCGCCGTCGCCTGTCGCTGCTGCTGACGATCCTGGACGAGCCCAACGTGCTCATCCTGGACGAGCCCGGCAACGACCTGGATACCGACATGCTCGCGATTGTCGAGGACCTGCTCGACGGCTGGCCCGGCACGTTGATCCTGGTGACACACGACCGCTTCTTGATGGAGCGCGTGACCGACCAGCAGTGGGCACTGATCGACGGTCACCTGACGCATATGCCCGGCGGCGTCGACCAGTACCTGCGCCTGTGCAACGCCACCGCCGAAGACGAGCCCGTGGGTGCGCCGAGTGCCAAGACCGGCACGTTTGACACCGGTGCCGCGGCGGCTGCGGCCGAAAAGCCCAAGTCGAGCGGCCAGCCCAATGGCCTTTCCAACGCCGAACGCCAGAAGCTCCGCCGCGAGGTGAGCTCGCTCGAGCGCAAAATGGAGACGCAGCGCGCACGCGTGGAGGAGGCCGAGGCCGCGATGACCCAGGTCGACCCCACCAATTACACGGCGCTGGGCGAGCAGCAGGCAAAGATCGACGAGGCCCACGCCGCCATGGACGAGTTGGAGATGGCGTGGCTCGAGGCGAGCGAGAAGCTCGAGGGCGAGGAGTAGGCGAGGATGATTAAGGCTGCGTTTTTCGATATCGACGGCACGTTGCTGAGCTTTAAGACCCATCGGATTCCGGCGTCGGCGCAGCGGGTGCTCGATAGCTTTCACGAACAGGGGATTGCGTGCGTAATCGCCACGGGTCGCCCGACCTACCAGATGCCGGATTGGCTGTTCGACTTGGGTTGGGATGCGTACATTACGCTTTCGGGCCAGCACTGTTTTGATGCCAAGGGCGTCTACCGCAGCTGCCTGATCGATCCGGACGACGTTGCGGTGATTGTGGACCAGGTGGCGCAGGGGCGCTACGACTCACTGTGCATGCAGGGCGAGAACTCGTTTGTGAACCGCCTGTCCGAGCGCGTGGTGACGGCTGGCAGCAACGCGGGAATCGTCTACCACGAGGAGCCGTTTGAGCATGCCTTTGACGCGCCGGTCTATCAGTTCTGTGCCTTTGTTGACCCAGTTGACGAGCACATCGTGACCGATGCCGTGTCGCATTCGCTCACCACGCGCTGGTGCGACCTGTTCTGCGACATTATTCCGGCCAACGGCGGCAAGGACCTGGGTGTGGCGGCGACGCTGGAGCGCCTGGGCATCGACGCGAGTGAAGCGATTGCCTTTGGCGACGGCGAGAACGACCTGTCGATGTTCTCGGCCGTGGGCACAAGTGTGGCCATGGGCAACGCGCAGGATACCGTGAAGGCCGCGGCGACCTATGTGACGACTGCCGTGGACGACGACGGCATCTACAATGCCGCGAAGTACTTTGGACTGTTATAGCTGCGGCTCGGCACTTGGGGACGTTCCTTATCTGCCGGCACCTGGGGACACTCCTTGCGGGGCGTCCCCATTTTGTTTTCGTCCCGCACGTTTTGTGAAACACGGCTAACTTTTAGGCAAAGTAGTAAGACATGGGCAACTTTTGCGGTAAAGTAAGCTGTGAAAAGTATCCAAAGGCTAACTAGCAATCATCGCGAAAGGCGGCCCATGGCCCTACGTGAATCCGGAGAAGACTATCTCGAATCGATCTACGTTCTGTCGGAACGTCAGGGCATCGTGCGCTCGATCGACGTTGCGGAGCACCTCGGCGTAACCAAGGCGAGCGTTTCCAAGGCCATGGCGACGCTGGAAAGCAACGGCTATGTCGAAATGGGCAAGCGCGACGTTCATCTGACGGAGCGTGGTCTGGAGGTCGCTCGCCAAATGTGGGAGCGTCACTGCTTTTTCGTGGGGCTGCTGGAGGATGCGGGTGTTTCGGCTGAGGTCGCGTCGCAAGAGGGCTGCCACATGGAGCACTGCCTGAGCGAGGAGAGCTTTGAGAAGCTAAGGGCGATGCTGAGGCGGGATGGTGCTTCGGCGCCAACAATGACCGACTGGCACTCCCGCAGTGGCGCGCCTCCCGCGCCGGAACGGCGCGGGACAGCGACCGAGACGAGTGGTCCCACCGACTAAGTCCAACTCAGACAAGGAACCCCACCAGCAAGCGATGCCCAAGAACCGCCAGCTGTGTCAACGCAGGTCGGGGCCGGGCTTGGTTTTGAAAACACTCCGCAGCGCGAGGCCCGTCATTCA
>CABUQK010000055.1 GCA_902493615.1 uncultured Collinsella sp.
TCGTCCTTAAAGGTCTCGGTATCGACGATGTCGAGCTTGGATGCCTTGGCCTGCTCGGCAAAGGCATCGGCAACGCCCGAGCTGTACGTATCGCCGGAGTTGTAGAACAGGGCGATCTTGGCGTCCGCATACTTCTCGGCCAAGAACTTCGCGGCGCTGGCGCCCATGGTGGGATCGGTGAAGCAAACCTGGAAGACCGTGGTCTTGTCCTTGGTGACGTCGAGCGACGAGGCCGAAGGCGTGACCATAAGCATGTCGTCGGCAATCTCGCCCGAGACGGCAACGGCGGCACCAGTCGTGACGGGGCCGACGAGAGCCTGCATGCCCCAGTCGCACAGGGTATTGAAGGCGTTGATGACCTTCTCGCCGTCAGCGACGTCATCCTCGGACTTAAGCGAGAGCTTGAGGTCCTTGGTCGAGAAATCCTTGGCGGCGAGCTTGGCACCCTTCTCGGCCGAAACGCCATAAGTTGCCGCGGCGCCGGTCAGAGGGCCGATGACACCGATCTTGAAGGTCTTGCCGTCATCGGCGGAGCCGCCGTCCGAGCCACCCGACGAGCAACCAGCGAGTGCTGCGGTGCTACCGAGCGCCGCAGCGCCAGCCAAGAAACTCCTGCGGTTAAGTACGTTGTTGATGCTAAACATGGTGTCCCCCTTTTCGCTGGCCGTGGTGCGGCCGTCTTGCGGTACAGGGCAAACCTTATGGCGCAAACGTTGACAGTTTGTTACGGAAGTTCGTTTGTAGCGAGCATGTTTCCAATATTTCCGCAGCGTTTCGGGGGTGCCGTTTTGTGCGACTCCTGTTGCCTGGCGAGCACACGCCCTCGGTTCACGCTAGAATGCACTCAACCTTTAAGCGGTTAATCCATCCATAAGATGCACGAAGGAGCTATCTATGAGCGAACCCCTGCGCACCGTGAACGTCGGTCTGATCGGTCTGGGAACCGTCGGCGGCGGCGTGGCCCGTCTGATCAAGAGCCACCACGATGAGTACCTGGCAGCCTACGGCATCGACCTTAAGCTGACCCGCGCCTGCGCGCTTGCTTGGGAGCAGGCCGAGGCGGCAGGCATTGAGCGCGAGGCCTTTACGAGTGACTGGCACGACGTCGTCACCGACCCCGCCGTCGACATCGTCGTCGAGCTCATCGGCGGCGAACATCCCGCAACCGAGATCTTCACCACCGCCTTTGAGCACGGCAAGCACGTCGTCTCTGCCAACAAGGCCCTGCTGGGCCGTCACGTCGAGACGCTTGCCGAGAAGGCACGCGCGTGCGGCGTGCAGATTAAGTGCGAGGCCAGCTGCGGCGGCGGCATCCCCATCGTGAGCACGCTTGAGCATGACCTGGTGGGCAACAAGATCCTGACCATCGCCGGCATCCTTAACGGCACCACCAACTACATCCTGTCGCGCATGGACGCCGAGGGCGCCGATTACGCCGACGTGCTCGCCGACGCACAGGCTAAGGGCTATGCCGAGGCCGACCCGTCCGCCGACGTCGACGGCTTCGACGCCGCCAGCAAGACGGCGATCCTCGCTTCCATCGGCTTTGGCACCCGCGTTACCACCGACGATGTGTACCAGCAGGGTATCCGTACCATCGGTGCCGAGGACATCGCCCAGGCCCGTGAGCTCGGCTACACCATTAAGCTGCTCGGCATCGCCCGCAACACCGACGCCGGCGTCGACGTCCGTGTGCATCCCACGCTGATCCCCGCCGACCACATGCTTGCCAAGGTCAACGGCGCCATGAACGCTGTCTACGTGGTAGGCGACGCCGTGGGTGAGACCATGTTCTACGGTGCCGGCGCAGGCTCCTTCCCCACCGCGAGCGCCGTCGTGGGCGATATCCTGTCGCTCTCCGAGCAGATCAGCCGCGGTGTGGCTCCGCTGCCCGAGATTGAGCCCTATGGTCACAACCTCGCCTTTAAGCCCATGGACGAGCTCCAGACCAAGTACTATGTGCGCCTGAAGGTCGCCGACCGCGTAGGCGCCCTGTCCGAGACGGTCGACATCTTTGCCAAGCACAACATCTCGATCTCGCTCATCAACCAGGTCGAGGACGGCAAATCGGGCGTCAGCGATGCCTGCTCGGTCATCTTCCTGACGCACCGCGCGCTCGAGAAGGACGTCCAGGCTGCCGCCGCCGAGCTTGCCAGCGTCGACTGCGTGGCCGAGGTCGCCAACGTCCTGCGCATCGAGGACGTCGAGGCCTGGACCGAAGGCGTTATGGCGAACTAGTCCACTACTTCGAACCTCAACGAAGCTCAACGCAAAAGGCGCGCTGCCTGCATCAACCGCAGGCAGCGCGCCTTCTTCTGTTTTGTAAGGGAAACTGCGTCCCGGCATTTCAGCTCAGAACGGGATGCCGTTTCCCCCCAGAGCCCTCATGAGGAAACTGCATCCCATTTTGGACGCCGATTCTGGGACGCACTTTCCACAACGGGCCTCTCGCAGAAAGTGCATCCCACTCTGGACGCCAATTCCGGGATTCATTTTCCGCGGCGGTGTCGGCTACCTGCCGTCGTCGTCCTGGGCTTCATCGCGCGCATAGAGCTCCAGCATGCGGCGGCGGTATTCGCGCACGGCGAGCTTAGCGCGCTCCAGGCGGCGACGCTCGCGCGGAGTCAGCTCGGACGGGTCGACCTCGTCTCCATAGGTCTTATCGGCAAGAAGATGTGCCGCGTCCACAATACGGGCATCGATATGGCCGCTCGCCGCCTCAGCGGAAAGACGCTCGGCAATCGTGTCGAGCGTAGGCAGGCCCTCGAATACGCGACCATGGCCATGCGATGTCAGCAGCTCGTGCTCGCGTGCAAGCAGGCTCGCCAAATCGTGATGGGCGCGCAGGATGTCGAGCGCTTCGGATGGATGCTCGGCAACTTCTGCCACGGCGGCAACCGGTGCGGCGTCGACCACGCGGTAGAAGAGCTGTGCGAGCAGCGGCATCAAGAACACCGTGATGGCGCCGGCGGCAACCATGACCGACGCAATATCTTGCGACAGCGCGCCCGCGTTGACGGCAACGCTTGTCACGGCAACGATAATCGGCAGCGCCGTAGTGCAGTACAGGGCCACGGTAATGCGACCATACGCCGACACATCGCGCGTCGCAGGACAAATGCTCATAGAGATGAGAATGGGCACGGCACGAATAATCAGCAACGCCACGATAAAGCCCGCGAGCAAGCCCGGGCGCGACGCCACGGCCGTCAGGTCGATCTTTGCGCCCGATATGGTAAAGAACACCGGAATCAAAAAGCCGTAGGCCAGGCCGTCGAGCTTGGTCTCGAGCGTATGGTTGCCCTCGGGGATGATATAGCGCAGGACAAAGCCGGCGGCAAAAGAACCCAACACGATGTCGAGGTCAAAGATGGCCGAGAACGCCACGAGCGTGACCAGGATGAGCACCGTCAGGCGCACGAAGGTCTGCGACGTGGTATCGGCGCGCTCCTGAATAAAGGCGAAAAACCGGCTGCCGATGCGTTTGGAACGGCCGGGGACCACGGCAAGCAGCACACACACGGCGGCAAATAAGCCCAAAATCAGCAGCGTCTCGATGCCCGTACGGGCAGACAGCAGTACCGACATGGCGAGCACGGGGCCGAGCTCGCCCCACGTACCATAGGCGAGAATCGAATCACCGACGCGCGTTCCGGCAAGCGACCGCTCGCGCAAGATGGGCATGAGCGCTCCAAGCGCCGTCGAGGTCAAGGCGAGCGTCACGGCGATACCGTCGAAATGGCTGACCGAGAACCACGGCGTAAAGCGCACGGCAAGCCAGGCGATACCAAACGTGACGGCCCACGTCGCCAAGCCGTAGCGCCCCTCCACACCCGTAATGTTCTTAGGGTCGATCTCAAAGCCGGCAAGCAGGAACAAAAAGGCCAGGCCGAGCTCTGACACGAGCGAAACCTCGGCATCTACATGGATGACGCCGAGCATATGAGGTCCCAGCACCGCACCGAGCACGAGCAAAAAGACCGTCTCGGGAACGGGTTTTCCGGGAATCGCCGAGGCGATGAAGGGGCTTGCAAAGGCCACGAGCGCGATGATGGCGAGTGAAACGAATGCCATGTGATGCCTTTCTCTTGTTTGCGCTTCACTGTAGCACCCTCGCCGTTCTCAACGCGCCACGAGCTGTCGTATCATAGTGAGGTTTACAAACATGTGGCTCAAGGCGACCGCAGGGCAGACCCCGCAAACCGACCGCTGCCGCATACCGTACCGTACGCCCAACCGATCAGGAAGGCAGGAACCAATGGTCTCTCGTATCTACGTGGAGAAGAAACCCGGGTTCGACGTCGAGGCTCAGCAGCTCAAGGGCGAGCTGACCGAGATTCTCGGCATCAAGGGCATCGAGGCCCTGAGGATCATCAACCGCTACGACGTCGAGGGCATCGACGAGGAGCTTTTCCGCTCCTGCGTGCCGACCGTCTTTAGCGAGCCCCAGGTCGATGTGACCTACGACGAGCTCCCCGCAAGCGATGGCGCCGTCTTTGCCGTCGAATTCCTGCCTGGCCAGTTTGACCAGCGCGCCGACTCTGCCAGCGAGTGCGTGCAGCTCATCAGCCAGGGCGAGCGCCCCGCCGTGCGCTCCGCCAAGGTCTATATGATCTCGGGCGCTCTGGACGAGGCCGCCATCGATGCCATCAAGCACTACGTGGTGAACCCCGTCGAGGCACGCATCGCCTCGCTCGACCTGCCCGAGACGCTGTACATGGAGACCCCCGAGCCCCAGCCCGTCGAGGTGCTCGACGGCTTCCGCGAGCTCGACGAGGCCGGCCTTGCCGCCTTTATCGCCGATCGCGGCCTTGCCATGGACGAGGCAGACATCGCCTTCTGCCAGCAGTACTTCCGCGATGAGGACCGCGACCCCACCATCACCGAGATCCGCGTGATCGACACCTACTGGTCCGACCACTGCCGCCACACCACCTTCGGCACCGTCCTGGACGACGTGACGATCGACGACGCCGTGGTGCAGCAAGCCTTCGACCGCTACATGGAGATGCGCCACGAACTCGGCCGCGACGCCAAGCCCGTCTGCCTCATGGACATGGGCACCATCGGCGCCAAGTACCTTAAGAAGACCGGCGTCATGACCGATGTCGACGAGTCCGAGGAGATCAACGCCTGCACCGTCAAGGTGAAGGTCGATGTCGACGGCGAGGACCAGGACTGGCTGTTCCTGTTTAAGAACGAGACCCACAACCACCCGACCGAGATCGAGCCCTTCGGCGGTGCCGCCACCTGCCTGGGCGGCGCCATCCGCGACCCGCTGTCGGGCCGCAGCTACGTGTACCAGGCCATGCGTGTCACCGGCGCCGGTGACCCCACCGTCCCGGTTTCCGAGACGCTCGAGGGCAAGCTGCCGCAGCGCAAGCTCGTGACCACTGCCGCCGCCGGCTACTCCAGCTACGGCAACCAGATCGGCCTTGCCACCGGTCAGGTCAACGAACTCTATCACCCCGGTTACGTGGCCAAGCGCATGGAGGTTGGCGCCGTCGTGGGCGCTACCCCGGCAAACCACGTTCGTCGCGAGTGCCCCGCCCCCACCGACAAGATCATCCTGCTGGGCGGCCGCACCGGCCGCGATGGCATCGGTGGCGCCACCGGCTCCTCCAAGACCCAGAACACCGAGTCCATCGAGACCTCGGGTGCCGAGGTCCAGAAGGGCAACGCCCCTGTCGAGCGCAAGCTGCAGCGTCTGTTCCGCCGCGGCGACGCCTGCCGTCTGATCAAGCGCTGCAACGACTTTGGCGCCGGCGGCGTCTCGGTCGCCGTGGGCGAGCTTGCCGACGGCCTGTATGTCGACCTGGACACCGTGACCAAGAAGTACGACGGCCTGGACGGCACCGAGCTCGCTATCTCTGAGTCCCAGGAGCGCATGGCCTGCGCCGTCGCCGACGGTGACGTCGAGGAGTTCATGGGCTACGCCGCCGAGGAGAACCTGGAGGCGACCGTTATCGCCGAGGTTACCGCCGAGCCGCGCATGCGCATGGCCTGGAACGGCGTCGCTATCGTCGACCTGTCCCGCGAGTTCCTCAACTCCAACGGCGCACCCAAGCACCAGGTCGCCCACGTGTGCGCCCGTAGCGTGTGGCAGCCCAGCTGGGCCGGCACCACGCTTGCCGAGCGCATGACCTCGCTCGTCACCGACCTCAACGTCGCTTCCAACAAGGGCCTTTCCGAGCGCTTCGACTCCACCATCGGTGCCGCAACCGTGCTCATGCCCTTTGGCGGCAAGACGCAGCTCACCCCCAGCTCGGCCATGGTCGCCAAGTTCCCCGTGGACGGCGAGACCACCACGGCGAGCGCCATGGCATGGGGCTTTAACCCCTATCTGATGGAAGCCGACCAGTTTGCGGGCGCCTACCTGTCCGTGGTCGAGTCCATCGCCAAGCTCGTGGCTGCCGGCTTTGAGCACAAGCGCGCCTATCTCTCCTTCCAGGAGTACTTCGAGCGTCTGCGCACCGAGGCCGAGCGTTGGGGCAAGCCCACGGCAGCCGTCCTGGGCGCCCTTATGGCCCAGGTCGACCTGGGTGCCGGCGCCATCGGCGGCAAGGACTCCATGAGCGGCTCGTTTGAGGACGAGGCCGGCGAGCTCAACGTTCCGCCGACTCTGATCAGCTTCGCCGTCGCCGTGGGCAAGGCCGCCCGCGCCGTCTCGCCCGAGTTCAAGGGCCTCACGCACCGCGTCGTCCGCATCGCCCCCGCTACCTATGGCGAGGACTACCGTCCCGACGCCCAGCAGCTGCTCGCCGCGTTTGACGCCGTCGAGGCGCTCACCGCCAACGGCAACGCCCTGGCCATCTCCACGCCCGGCTACGGCTGCGGCGCCGAGAGCCTCTTTAAGATGTGCGTCGGTAACCAGATCGGTATCGAGCTTGCCGAGGATGTAGACGTGGAGAGCCTCTTCACCCCGCTCTACGGCAGCTTTATCGTCGAGCTCGCCGAGGATGCCGAGCTGCCCGAGGTCGCCGACGGCGTTGTCGTCGAGCCCCTGGGCACCACCGTCGAGGGCTATGTCATCGACACCGGCTCCGAAGTCATCGAGCTCTCCGAGCTTCAGGAGGCCTGGGAGAGCGGCATCGAGGGCGTCTTTGCCTACCGCAGCGCCGACGAGACCCCCGAGGTCGAGACCATCGACTTCCGCGCCAAGGACATCCACGTGTACGGCGGCGCCAAGATCGCCCGCCCGCGCGTGGTTATCCCCGTGTTCCCCGGCAACAACTGCGAGTACGATAGCGCCCGTGCCTTCCGCGCCGCCGGCGCCGAGGCCGACACCTTCGTGATCAACAACCTCACGCCCGAGGCCGTCGCCGAGAGCACCCACGAGCTTGCCCGCCGCATCCGTGCAAGCCAGATTGTCATGATCCCCGGCGGCTTCTCGGGCGGCGACGAGCCCGACGGCTCCGCCAAGTTCATCACGGCGTTCTTCCGCGCTCCCGAAGTCACCGAGGCAGTCCGCGACCTGCTCAAGGCCCGCGATGGCCTGATGCTGGGCATCTGCAACGGCTTCCAGGCCCTGATCAAGCTCGGCCTGGTGCCCTACGGCGACATCGTCGACGCCACGCCCGATGCGCCCACGCTGACGTTCAACACCATCGGTCGCCATCAGAGCCGCCTGGTGCGCACCCGCATCTCGTCCAACCTGTCCCCGTGGCTGTCGCAGTGCAGCCTCGACGACCCCTACACCGTCGCCATCAGCCACGGCGAGGGCCGCTTTGTCGCCAACGACGAGGTACTCGCCCAGCTGATCGCCAACGGCCAGGTCGCTACGCAGTACGTGGGCGAGGACGGCAAGCCCGGCATGGATCTTTCCGTCAACCCCAACGGCTCCGCACTCGCCATCGAGGGCATCACCAGCCCCGACGGCCGCGTCCTGGGCAAGATGGGCCATGCCGAGCGTCGCGGCGACAACCTGTACCGCAACGTGCCCGAGCATGTCCCCGGCGACAAGTTCATGCCGATCTTTGAGAGCGGCGTAGCCTACTTCGCCTAAACCTTTCCCATCGGGTACAATCCCTTCGGGTAACATCACCCGCCACCGACGCATCCGGTGGCGGGTTCTTTTTTGCTTCGCGCATGTAGGAAGGACATCATGGAAAGCCGCAAGCCGTATCTCGCCACCCTGCCCGGACTCATCCTGGGCTGTCTCGTTTGCTGCGCGCTCTGGGGCTCCGCCTTCCCCTGCATCAAGATCGGCTACGGCCTCTTTGGCATTCCCGCGCACGACAGCGCCTCGCAGCTGCTCTTCGCGGGTCTGCGCTTCACCCTTGCCGGCATGCTGGTCATTGTTGGCATGAGCGTGGCCCAGCGCCGTCCGCTCGTTCCGCAAGCGCGTGATATCAAGCCCATCTGCATCTTGTCGCTCTTCCAGACCATCGGCCAGTACTTCTTTTTCTACCTTGGTCTCTCGCGTGCCAGTGCTATGTCGAGCTCCATCATCGAGGCCAGCGCCAACTTCTTGGCTATCCTCTTTGCCGCCCTGGCGTTTCGCACCGAAAAGCTCAATACGGCCAAGGTGCTCGGCTGCGTACTGGGCTTTGCCGGTGTCGCGCTCGTCAACCTTTCGGGCGCGGACGGTACCTTTGGCTTTACGCTCGACGGCGAGGGCTTTATCCTGGCCTCTACCGTCGCGGGCGCCCTTTCGACCTGCCTGATCGGTATCTTCTCGCGCGAGCACGACGGCGTTTTGCTTGCCGGGTGGCAGTTCTTGGTCGGCGGCCTGGTCCTCACCGCCATCGGCTTTTTGATGGATGGCGCGCTCTCCCCCACGGCGATTGCCCCCGCCATCGCGCTCATCATCTACATGGCGCTTATCTCCGCGGTCGCCTACTCGCTGTGGTCGCGCCTGCTTGCCGTCAACCCCGTCAGCCGCGTCTCGGTCTTTGGGTTTATGAACCCCGTCTTTGGCGTGCTGCTGAGCGCACTGCTGCTCGGTGAGGGCGCTGGCACGAGCCCCGCTACCGTCATCGTTGCCCTGCTGTTGGTCTGCGGCGGCATCATCATCGTCAACAAACCCAAAAAAAGCCTAGCGAGCTCACCTTTTTAGAGAGCGTTCGCACGCTTCAGCTTAATGGAGTGCACTGGTTCTCGTTGATTTCGTACCGAGTCGCGGCGGCTGACGCTCGTCTTGCCGCACCGCGCCTGGGCATTATGGCCGGTGGCCCCCGCAAACGCAAAAAGGGCGCACGACCATCGCAACGGTCGTGCGCCCTTTTTTCTAGCGTATCTGGACGCCGGCTTTCTTTTTCTCGGCCTTGACGCGGTAGAGCTCCGCATCGGCAGCGCGAAGTAAGTCTTGCCAGGTATCGACACCATCACCGACCCGTGCGTAGCCGATGGACATCCGCAACAGATACGGCACCTCGGCACGAGCGAGCTCGTCGTTAATCGCCGAACACAGGTCTATGATGTCCTGTTCCGCCGCTGCCTTCTGGAGCACCATGAACTCATCGCCGCCATAACGTGCGATAAAGCCACCAGACGCCGAGCAGACCTCTTTGAGCGTAGCAGATATGACCTGGAGGGCATGGTCGCCCTCCACATGTCCATACCGGTCGTTAATCTGCTTAAAGCCGTCGGCATCCATCATAAGCAGATACACATCATCGGCCTGATCAGCACCCGAGAACAGCGACAGCATATAGGTCTCAAAACGGTTGCGATTGTTAAGGCCAGTCAACGGGTCGGTCGAGATGAGTTGCTCCTGGCAGATGATATAGAGCAGCAACATGCTAATCATTATGCCGACACAAAGGCCGGGCACCGAGTATACGACCTGAAAGGTACCGCCCACCAGGGCCGGAATGGCGAAAAATGCCAAGGTTCGATAGATAGCCTTCGTCTGTAGGCTCTCGACCCTGCGAGATTGCACAAACGCATGCAGGGACGCATGTATAACGTAACAGTAGCTGACAATGGGCTGGATCATATAGGCAAAGCCGCGACGATACACGCCCTGCGAATCGATATAGAACAGGGCGTGCGTCCAGTAACTGGTAAAAGCCAGCACGACCACCAGAGCCGTAGGCAACGTTACAAGCACCACCCTATAGCGCGAGGTCACAAGGTGAGAGCCCTGCATCGTCTCGGAATAGATAAACCAAATGAGACACGCGATGGCGAAGAGCGAAAACGAAACCGCGTTGGAAATCCAGTTGGCTGCAATGCCCAACGTGCCGTCCACACCATCCGAAAGCGTCCAAATCATATCGAATAATACGTACGCGGCAGAGGTGTAGCCAAGCATGCTAAACAATAGTTGCAGGGTGCTCGAGAACAAGGAGCGACGACTTCGCGCGGCAAGCCCGATAAGAACAATCATGCATAGCAGGAATATCTCAATCTTGAGTGCCTTGACCACTAGACGCCATCCCTTCAATATCCGAATGGTCAGAATCGCCCAATTCGAATCTGGGCAATAAACACCCCTTTACTCCGCAGGGGTAAAGGGAATCATAGCAAAGCGCCCGAACATCACTGCAAAACAGTTTCTGTTCGGGCGCTCGGACGGCGCGAATTGCACGCCGGAATCAATTATCGGTAACGGCCGTTACTCGCCGTCGATGTCGGTCGCGACGGCCTCCTCGATGGCCTCGACACCGGCAGGCGACAGGTCCTCCTTGCCCTGGCAGAACTTCTTGTCGACCCAGCCGGTCAGAATCGGAGCCATGATTGCCGTGATGATAACGGCAGTGGCGATCTGGGCGTACGCGGTGGGCGCAAGCTCGGCGTAGCGCGGCGCGACCTCGGCGAGAGCAACCGGCGTGGTCATAGCCGTGCCGGCGATGGTGGAACAAGCCACGGCAGCCTTGCCGTTACCACCGCACAGGCGCTCGAACGCAAAGGTGATGGGACCGACGAGAAACAGCGTGACAAGGCCCAGCAAGATGCCGGAAATACCGCCGGTGATAAAGCTCGACAGGCTCATGGACGCGCCAAGCTGAAATCCGATGACGGCAATCGCAGGGTTGGCACCGGGAACTAGCAGGTTCTTGATAAACGGGAACAGGTTGCCCAGAACCATGCCGATAATGAGCGGCAAAATGGAGCCGATGATAGTACCGACAGGGATGTTGGCAAGACCCGAAACACCAAGGATGATCATCGTGACGGCGGGGCCGGCCGTAAAGAACAGGATACCGACGGCGCCCTGCTCGGACTCATCGCCGAACTCGCCCATGATGCCCGTATAGAGCGCCATGTTGCAAAACGTAATGCCGCCGATGATAGACACGGAGCTCAGACCCAGGAAGTTATCGTTAAAGAAATATGCCACGCCTAGGCCGAGAGCCGCTGCGACGACCAGCTTGGGAATCAGCACGACGATGCCGGTCTTGATGGCGCCCGGCGTGGACTTGAAGCTGATGCCGGCGCCCACAAACAGCAGGATCGCGGCGACGATGGTATTGGAGCCACCGCGGCAGGCAGCCGTAAAGAAGCCGCCGATCTCAAAAACCTGCGGGCAGAAGGTGTTGAGCAAAAGACCGACGATCATCGGATAGATCATGATGTCGCCCGGGATGCGCGGAACCTTGAATTTCTTTTGCTCGTTGGCAGTCGCTTCCTGTGCCATGAAACCCCCATTTCCGCTGACGCGGAACAAAAGCCCACGTCATGCTTTGCTACAGTAAAGTTTGACCATGGTACCAGAAGAAATAGACCAGCTCGGTGAAAAATTCGACAAGTTGGGATGGAACGAGATTCGGCGCCCGCGACGCCACCCCTATATAAGGCTCAAGACAATATAGAGTACGATGCCCGAGACGCAGCACCACAGCATCGATTTTGTCTTGACCGCCACGACCACGACGCCGACGGCCGCAATCCAGGGAACCAAGGCAGGCCAGAGTCCCGCGTCGAACGCGCCGGGGCTCACCAAGTCGTTGGCGACCAGCGCGGCAAAGGCAGCGGGCGGGATATAGCCCAGGGCCTCGGTAATGCGGGGCGACAGGGTCCGCCCGCGCAAGGCGAACGCCGGCGCGATGCGAAAGAACGCGATAGCAGCCCACGACGACAGCCACAGAACCAAGAACTCGTTAACGGGCATCGCGGGCACCTCTTCCGTCAAATACAGCATCGCACGCCAACGCAATGGCAATGCCGGCCACGACGCTTGCCGGCACGGCAATATTCGTGAGGCCCAAGAACTTGCATACGGCGACGGACACAGCGCCCGAAACCGCCGCGACAACGTTGCCGCGCGACAGCCGCTGCGAAAAGAGCAGGCAGATAAAGAGCGAGGTGCAGACAAAGGCTGCAATGGCGGTGGGAACATCGACAACGGCGCCGACGATGGCGCCCATCGTACACGAAACGCCCCATGTTGCGACGAGGATCACGTTGAGCACAAAGGACTCGCGCGGGCCCCAATCCTCCCCTTCAACCAACTTGGCAAGCGAGATGCCATATGCCTCCTCGGTAAGTGTCGCGGCAACAGCCAGCGTCTGACGCTTCGAGGCACCCGTCAGATGCGGCGCGATCGATGCCGAGTAAAGCGCAAAACGCGAGGAGATGGCGGCAACGCTCGCGATAATCGAAGGTGCCGGTACGCCCGCCAGCCAAAGATTGCAGATCATAAACTGGCCGCTGCCCGTCACAAACGTGCTGCTCAGGGCAAAGACCATCCAGGGCTCCATTCCCGTCTGCCCCATGATCATTCCGCACGGCGCGCCTATTGCAACATAGGTAAGCATCACCGGCCAGACGGTTCTAACGATTTTGAGCACCATACGCTTCTCATCCTGACAAGGTCTCCGAGCCGCATGTAGCGATACGGCAGAATCATCATCCGACAGCAACCGAGTTCACCTACAATTGCCACCGGATCGAAAGACACAACTTTTTAGGAAGTCATTATGACAGCTATCGATCGAGACCGGGCGCGCGCGGCCTTCAAAAGCTACACCGATGCCTACGACGCCACCAACCCACGCATCGCGCTCAAAATCGAGCATACGTACCACGTGGCCGAGGCATGCGATGCCGTAGCGCGCGAGCAGGGCTGGTCGTCAGAAGATATTGACCTGGCATGGCTTTGCGGCCTGCTACACGATATGGGCCGCTTTGAGCAGCTGCGACGCTGGGACACCTTTAAGGACGCCGAGAGCATGAGCCATGCGGCGCTGGGCATCGAGGTCCTCTTTGGCGAGAATCCCGCCGATGCACCCGCCACGACAAACATCCGTGACTTTATCGAAACCGGTGCGCATGACGAGCTCATCCGAGCGAGCATCGCCTATCACAGCGACTTTCGCCTGCCGGCACAACTCGACGAGCGTACACGGTGCTTCTGCGATATCGTGCGCGATGGCGACAAGATCGACATTATGCGCACCATCGCCGACAGCACCGTCGATACCATCCTCAAGGTGGATGAGGACGCGTTTCTAGCCAGTCGCTTCTCGGTACCGACGCTTGCCGCCTTTGACGAGCATCGGTGCGTCGCGCGCGACGAGCGCAACGAGCCGGCGGACTACCTGGTGGGGCTCATCTGCTTTATGTTTGAGCTCGTCTATCCAGCAAGCCGCGCGCTGGCGCGCGAACAGGGCGATATCTACCGCCTGCTCGACGCACCCTTTGGCATTACGCGCCCCTTTACCGACCCCGCCACGCAGGCGACTTGGAGCCGCCTTAAGGACGAGATGCGCGACTGGCTGGCGCGCGCCTAGCGCTCAAGCTGGGCCAGCAGTTCCTCGACGACCTCGGCGGCGTCCCCAACAACCTTGTA
>CABUQK010000056.1 GCA_902493615.1 uncultured Collinsella sp.
ACATGGGGCTGTCTTTTATCGCCGGCAGGTCCGACCAGCATGTGCCACTCGCGGGCGTGGATTGCGGCTTTATCGATCATTTGTCTCAGCTTGCTCATGGTATGGGCGATGCCGCGCGGCACTACTTGGATTCCGAGGGCGTCGAGGCGACCTTTGAGCCAGAGCTCGACTATGCCGACGTGCTGGGGCAGGAAGTCGCTAAACGCGGCATGGCGCTTGCGGCGGCAGGAGAACTCGGCTTGCTCATGATCGGGTCTCCGGGATCGGGCAAGACGATGCTCGCACGCCGTATGACCGGCATCCTGCCCGAGCTTTCCGTTGAGGATCAGCAGGAGGCACTGTGCATCCATTCGGTTTTGGGTGAGAACATTGATGGCTTGTTGGCGGGGCACCGCCCCTTCCGCAGTCCCCACCACAGTATTTCGACCGCAGGCCTTATCGGCGGCGGGCGCCCGGTGCACCCGGGTGAGATCAGCCTTGCTCATGGCGGCGTGCTCTTTTTGGACGAGCTTGCCGAGTTTCCCACGGGTGTGCTGCAGACGCTGCGTCAGCCCATTGAACGCGGCTATGTGAGGATCGTACGCGTCGACGGGGCCTTCACCTTCCCGTCGCGCTTTCAGCTGCTCGCTGCGAGCAATCCCTGCCCCTGCGGCTTTTTGGGCGATCGCGAGGTGCCGTGTCGCTGCTCGGCGGCGATGGTCGAGCGCTATCGGTCTAAACTGCGCGGTCCTTTGGCCGACCGTATCGACATGATGATCGATGTGACCCGTCCCGACCCCCAAGTGATTATCGAGGGTGCGGAGGGTATGTCGTCGGCCGAGTTACGTGACTACGTTGTGCGCGGTCGCGCCTTTCGCGCCTGGCGCGAATCCCGTATGGACGATGCGGATGCCGAGGCCGAGGATGACGAGACACGGTCCATTGACGGCGTCGTTTCGACCTTTGAGCTCGATGATGCGGCGGAGAAGTGTGTGCTCGGCCTGTCGAAGCGTACGCATCTCACGGGCCGCGGTATCGTGCGCCTGGTGCGTATCGCGCGTACAATCGCCGATGTCGCCGAGAGCGAGCAAGTGACGCAGGACCACGTGCTCGAGGCGGCGATGTACCAGGGAAGGAGGGACCAATGATGGCCGAGGGGACCTTCGAGCTGCATCCAGGTGATGCGTTGTATCCTGAGACCGTTTTGGAGCTTTCTGATGTACCCCAGACGCTCTATGTGCGCGGCAATCCCGAGGTGCTTTCGACACCCGCGCTCTCCATCATCGGCGCGCGCAAGGCCTCGCCGTATGGTCTTGCCGTGGCAGAGCTTGCGGCAAAGGTGGCGGTCGAGGCGGGAGTGACGGTAGTTTCGGGCGGTGCGGTCGGTTGTGACCAGGCCTCGGGTTGGGCTGCGGTCAACGCCGGCGGCAAACACGTCGTGGTGCTGGGGACGGGCGCCGACGTGGTCTACCCGCGTTCGAGCGCGGGGCTGATTACGCGCACGCTTGATACGGGTGGCGCGGTCGTGTCGATCTCTCCGTGGGGCATGGGTCCGCGCAAGTTTGCTTTTCCGCGCCGCAATCGCGTGATCGCGGCCCTGTCGCAAGCCCTCTTTGTATCCGAGGCAGGTATGCCTTCCGGGACGTTTTCTACAGCTGAGGCTGCTATGGATTTGGGGCGCGAACTTCTTGCCGTGCCGGGGTCGATCCTATCGCCCGAGTCGCGTGGCACGAATTACCTCATTGCGAACGGTGCCTGCTGCATTGTCGACGAGGAATCTATCGAGATGGCTATCTCACGCATCTACGGAACCCTGCGCTACTCGCGCCCCGATGCTCCCGGCATTGCCGACCTGGATCCAACGCAGCAGACCGTGATGCATGCGCTCATCGCCTCTCCGCTCAAGGTCGACGACATCGCGGCGCTCGTCTCGCTCGATGCTGTCGGCGTACTCAAACTCTTGGGTTCGCTTGAACTCGAGGGTCTTATCGAGCGCATGATGGATGGAAGGTATGCGCCCTCCAAGTTTGCCCTTCACGCCCAGACACCCTTCGGTCACAATGGAAAACGTGTCAATTAGAAAGGTGTTTGCAGATGCAGTTCGATCAGGTGACAGTTATCGGTGGCGGTCTGGCGGGTTCGGAGTGCGCGATCCAGCTTGCAGACCGCGGGTTTGCTGTAAAGCTGTGCGAGATGCGCCCCCAGGTGAGCTCCCCGGCCCACCATACCGATCATCTGGCAGAGCTCGTCTGCTCCAATTCGTTTAAGTCGACCCGTCCGGATTCCGCGGCTGGTTTGCTGAAAGCTGAGCTTGAGCGCATGGGTTCAGTCCTGCTCGATTGCGCCCATCGCGCGGCTGTTCCCGCCGGCGGTGCCCTGGCGGTCGACCGCGTCAAGTTTTCCGAGCTTGTCGAGGCCGAGGTTGCCGCTCGTCCCAATATCGAGGTCGTGCACGGCGAGGTCACGCAGATTCCCGAGGGTCACGTGGTCATTGCCGCGGGCCCGCTGTGTTCACCGGCGCTGAGCGAAGAGGTCATGAAGCTCGTCGGTGGCGACGCCCTGGCATTCTTTGATGCGGCGGCGCCGATCGTCGATGCCTCCACGCTCGATATGGACGTGCTGTTCTCGCAGTCGCGCTACGAGGAGCAGGGGAGCGGCGACTATCTCAACGCTCCGCTCAACAAGGAGGAGTACGAGGCCTTTATCGAGGCGCTTACCACGGCCGACCGCGTGGTGCTCAAAGACTTTGAGGGCGGCGATCTGTTCCAGGCCTGCCAGCCTGCCGAGGAAGTTGCGCGCACCGGCAAGGACGCCATTCGCTTTGGCGCCATGAAGCCCGTCGGCCTCACCGACCCGCGTACCGGACGTCGCCCCTGGGCGGCGATTCAGCTGCGTGCCGAGAACAAGGAGAAGACCGCCTATAACCTGGTGGGCTTCCAGACCAACTTGACCTTTGGCGAGCAGAAGCGCGTCTTCCATATGGTGCCGGGCCTGGAGAACGCTGAGTTCTTCCGCTACGGTGTCATGCACCGCAATACCTTTGTCGACGCCCCGCACGTGCTCGATGGCACCTTTGCCGTGCCCGGTACCGGCGTGCGTCTGGCCGGTCAGATCACCGGTACCGAGGGATACATGGAAGCCGTGGCGACAGGTCTGCTCGCGGCGCTCAACACCTATGCCGAGGCTATCGGTGCCGCGGGCGTCGAGTTGCCGCGTGTGGGTGCCCTGGGTGCGCTCGTGGGCTATGCGACCGATCCTGCCACCGTGGGCTATCAGCCCATGCATGTCAACTTTGGCCTGGTGCCGCCACTCGAGGATGGTAAGCGCCGCAGCAAGCGCGACCGCTACCAGGCCTATGCGGACCGTGCACTCGAGGCCCTCGATGCCTACTTGGCCACGCGTTCCGACTTGTTTGGAGGCGACCGGTCATAGCCTTTGACCTGTACGACACCGTCGACTCGTTTATCGCCTATATCGCACGCGTCGAGGGACTTTCTCCCAACACGGTGACGGCCTATGGCTCGAGGCTGGAGCGCTTCGCTGCCTGGTGCGAGCGCGAGGATATCGATGCTTTCGCTGCCGACGTGCGCACCATTCGTCGCTATCTTGCCGAGCTTTCGCGTGAGCAGGTGGCTCCCCGAACGCTTGCGGCGCACCTGTCGGCTATTCGATCTCTCTATCGCTGGATGGCTGCCGAGGGGATTGTCGAGGGCGATGCGGTCTCGGCGATCGCATCGCCCAAGCTGCCGCGTGACCTGCCGGGTGTCCTTACGACCCAGCAGGTTGAGGCGCTGCTCAAGACGCCTGATACCTCGACGCCCGCGGGACTGCGCGATGCGGCGATGCTCGAGCTGCTCTATGCCTCGGGTGCTCGTATCTCTGAGCTCGCGGCACTCAATGTGGAGTCCATCGCTTGGTCCGAACGCACGCTGCGGCTATGGGGCAAGGGGAGCAAGGAACGCATCGTCCCTCTGTATCGTCGCGCGCTCGAGGCGACGCGTCTCTATATTGAGGAGGGGAGGCCGGAGTTGCTTGCTCAGGCAAAGCGCCGTGACCTCGCTACCGGGCCGCATCCGCTGCTTTTATCGGCGCGCGGCAATCGCATGAGCGCCGCCATGCTCAGGCGGCGGTTCCATACGCTGGCGACGCTCGCCGGCATTCCCGCCGACATCGCCCCGCATGCGATGCGCCATACCTTTGCGACCGACTTGCTCGAGGGCGGTGCGGACCTGCGCTCGGTTCAAGAGCTGTTGGGTCATGCGAGCCTGTCTACAACGCAGATCTACACGCATCTCACGCCCGATCGGCTCAAACGTGCCGTGGCTCAAGCCCATCCCCGCGGCGAATAGTGGCTGGGACGTCCCGCGCCGCACTCAGGTGTGTGGTTTTGATTGCGGGTTGGCAGGAAGATGCATTCCTGCTATCATTCATCCGGTTGCTTCACGGCAACATGTTTTTATCACGCACGCGCGGCTACTTCATACCGTGGTGCCCGGGCTTTGGTAGCACATGTCCGGGTTAGTTTTGGAGGATGACCCCGCGCGGAGGCAAACCACAGGAGGTTTAACATGGCTACCAAGATTAATATCCGCACCCTGCTCGAGGCCGGCTGCCACTTCGGTCACCAGACCCGTCGCTGGAACCCCAAGATGAAGCCGTTCATCTTCGGTGAGCGCAACGGCATCTACATCCTCGACCTCAAGCAGACCATCCTCGACGCCGACCAGGCCTACACCTTCGTCAAGAACGTCGCCAAGGGTGGCAACGTGCTGTTCGTCGGCACCAAGAAGCAGGCTCAGGAGGCCGTCAAGAACGCTGCTGAGCGCGCCAACATGCCTTACATCAACCAGCGTTGGCTCGGCGGTATGCTGACCAACTTCGTCACCATCCGCTCCCGCATCAACCGCATGGAGGAGCTCGAGGCCATGGTCGAGGACGGCCGCATGGCTGTTCTGCCCAAGAAGGAGCAGGCTGTTCTCGGCAAGGAGCTCACCAAGCTCCAGACCAACCTCGGTGGCGCCCGCGACATGAAGGGTCTGCCCCAGGCTCTCTTCGTCATCGACACCAAGCGCGAGGAGAACGCCATCAAGGAGGCTCAGCGCCTGAACATCCCCGTCGTCGCTCTGATCGACACCAACTCCGATCCCGACGAGGTCGAGTACGGCATCCCCTGCAACGATGACGCTATCTCCGCTGTCACCCTTATGTGCGAGCTCATGGCTGACGCCTGCCTCGCTGGCTCCGGCAAGGAGCAGGTCTCCGAGGCCGAGATGGCCGCTGAGCCCAAGGCCGAGTAAATCAGTCTTAGTTAATTCTTTTTCATCTCTTTGAAAGGAACCACAATGGCCCAGATTACCGCCGCTATGGTCAAGCAGCTCCGCGAGATGACCGACTCCCCGATGATGGAGTGCAAGAAGGCTCTCGTCGAGGCTGACGGCGACATGGACGCCGCTGTCGACGTTCTGCGTAAGAACGGCCTTGCCAAGGCTGCCAAGAAGGCTGGCCGTGAGACCAACGAGGGCGCTGTCGCCGCGTTCGTCTCCGAGGATGGCAAGACCGGCGCTCTGCTCGAGCTCTCCTGCGAGACCGACTTCGTTGGCTCTAACGCCAAGTTCACCGGCTTTGCTTCCAAGGTCGCTGAGGTTGTCGCTACCACCGAGCCTGCTGACGTCGACGCTCTGCTCGAGAAGCCGATGGGCGAGGAGACCGTTTCCTCCGAGCTCACCGAGATGATTCACATCATGGGCGAGAACATGAAGATCTCCCGCTTCGCTGCCCGCAAGGCTGAGAACGGCGCGCTCGCTTCTTACATCCACATGGGTGGTAAGATCGGCGTCCTCGTCGAGTTCGCCTTCGAGAAGGCTGAGACCGCTCAGGCTGAATCCTTCAAGACCTTCGCTCACGACGTTGCCCTTCAGGTTGCCGCCGTCGCCCCGATCTGCGCTACCCGCGATCAGGTTCCGGCCGAGACCGTCGAGCACGAGAAGCAGATCTACATGGCTCAGGCTGCCGAGTCCGGTAAGCCCGAGGCTATCCAGGAGAAGATGGCTGTCGGCCGTCTGGAGAAGTTCTACAAGCAGTCCGTGCTCACCGAGCAGGAGTTCATCAAGGACAGCTCCCTCACCATCAAGAAGTACGCTGAGCAGGTCTCCAAGGAGCTCGGCGACACCATTACCGTCGTTGCCTTTGACCGTCTGGTCCGTGGCGAGTAAATAAGCTCTTGTAGCTGGTAATGAGCAGGCTGTGGGTTTTACTCACAGCCTGCTTTTTCATGGCTCTTCTTAGAGCCTTTGATATCATATTGAGAGTCTAATTAAAGGAGGATCGCTTTGTCCGACATCCGATATAAACGCGTGCTTCTTAAGCTTTCCGGCGAAGCACTGATGGGCGACGGCCAATATGGCATCGACCCCAAGGTTACCGACCATCTTGCCAAGCAGGTCAAGGAGCTGCTAGCCGTTGGCCATGAGGTCGGCGTCGTTGTCGGCGGCGGCAATATTTTCCGCGGCATGGCCGGCGCTGCCGGTGGCATGGAGCGTGCTCAGGCCGACTACATGGGCATGCTGGCAACCGTTATGAACGCGCTCGCCCTGCAGGATGCCTTCGAGCATAACGATGTTCCCTGCCGCGTGATGAGCGCTATCCAGATGAACGAGATCTGCGAGCCCTATATTCGCCGTCGCGCCATCAACCACCTTTCCAAGGGCAACGTCGTCATCTTCGCTGCCGGTTCGGGCAATCCGTACTTTACGACCGACACCGCCGCGGCTCTTCGTGCGTGCGAGATCGGCGCCGAGATTCTGATTAAAGCCACCAAGGTTGACGGCATCTACGACAAGGATCCCGTCAAGTGCGCCGATGCCGTCCGTTTTGACAAGATTACCTATCACGAGGTGCTCGTCCGCGGCCTGCAGGTTATGGATTCCACGGCTACGGCACTGTGCCAGGATAACCGTATGCCGATTTTGGTCCTCAACATCGATGGCGAGGACACCGTCAAGCGCGCGCTCGCGGGTGAACCCGTCGGCACGCTCGTCTATCAGGAGGATTAAGCATGGCAGAGAACATCACCGCCCATATGGACAAGTCGCTCGAGTCCCTCAAGCATAACTTCTCCAAGGTCCGTACCGGCCGCGCCAATGCCAACATTCTGTCCGACATCACCGTCGATTATTACGGGGTTCCCACGCCGGTCACGCAGGTTGCCGCCGTCAAGACCCCCGAGGCCCACATGCTGCTCATCGAGCCGTGGGACAAGGCACTCATCAATGCTATCGTCAAGGCCATCGGCGCTTCCGATCTGGGTATTACCCCCAACTCCGATGGCACCGTCGTTCGTCTTCCGTTCCCGGCTCCCACTGAGGAGCGCCGTCGCGAGCTCGTCAAGGAGTGCCGCGAGTACGCCGAGCAGGCCAAGGTGTCTATCCGTAACATCCGTCGCGACTTCAACAACAAGCTCGAGCGCGATGAGGAGCTCACCGAGGACGATGTCCGTCGCGAGCAGGCCAAGGTCCAGAAGCACACTGATGAGTATGTCGCCAAGGTCGAGGAGCTTCTGAAGGAAAAAGAAGCCGAGGTCATGGAGATCTAAGGTGCAATACGACGAGCATAAACTGGTCGAGTACTTTGCCGACGCCCCTGCGGGCGTCGGTTTTTCCGACCTTGACCTCAATAACATTCCGCACCATATCTCGTGCATCATGGACGGCAACGGTCGTTGGGCCACGTCGCGCGGTCTTGCACGCACTGAGGGCCACAAGGCGGGTATCGTCTCCCTTCGCGAGATTATTACCGCCTGCGTGCGTCTGGGCGTCGACGTGCTTTCGGCCTATGCGTTTTCTACCGAAAACTGGAACCGTCCGCAGCACGAGGTCAACGTCTTGATGCACCTGTTTGCCAAGACGTTTATCGACGAGCTGCCGCTTCTGAAGCGCGAAAACGTGCGCGTTGTCTTTTTGGGTGATATTTCCGCGCTGCCCAAGAAGACCCGCGACGTTTTTGAACGCGGTCTTGCCGAGTGCGCCGATCACACCGGTATGACGCTGGCGCTTGCCGTCAACTACGGCGCGCGTGCCGAGATTACCCGCGCTGTCCGTCAGATCGCGCTCGACGTTGCTGCCGGTAAGATTGATCCTGCCGCAATTGATGACGACATGGTGGCTTCCCACCTCTATACCGCCGGCCTTCCCGATCCTGAGCTTGTGATTCGCACCTCTGGTGAGCTGCGCCTTTCGAACTATCTGCTGTGGCAGGTGGCTTATTCCGAGTTCTATGTCACCGATACCTATTGGCCCGACTTTGATCGTTGGGGCCTTGTCGACGCCATTTTGGCCTATCAGGGCCGTGACCGTAGGTTTGGTGGACTGAGCAAGACCGAGGAGGCTTAATCGTGTCCGATCGTCCCAAGGCATCTGCTCCCAAGACGCCTGCGCGCAAAGCTACCGCTGCGGGAGCGCCTACAGCGAAGAGCGGCACCGGTTCGTGGCTTGCGGGCTTTATTACCCGTGCCGCCGCGGGTATCGTCTACGCCGTTGTCTTTATCCTATGTCTGGTTTTGGGTATCGTGCCCACTGCCATCTTTGTTTCCGTCATGAGCGGTCTGTGCTGCTATGAGTTTTTCCGTATGACAAGGCTCGATGGCAAGATGGCTAACGAGCGCATGGGCATCGCTGCCGCAGTGCTCTTTCCGCTGTCGGCGCTGGGCGATTCGATGCTGCTGAATGCCCTGCTTTTTGCCCTGATGCTCGCTGTGGGCATTTGGTATGTCTGGTCGCCGCGTACCCGCATCTCTGATGTGGCCGTGACGCTCATGGGTCCCATCTACACTGGCTTTATGCTGTCGGCTATCGTGCTGCTGCGCGATGCCGTGCCCGGTTTTGCCGGCGCCTTGCTTTCGGTGGGCGTTTGCGCGTCCCTTTGGGTCTCCGATTCGTTTGCCTACATCGTGGGCAGCCGTATCGGTAAGCACAAGATGGTTCCCAAGATCTCTCCCAAAAAGAGCTGGGAGGGGTTCGTCGGCGGCATCCTGGGCTCGGTTTTGATTTGGCTCATCCTGTGGGCGACGCACTTCTATAAGCTCAGCCTGCCCTATGCGCTGCTGTGCGGCGTGGTTGTGTCCATTCTGGGCGTTATCGGTGACCTTATCGAGTCGCGCATCAAGCGTGGCGTGGGCGTCAAGGATTCCGGCAACCTTATCCCGGGTCATGGCGGCATGCTCGACCGTAGCGACTCGCTTATCTTTGGCTGCATTACCGCTCAGCTGCTTTTGATGATCGGAGGCGTGCTGTAATGTCCTTCCAGACGACGTATGGCCCCAATGGACGCCTTCGCGTTGCCATCCTGGGTTGTACGGGCTCCATCGGCACCCAGGCACTCGATGTGTGCCGTCAGCATGCCGATCGCCTGCAGGTGACGGCGCTGTCCGTTAACTCCAGTACCTCCGAGCTTGTTGCCGCTGCCCGCGAGTTCTCGGTTTCGGCGGTTGCCGTGGCCGATGTCGCTCATGGCGATGACGCCGTGCTGCAGGAGTTGCCCGAGGGAACGAAGCTCGGCGTTGGCGCGCAGGCGGTTTGCGAGCTCGCGCGTCGCGACGATGTCGACTGCGTGCTCGTCGCTATTGTGGGTGCCGCCGGTCTCGAGGCGAGCCATGCGGCCTTGACCTCAAATAAGCGCCTTGCCCTTGCCAACAAGGAGTCCCTCGTCGTCGGTGGCGACTTGCTCATGCCGTTGGCGCAACCGGGCCAGCTTATTCCAGTCGACTCTGAGCACTCCGCCATCTACCAGTGCTATCTGGGGGAGAACCCACGCGAGGCTCATTGTATTTGGCTCACCTGCTCGGGCGGTCCGTTCTTTGGCCGCACCCGCGACGAGCTCGACCGCGTGACGCGTGCCGATGCTCTCGCACATCCCACGTGGGCCATGGGTGCCAAGATCACCATCGACTCCGCCACCCTCATGAACAAGGGCCTGGAGCGCATTGAGGCCATGCATCTGTTTAACTGCGATCTCGATTTCATTAACGTGGTCGTGCAGCGTCAGTCCAAGATTCACTCTATGGTCGAGTTCGCCGACGGCTCCGTGATGGCGCATCTCGGTGCTTCCGACATGCGTATTCCCATCCAGTTCGCGTTCTCGTATCCCGAGCGTTGGGATACCCCGGCGCCTCGTATCGATTTCCGCGAGCTGGGGCAGCTCACGTTTGATGCTGCCGACATGGATACCTTCCGCTGTCTGGCACTGGCCGAACGTGCCGGTAAGACGGGTGGCACCATGCCGTGCGTGCTCAATGCCGCCAACGAGGTCGCCGTCGATGCCTTCCTGCACGATGGCTGCAGCTTTACCGATATCGATCGCATTGTGGAATCCTGCATGGATTCCCACGATATGCAGGCGGTCGATTCGTTTGAGCAGCTTCACGACATCGATGCATGGGCGCGTGAAAAGGCTGCGCAGGTGCTCGCCGCAACCCGTTCCTAACCCATAAGGATTACTTTTTCGTTTTATGGATACTGTTCTGAGCGTTCTCTCATCGGTCTTTTGGGGCCTGCTGATGCTTTCCGTCCTCGTGTTTTTGCACGAGGGCGGCCACTTTTTGGCGGCGCGTGCCTGCGGCGTCCGTGTGACCGAGTTCTTTTTGGGCCTGCCTTGCCGCTTTGACATCCATTACACGTCGCGTCGCATTGGAACCAAGTTTGGCGTGACCCCGCTGCTGCTGGGTGGCTACGCTGCCATCTGCGGTATGGATCCGACCGACGTCTCCTGCGCCGATCGCGTGCTCGCGGCTATCTATCGTCATGGTCGTGTGACCGTGGCCGACCTTGCCGCCGAGCTCGAGCTATCCGAGGAGGATGTGCTCGAGGCATGCGCCTTGCTTTTGGGTTGGGGCTCTATCGCGCCTTGGTATGAGGAAGGGGAGAAGCTCTCGCCGAGCTACTATCCCACCAAGTATCAGACGCTGCCGCGAGACGCGGCAGGCTACACCACCTTTGACGGCCGCCGGTTCGATCGCGAACATTCAACTGCCGAGGGCGATGTGTGGGAGCTGCCGTGCGGCGAAGCCGAGTTCCTTGCGCAAGAGCGTTCGCATACCTATCTGGGCCAGGGTTTTCTCAAGCGCGCCTTTATGCTGCTCGCGGGCATTCTCGTCAATATCCTGACGGGCTTTTTGCTGCTTATGAGCATCTACTCTATTGCGGGTGTCACCGTGCCGATGGATACCAACGTGATCGGTCAGGTTGACGAGGGGTCTATTGCCGCCAAGGCGGGTATCGAGGGCGGCGACGCGATCCTTTCGGTTGACGGAGTATCGTGCTCTACCTGGATGGACGTTTACGATGCCATCGGCAAGGCCGCCGGTAAGGACGATATCGCCATTGAGTATGAGCGCGACGGCAAGCAGCATTCGACCTCGGTTGCGCTCAAAGAGGACGAGCGCCTAGGTGTGTATGCCTCTACGCAGGTGGTCCGTTTAGACCCCATCATGTCGGCTCGCCTTTCGTTCTCCTATGTCGTGCAGACAGCGGAGGGCGTGATGCGCCTGCTCCAGCCGCAGCATACGATGGAGATTCTCGATCAGTCTTCTTCGATCGTGGGCATTAGCGTTATGTCCTCACAGGCTGCTGCTGCCGGCCCTGCCACGTTCCTTTCGTTTGCCGCCCTCATTTCGTTCTCGCTTGGCTTTATGAACCTGCTGCCCATCCCACCACTCGATGGCGGCAAGCTGGTCATCGAGATCATTCAAAAGATTGCTGGCCGCGAGCTTCCGCTCAAGGTCCAGACGATTGTGAGTTATGTGGGCATCGCGCTCTTTGTGCTGCTGTTTGTCTATATGCTTCGTTCCGACATCCTTCGATTTATTCTGTAGGGGAGTGTTTGGATTGTCTTTATCCCATCCTTTGCCTCGCGAGTTGACGTGCCCCGTGCATGTGGGCGGCGTGCAGATCGGTGGCGGCGCTCCGGTCGTGGTTCAGTCCATGACCTGCACCGATACCGCTGATGCCCAGGCAACGCTTGCGCAAGTGTGCGCGTTGGCGCAGGCTGGCTGCGATATCGTGCGCGTGAGCGTGCCCACCGAGGCCGCGCTTGAGGGTTTCCGCACCATCTGTGCTGAGTCCCCGGTGCCGATCGTCGCCGATATTCACTTTAACCATAAGCTCGCCATTGGTGCCGTTGAGGCCGGTGCTGCCAAGCTGCGCATCAATCCCGGCAACATTGGCGATTGGGCCAAGGTCGATGCCGTGATCGATGCCGCGGGCGCCGCTGGGTGCGCGATTCGTATTGGCGTGAACGCGGGCTCGCTTGAGCAGGATATCGCCGAGCGCGAAGACCTCACGCAGCCCGAAAAGCTCGTGATGTCGAGCGAGCGCTTCGTCAAGCACTTTGAGGACCGCGGCTTTACGAACATTGTGCTTTCGGCCAAGGCCCATAGCGTGCAAACGACGCTCGATACCTATCGAGCCCTGTCGCGTGAGATTCCCCACGTTCCGCTTCACCTGGGCGTGACGGAGGCGGGGACCAAGCTCCAGGGCACCATCAAGAGCTCTGTAGGCTTGGGTATCTTGCTTTCCGAAGGCATTGGCGACACCATGCGTGTGTCGCTCACAGCCGATCCGGTTGAGGAGCCGCCGGTTGCCTGGGGTATTCTGCAGTCGTTGGGCCTGCGTCGCCGTGGCCCCGAGATTGTCTCGTGCCCCACGTGCGCCCGCTGCCAGGTTAACCTGATTCCCATCGCCGAGGAAGTAACCGAGCGGCTTAAGAACTACTCCGCGCCGCTTTCGATCGCTGTGATGGGATGTGCCGTTAATGGCCCCGGTGAGGCTTCCGATGCCGACCTGGGCGTTGCTTGCGGACGTGGTCAGGCCTTGCTCTTTTCGCATGGCCAGATCATTGGTAAAGTAGCTGAGGACCAAATTGTCGACGCGCTTATGGCCGAGGTCGACAAGCTTATTGAGGAGAAATAAATGACCCGAGCAATGTATATGTCTAAGCTCTATGCGCCGACGCTTAAAGAGGATCCGGCGGACGCTGAGCTCGCCAGCCACCGCCTGCTGCTTCGTGCCGGCATGATCCGCAAGGAGGCCGCCGGTCTGTATTCTTATCTGCCGCTCGCATGGCGCTCGATTCGTAAGATCGAGAACATCGTGCGCGACGAGATGGACGCTGCCGGCGCCCAGGAGCTCATGATGCCCATCATGGTCGATGCCGAGCTGTGGCGTGAGTCCGGCCGTATCGATGCCTATGGCAAGGAGCTTGTGCGCTTTGACGACCGTCATGGTCGCGAGTTCGTCCTGGGCCCCACGCACGAGGAGACCGTCACGGCCCTGGTGCGCAACGAGCTGCGCTCCTACAAACAGCTGCCCGTCAACCTGTACCACATCCAGGATAAGTTCCGCGACGAGTTCCGTCCCCGCTTTGGCCTGATGCGCGGCCGCGAGTTCATCATGAAGGACGCCTACAGCTTCTCCGCCACGCCGGAGAGCCTGCAGGAGGAGTACGACAAGATGAAGCAGGCGTACGCCAACATTTGCGAGCGCTGCTACATCAAGGCCCTGCCCGTTGTCGCCGACTCCGGCGAGATCGGCGGCGACACTTCCGTCGAGTACATGGCTCTGGCCGACGCCGGCGAGGCTTCGCTGGTCTACTGCGACGATTGCGGCTTTGCTGCCGATGACGAGGCTGCAAGCACCAAGGTCGTTGTGACCGAGGGCCCCGGCG
>CABUQK010000057.1 GCA_902493615.1 uncultured Collinsella sp.
GCAACTGAGGAGATGGGGCCGGCTACTTGAGGCTGCCGGCGACGACGGAGCGGCCGAGGGCTGTCTCGAAGCGATCGGCCATAGCCGGGTCGCTGAGCGTGTCGACTTGGTTGAGCATGATGCGGGCATTGCTGAGGTTCAGCATCCGCAGCTCGGCATTGAGCACCTGGGCGACGCGCTCGGGCGTGGCGATGTCGGTGAGCTCGCAGCCGCAACGCTCGCAAAAGAGCTCGGGGCGGTGGACGGCTTCGTTGATGGGCTTGCCGAGCCCCAAGGCGCCGACGATCCAGACAACGTTTGCCGTGGCGGCGGGAATTACCGGCTCCCAGGCGGCATGCGCTTTGAGCGGGAGTCGCTTGCTGCCATCTGCCTCGGCCAACACGTAGTCAAAGCGCTGCGCCAGCTCGTTGAGCGGCTCGGCGGGGGCGGAGAGCTTGCCTGTCTCCGGGTCCAAAACACCCGCCTGGCAGATACTTCCGCGGCTCATGCCAGCGCATGCCTCGCAAGTGCAGCCAGGAACATGCAGAGCTCCCGGCTTCCAAGGCGCGGCGCCCAGGCGACGGCTCGACCCGTCCCATGGCACGCCGGCGACGGGAAACATGTGCGTGGTGGTACAGAGGAGCACGCGGCCGCCGGCGCGCATAAGCTCAAGGCCGAGCGTCTTTAGTAGGGTCGACTTGCCGCCACTGCCGATAATTGCGGTAATGCCCGGCTCGATCTTGAGCGTGGAGGCAAGGTTTCCGCTCGTCGTTTCCATCTGTTCACCGCCGTATAATACTGTGATAATAAATAATCATCAGAGTAGCGGTCGAACCGCTTTTGCTCTGCTCAAACCGTAGCACAGGGAGGTGCCCCGGGAATGCTCGTTTATATTCGCGGTGCCGGCGATATCGCCACGGGCGTCGCCGCTCGCTTGGTGCGCGCTGGCGTGTCGGTCGTTATGGCCGATATCGCGGTTCCCACGTGCATCCGCCGCACAATCAGTTTTTGCGAGGCCATTCGCCTGGGCGAGGTCCAGGTCGAGGGCATTCGCGCCCGCTTGGCGCAGACGCCGGCAGAGGCGCTCGAGATTACCCAAGCGGGAGACGTCGCCGTTGTGGTGGACCCCCAGGCCAAGATGCTCGGCGAGCTGAAACCCGCTGCCGTGGTCGACGCGATTCTGGCTAAGCGCAACTTGGGCACCACGCGCGATATGGCTCCTGTCGTCATCGCCGTGGGGCCGGGCTTTACCGCGCCGGTCGATTGCGACGCCGTGGTCGAGACCATGCGCGGGCATTTTCTGGGCCGCGTCATCACCCAGGGTTCGTCCCAGCCCAACACGGGCGTGCCAGGCATTATCGCCGGCTATGGCAAAGAGCGCGTTATTCACAGCCCCGCCGCCGGCGTGTTTCGGTCCGACCGCGCAATCGGCGACATCGTGAGTGCCGGAAACGTGATTGGCTTCGCGGGCGATACGCCCATGTGCACGCAGATCGATGGCTGTCTGCGCGGACTTTTGGCGAACGGCGTGCAGGTGACTGAGGGCTTTAAATGCGCCGATGTCGATCCGCGCGGCGATGCCAGCTATATCAACTACATTTCGGACAAGGCGACGTCGGTCGGCGGCGGTGTGCTCGAGGCACTCGCCATGCTCATCGGTGTATTCCAGGGATAGGAAATTGCAATGGAAAAGCTCGATGTGGTGAATGCTGCGCTTGCCGCCCTGCGTGCTGGCGAGACGTGCGAGCTCGTGGTCGTGGCCGGCACGGCGGGGTCGTCGCCGCGCGGCGTGGGCGCATGGATGACTGTCTTTGCCGACGGTGGCCAGGCGGGCACTATCGGCGGCGGCAAGATTGAGCTCTTTGCGCTGGATGAGGCGCGCGAACTCCTGAGCGCGGGACAGTCGCGTCTGGTCCGCTACACCATGGGCGGCGAGAACTCCGATACCGGCATGATCTGCGGCGGAGCCATCTGCCTGTGCTATCTGCACCTGGACGCGACCAAGGTACCGTTGCTCCAGTCGGTTGCCGACGTCTTGGCCTATCGGCGCATCGGCGACTTCGTCATCGACTTTGAACCGTTTATCGCGAGCGCGCTCGAGGGCGATGTGGCCGAGTACCATGGCGAGGCATCGCGCCATACCATTGCGGGCTGCCCCGGGCTTTCACTGGTGGAGGAGGGGAGTAACGTCACCTACACTAACGCCGCCTCCGAGATTCCCGCGGCGCACGTCGAGACGCTCTGCCCCGAGGGCCTGACCTACATCTTTGGCTGCGGACACGTGGGCGCCGCGACGGCGCGCGTGCTCACGGCGGCGGGCTTTGCCGTCGTGGCGTGCGACGACCGCCCCGGCACGCTGACGCCCGAATGGGTGCCCGGTGTCTACGATCGTCGCCTGGTCGATTACAAGAACCTGAGCGAGCTGTGTCCCATCGGTCCGCGCGACTTGGTGGTCGTCGCCACGGCGGGTCACAAGTCCGATATCGACGTGGTGATTCAGGCCATGCGTGCCAAGCCTGCCTACCTGGGCTGTCTGGGTTCGCGCCGCAAGACGGCCTTTGTGCGCGCCCGCCTGGAGCAGGAAGGCTTTACGCAGGACCAGATCGACGAGCTGCACCTTCCGATCGGCGTTGCCATCGAGGCCGAGGACCCCGAGGAGATCGCCATCTCCATCGCCGCCGAGATGATCCACCTGCGCCGCACCAAACTCGTCCCCCGCAAGCGCTAATCGCATCCCCACCAATAAGTTGCGGTGAAATACGGATTGTTTAAGCCTGTTAGGCCGCCAAACAGTCCCTATTTCACCGCAACAGCTTTTTGGGACCCATTTGTGCGGGGGAGTTGTGGAGTTGTGCAGGCAGACGAGGTTTTTCTGGAAATACACTCCCGATGCGCGTATAGTACCGATTGTTTTGTCGGCTCCTGCTGTGTCGAGTCCAAACCGCAAAATGCCATGAGCGGCGCGGATGCAGCCAGGAGGCACGAGGACAACCCATCGTGGCCACGCCCCGTGCTTAAAACCCCAAGAAGGAGTGAACAATGGCAGAAGAGAAGTATGTGCCGCGTCTGAAGACCAAGTACAACAACGAGGTCAAGCAGCAGCTTCAGGACAAGTTCCAGTACGAGAACGTCATGATGATCCCCAAGTTTGAGAAGATTGTCGTGAACATGGGTGTCGGCGAGGCCGCTACCGATTCCAAGGCCATCGACGGTGCCGTGCGCGACCTGCGCGCCATCACCGGCCAGCAGCCGATGATCACCCGTGCCCGCAAGTCCATCGCTACCTTCCGCCTGCGCGCTGGTATGCCGATCGGCTGCAAGGTTACCCTGCGTGGCGACCGTATGTGGGAGTTCTTCGAT
The DNA here is from genome assembly GCA_902493615.1 of uncultured Collinsella sp. Classification (GTDB taxonomy): domain Bacteria; phylum Actinomycetota; class Coriobacteriia; order Coriobacteriales; family Coriobacteriaceae; genus Collinsella. The sequence continues at coordinate 3,340 of CABUQK010000057.1, forward strand.
CGTCTGACCTCCGTCGCGATCCCCCGTATCCGCGACTTCCGCGGCATCTCCGCCAAGAGCTTCGACGGCCGTGGTAACTTCTCCATGGGCGTCACCGAGCAGCTCATCTTCCCCGAGATCGACTTCGACTCCGTCGATCACCAGCGCGGTATGGACATCACTTTCGTGACCACCGCCAATACCGATGAGGAGGCCAAGGCCCTTCTGGACGCCTTCGGTTTCCCGTTCAAGAAATAGGTTCACCTGCCCTATAAGCGCCGTTCCCACAAGGGGGCGGCGCTTGGGGCGAACAATACTCTATGTGAGGAGGATATAAGTGGCTAAGACATCGATGATCGTCAAGTGCAATCGCAAGCAGAAGTTCTCTACTCGTGAGTACACGCGCTGCCAGCGCTGCGGCCGTCCGCACTCTGTGTACCGCAAGTTCGGCCTGTGCCGTGTCTGCTTCCGCGAGCTTGCACTCAAGGGCGAGCTTCCCGGCGTTAAGAAGGCCAGCTGGTAAGTCACTACCAGCGTTTCAAGCATCAGTTTGGAACAGGGAAAACGCGCTAAAAAGGCTTTGCCGTTAAGGGCGGCGAAGAACCAAGAGCACGTGTTCATCAAGAACGAAGGAGAATCTGTATGAACCTTACAGACCCGATCGCAGATATGCTTACGCGCATCCGTAACGCTAACTCTGTGAACAAGGCCACGGTCTCCATGCCGAGCAGCAAGAAGCTCGTCGAGATCGCTCGTGTTCTGCACGAGGAGGGCTACATCGAGGGCTACGATGTCGAGGACACCGTTCCCCAGAAGACTCTGCACATCACGCTTAAGTATGGTCCCAAGAAGGCTAAGGTCATCAACGGCATCCGCCGCATTTCCAAGCCGGGCCTGCGTAAGTACACCGGCGTTGCCGACATGCCCCGCGTCCGCGGTGGCCTTGGTACCGCCATTATTTCCACCAGCCATGGCGTCATGACCGACCGCGATGCTCGCAAGCACAACGTCGGCGGCGAGATCATCGCTTACGTCTGGTAATTCGCTCGGTAGGTAGAAGGAAAGGAGATCACCGTGTCTCGTATCGGTAATAAGCCTGTCCAGATTCCCGCCGGAGTCGAAGTGGCAGTCAACGGCAACAACGTTGTCGTCAAGGGCCCCAAGGGCCAGCTCGAGCTCGATGTCTTTGAGAAGCTCGCTATCAACGTCGAGGACAACGTCCTCACCGTTTCCCGTCCCGACGACGAGCGTGAGACCCGTGCCCGCCACGGCCTCACCCGCGCCCTCATCCACAACATGGTTGTTGGCGTTTCCGAGGGCTTCGAGAAGAAGCTCGAGCTCGCCGGCGTCGGTTACCGCGTGCAGCAGAAGGGCAAGAACCTCGAGTTCTCCCTGGGCTTCTCGCACCCCGTGATCGTCGAGGCTCCCGAGGGCATCACCTTCGAGGTTCCCGACAACACCCACGTGAACGTCAAGGGTATCAACAAGCAGCAGGTCGGTCAGATCGCCGCTGAGATCCGCGGCCATCGTCCTCCCGAGCCTTACAAGGGCAAGGGTATCCACTACGTTGGCGAGCACATCCGCCGCAAGCTGGGTAAGGCCGCCAAGTAGTCGTAACCGACTCACTCGCATAAGACCAGCACCCCGTCAGGTGCTGGCAAGATCAACCTTTTTAGGAGTTTACGTATGAACAAGCATAAGGCGAAGCTGGAAGGCCTCAAGCGTCGTCAGCGTCGTGTTCGCGGCAAGGTCTCGGGTACCTCCGAGCGTCCGCGTCTTCGCGTGACCCGTACTAACGCCAACATCTATGCCCAGATCATCGACGACAGCAAGGGCTCCAGCCTGACGCTCGTCTCTGCCTCGACCCTCGAGGCCGAGTTCAAGGGCACCCACACCTCGAACAAGGAGGCTGCGGAGAAGGTCGGTCAGCTCGTTGGCAAGCGCGCCATCGAGGCCGGCATCACCAAGGTCGCCTTCGATCGCGGTGGCCGTATCTACCATGGCCGCGTCAAGGCCCTCGCCGACGGTGCTCGTGCCGCCGGTCTCGAGTTCTAGGAGGTATGTAGCACATGGCTCGTAATCAGAAGCAGCAGCGCGAGGCCTCCGAGTTCGAGGAGCGCGTCGTTTACATCAACCGCGTGTCGAAGACCGTCAAGGGTGGTCGTCGCATGAGCCTCGTCGCTCTCGTCGTCGTTGGCGACGGCAAGGGCAACGTCGGCGTTGGCATGGGCAAGTCCGCTGAGGTGCCCATGGCCATCTCCAAGGCGTCTCTCGATGCCAAGAAGAACATGTTCCACGTGCCGGTGACCGAGCAGGGCACCATCCCGCACGAGGTTCTCGGCCACTTTGGTGCCGGCCGCATCATCATCAAGCCCGCTGTCGAGGGTACCGGCGTTATCGCCGGCGGCGCTGTGCGTCCCCTCTTTGAGCTTGCTGGCATCAAGAACGTCCTGTCCAAGTCCCTCGGTACCGACAACGGCCTCAACATCATCAAGGCTGCCGTCGAGGGCCTCAAGGAGCTCTCCAGCCCTGAGGACGTCGCGGCTCGCCGTGGCCTGACGGTCTCCGAGATGTTCGTCGGTAAGGAGAACTAAGCATGGCTGACACCATCAAGATCAAGCAGGTCCGCAGCACCAATGGTTGCAAGCAGGACCAGGTCCGTACTGTCCGTGCCCTCGGTCTCCACAGGATCCGCGAGGTTCGCGAGATTGCTGACAACGAGTCCGTCCGCGGCATGATCTTCAAGGTCAAGCACCTTGTCGAGATTGTAGAGGAGTAGCAAATGCAGCTTCACGATCTTACTCCCGCGCCCGGTTCCACCAAGAACCGTAAGCGCGTCGGCCGTGGCAATTCTTCGGGTCACGGCACCACTTCTGGCCGCGGCCAGAAGGGCCAGGGTTCCCGCTCTGGCGGCACCAAGGGTGCCGGCTTCGAGGGTGGCCAGACTCCGCTGGCTATGCGCCTGCCCAAGCTTCCGGGCTTCCGCAACCCCCGTCGTATCGAGTACACCGCCGTTAACGTTGAGCGTCTCGAGCGTAAGTTCGAGGACGGCGCTGTGATCGACGGTGCCGCTCTTAAGGCCGCTCGCATCACCAAGAGCGAGTTCGAGCCCGTCAAGGTGCTCGGCAATGGTGAGCTCACCAAGAAGTTCACGGTCAAGGTCGACAAGGTCAGCGCTTCTGCGCAGGCCAAGATCGAGGCCGCCGGCGGAAAGGTCGAGCTGCCGTGCTAAATGGTCTTAAGAATGCTTTCCGCATCAAAGAATTGCGCGAAAAGATTCTTTTTACCATAGCTATGCTCGTCGTGTACCGCATTGGTGCGCACGTTCCTGTGCCCGGCATTCCCTTCCAGGGGATGCTGGGCCTTTTCTCGACCGATAACAATTCGGTCGCCGCAGGTGCTATGGCCCTCCTGAATCTTTTCTCTGGCGGCGCGTTGAGCTATGTGTCGGTGTTTTCGCTGGGCATCATGCCTTACATCACCAGCTCGATCATCCTCCAGATGCTCCAGGCCGTTGTGCCTTCCCTGCATGAGCTTGCCCGCGAGGGCGAGGTCGGTCAGACCAAGATCACGCAGTATTCGCGTTACCTCACCCTGGCTCTGGCAATCCTCAACTCCGTGGGTTACCTCTTCCTCTTTAAGAGCTTCGACATCAGCTTCAATGGCGCCGGCGCTCCCGAGATCATCTTCGACCTCATGATCGTCGGCACGCTCACTGCGGGCGCCATGCTGATCATGTGGATTGGTGAGCTCATCACCCAGCGCGGTATCGGCAATGGCATGTCGCTGATCATCTTTGCGAACATCATGGCCGGCCTGCCGCAGGCTATCTTCTCCAGCACCGAGGGCAATGCCGGTGGCATCATCACCATGGTGATCATCTGCGCCATCATTTTGCTGGTTATCCCGCTGATTGTTTTCCTTGAGCGCGGCCAGCGCCGCATCCCGGTCTCCTACGCCAAACGCGTCGTGGGCCGTCGCATGATGGGTGGCCAGACCACCTACCTGCCCATCAAGGTCAACACCGCGGGTGTCGTGCCGATCATCTTCGCTTCGGCGCTGCTGTACTTCCCCGCTCAGATTGCCGTGTTCTTCCCCGGCATCGGCTGGATTCAGGCAGTTGCCTCCGCGCTTTCGACCGGTTGGCTCAACTGGGTGCTTAACGTTGTCCTCATCGTGTTCTTCGCGTACTTCTACACCTCCATGGTGTTCAACCCCGATGACACGGCCGATAACCTTAAGAAGCAGGGCGGCTTTATTCCGGGCGTGCGTCCGGGTAGGGCTACCGCGGCCTACATCAAGAACGCGCTCAACAAGATCACGCTTCCTAGCGCTGTCTTTTTGGCGCTCATCGCCATCGTGCCTTCGATCATCTTCTCCTTCACGGGTAACCATCTGATCCAGGCATTTGGCGGCACGTCCATCCTCATCATGGTCGGCGTCGTGCTCGACACGGTCGATAAGCTCGAAGGCCAGATCAAGATGTATGATTACGATGGATTCTTTAAATAGGCTAGAGGAGGATTGCTCATGAACCTCGTATTGCTCGGAGCTCCGGGTGCCGGTAAGGGCACCGTCGCACAGGAGCTCGTCGCCGAGTTTGGCGTCGCCCATATTTCCACGGGCGACCTGCTGCGTGCTGCCGTCAAGGGTGGCACCGAGCTTGGTATTCAGGCTAAGAAGTACATGGACGCTGGCGAGCTCGTTCCCGACCAGCTCGTGATCGACCTTGTCAAGGAGCGCCTTGCCGCCGATGACGCCCAGCAGGGCTTCATCCTCGACGGCTTCCCGCGCAACACCGCCCAGGCTGTGACGCTCGATTCCGAGCTCTCCGCCATGGGTCGCGAGATCGATTGCGCCCTTCTGGTCGATGTGGCCCCCGAGGTCATTATCGATCGTCTGTCTTCGCGTCGCACCTGCCGCGCCTGCGGTTACACCGGCACTGCTGCCGATGCTACCTGCCCCAAGTGCGGTGGCGAGATGTATCAGCGCGACGACGACAAGCCCGAGACCATCAAGAACCGTCTCGACGTCTACGAGAAGTCCACGAGCCCGCTCGTCGACTACTATCGTGGCCAGGGTCTGCTCAAGTCGGTCAACGGTGACCAGGCTCGCGAGACCGTGTACGGGGATGTCAAAGAGGCTCTCGGTCTATGATCAAGATTAAGTCTGCAACGCAAATCGAGCAGATGAAGAAGGCAGGAGCGCTATCTAAGATGGCGCTCCGCCACGTTGGAGCCATGGTGCGCCCCGGCGTTTCCACCTTTGAGCTCGATCAGCTCGCGGAGCAGATTATCCGCATGCATGGCGGCACCCCGGCCTTTAAGGGTTACGGCGGGTTCCCGGGGACCATTTGCGCATCGATCAACGATGCCGTGGTCCACGGTATTCCCAACCCCGACATGATCCTGCGCGATGGCGATATCATCTCCATCGATACGGGAGCCGTTGTCGACGGTTGGGTCGGCGATAACGCTTGGACGTTTTTCGTCGGCACCCCCACGCCCGAAGCCAAGGCTTTGTGCGAGGTCACGCGCGATTGCCTTAAGGCTGCCATCGAGCAGGCTGTTCCCGGTAACCATATCGGGGACGTCGGTTATGCCGTTCAGTCCCTCGCCGAGTCTCACGGTTACGGTGTGCTTCGTGATTATGTAGGCCATGGCATTGGCCGCGTGATGCACGAGGACCCCAACGTTCCTAACTATGGAAAGAAGGGGAGGGGCGTTCGCCTCCAGGCCGGCATGGTCATTGCCATCGAGCCGATGGTTACGATGGGTTCCAACCATGTAAGCACGGGCTCCGACGGTTGGATTGTTACGACCAACGACCACCTGCCCGCCGCGCACTATGAGAACACCGTCGCCATTACCAATGACGGTCCGGTGATTCTCACCACGGATGCCCAAGGTGCTTGGTGTTCGCTCCAAGGCGGAGAAATGTAAAAGTCGCCGCCCCCTGATGCCCAACCTCGCCTTTCAATTTCGAAGGCATGACCCCAAGGTCTATGCCTTCTCATTTCAAGGCGATCTTGGGCATCAGGGAACGGCTTTGTTTTACATTTCAAATGTAACAAGTTCCACTTAGTTGTGGAGCCATTACGAAGTTATTACGATGCGTGCATACGTGTTGTAGAATACTCAATCGCTGTCGTTTTCTAGAGAAAGATGATTGCTTGTGAAGAAGGAAGACGCAATTGAGCTCGAGGGTACGGTAAAAGAGCCGCTGCCCAACGCCATGTTTAAGGTTGAGCTCGAGAACGGTCATTCGGTTCTGTGCAACATTTCTGGCAAGATCCGAATGAATTACATCCGCATTCTCCCCGGTGACAGGGTTGTCGTGGAGCTTTCCCCGTACGACCTGACCCGCGGCCGCATCACCTATCGCTATAAATAGCGGCACGCATACACGCACTCCATTTCCGGCTGCAGGCTTAGCTCAACCTACGGTCGGATTGTGTGTGAAGACCAGCCATAGTTTTAAACGCCTGCGGCTGGGCGAGTAGATAGTAGGGAAGTAGTTTGAGCGCTACCGAAAGGAAGAACGATGAAGGTACGTCCTTCGGTCAAGAAGATGTGCGATAAGTGCAAAATCATTAGGCGCCATGGCAAGGTCCTCGTCATTTGCGAGAACCCCCGTCATAAGCAGCGTCAGGGTTAAGAGAGGAGACTACGTTGGCCCGTATTAATGGTGTCGACCTCCCGCGTGAGAAGCGCGTTGAGATCGGTCTGACCTACATTTACGGCATCGGCCGCACCACTGCGACGAAGATCTGCGTCGAGTGCAACGTTAACGTGGATACGCGCGTTAAGGACCTCACCGAGGATGAGGTTAACGCCATCCGCGATTATATCGATAAGAACCAGATCATGGTTGAGGGCGACCTCCGCCGTGAGCGCAACCAGAACGTCAAGCGCCTTATGGACATCGGCTGCAACCGCGGCCTTCGTCACCGCAAGGGCCTCCCGGTCCGCGGCCAGCGCACCCACACTAACGCTCGTACCCGCAAGGGCCCGAAGCGTCAGATCGGTGCTAAGAAGAAGAAATAAGGAGCGCTAGATAGATGGCTACTGCTAAGAAGAACGTTCGCGCTGCCCGTCTGAAGCGCGCGGACCGTAAGAACATTTCCGTGGGCCAGGCTCACATTCGTTCTACGTTCAACAACACGATCGTTTCGATCACCGATCCCCAGGGCAACGTCATTTCCTGGAAGTCGGCTGGCCAGGTGGGCTTCAAGGGCTCCCGTAAGTCCACGCCGTTCGCTGCCCAGATGGCTGCCGAGGCTGCTGCCAAGCAGGCCATGGAGCACGGTATGAAGAAGGTTTCCGTCTTCGTCAAGGGCCCCGGCTCCGGTCGTGAGACCGCCATCCGCTCCCTCCAGGCTGCTGGCCTCGAGGTCTCGAGCATCCAGGACAAGACCCCCATTCCGCACAACGGCTGCCGCCCCAAGAAGCGTCGCCGCGTGTAACTGAAAGGATCGTATCAATATGGCAATCGACAGGACTCCTGTTCTTAAGCGCTGCCGTCAGCTCGGGATTGATCCCGCTGAGCTCGGTTACAGCAGCAAGAAGGAATCTATCCGTCAGCCCAAGCGCCGTCGCAAGGAATCTGAGTACGGCATGCAGCTGCGCGAGAAGCAGAAGGTCAAGTTCATCTATGGCGTTCTGGAGAAGCAGTTCCACGGCTACTTCAACAAGGCCCGCAAGATGAACGGCGTCACCGGTGAGAACCTCATGATCATCCTTGAGTCTCGCCTCGACAACGTCGTCTTCCGTCTTGGCTTCGCCCGCACCCGCAAAGAGGCTCGTCAGTCCGTCCGTCACGGTCACTTCACCGTGAACGGCAAGCGCGTGGACATCCCGTCCTACCGCGTCAAGGCCGGCGATGTCGTCGCTGTCGGCGAGAAGTTCCGTGACCTCCTCCCCATCAAGGAGGCCCTGATTTCCTCCGAGCGTTTTGAGGTCCCTGGCTGGCTCGAGGTCGATATCGAGAAGCTGTCTGGTAACGTGCTCGCTCTGCCGACGCGTGAGCAGATCAGCGGTGATATCAACGAGCAGCTCATCGTCGAGCTCTACTCTAAGTAGTCCATCCGGGCTGCTGAGGCTGGAGGTAATACATGTCAGAATTCATTAGGCCTCAGGTTCAGGTCGAAGAGATCAACGAGACGTCTGCTCGTGTCTCCGTCGAGCCGCTCGAGCGTGGCTACGGCGATACGCTGGGTAACTCCCTTCGTCGCGTTCTTCTGTCCTCGCTCGAGGGTGCCGCCGTCGAGGCTATTCAGATCGATGGTGCGCAGCACGAGTTCATGACCATCCCTAACATGGTCGAGGATGTCACCGACATCGTCCTGAATGTCAAGGGTCTTGTCTTCAGGGCTCTCGGCACGACCGACGAGGCGACCGCCACCATCTCGGTTGACGGCCCCTGCGAGGTCACCGGTGCGGACTTCTTTATTCCGTCCGAGTTTGAGCTGGTTAACCCCGAGCAGCACATCGCTACGCTCACCGAGGGTGGCCATCTCACCATGAGCATGCGCATCGGCTATGGTCGCGGCTATGTTTCTGGCGAGGCCAACAAGCGCGACAACGATCCCATCGGTGTGATCCACGTCGACTCGCTGTACTCGCCGGTTTCCCGTTGCGCCAAGCTCGTTGAGGCTTGCCGTGTCGGTCAGCACACCGACTACGACCGCCTTGTCCTCGAGATCGAGACCAACGGCTCCATCGCCCCGCGCGACGCCGTGGTCCAGGCTGCCAATATCATCAACCAGCATATGGCCGCCTTTATGAACCTTGCCGAGACCCCCGAGGTCGAGGAGGAGGCTTCGATCTTCGCTCCCGAGGTCACCAACGACAACGCTGAGCTGGACAAGCAGATCGAGGATCTGGACCTTTCCGTCCGTTCCTACAACTGCCTTAAGCGCGCCAGCATTCACTCGGTCCGTCAGCTCGTTGAGTTCTCGGAGAACGATCTGCTCAACATCCGTAACTTCGGTGTTAAGTCGATCGAGGAAGTGAAGGACAAGCTTGAGTCCATGGGCCTGAGCCTGAAGGCTTAATGCTTCGCATATTTGAGGAGAAACTAGACCATGCGTCACAACGTTAAGAAGGGCCTGAAGCTCGGCACCGATGCGAGCCACACCAAGGCCATGAAGAAGAGCCTTGCTAAGGCCCTCTTCGAGAACGACCGCATCAAGACCACCGAGACCCGCGCTAAGGCGCTGCGTTCGGTCGTCGACCCGATCATCACTTGGGCCAAGAAGGGCGACCTGCACTCTCGTCGTCTGGCTATCGCCAAGCTCGGCGATAAGCAGCTCGTTGCCGAGATCTTCGACAAGGCTGCCCAGGGCATGTGGCAGGACCGCAACGGCGGTTATACCCGCATCATGAAGCTCGGCAACCGCAAGGGCGACAACGCTCCCATCGTTATCATGGAGCTCGTCACCGAGCCTTGCACGCCTAAGGCCAAGAAGGCTGCTCCGGCCCCCAAGAAGGCCGCTGCTCCCAAGAAGGTCGAGGCTGTCGAGGAGGCTCCTGCTGAGGAGACCGCTGAGTAGACATTCCGTCTGCATAGGCTATATTCGAGGGGTACGTTCGCGTATCCCTCTTTTTTTGTCGCGATACCGTTACTTGTTTGTTGGGAGCGCCCATGACTGCGCCGTCTGATTTCAATTCGATTTCCGAGCTTGACGCCACGCTCGTATTTCGCGTGGCCTATGATGGCTCGTCGTATAGCGGATTTGCCGAGCAGCCGGGACAGACGACGGTTGCGGGTGAGCTGCGTCGAGCCATCGAGACGCTGCTTCGCCGTCCGATCGATCTGACGTGCGCAGGTCGTACCGATGCCGGCGTGCATGCCGTGGCTCAGTACATCAGCGTGCCCGTAACGGACGCTGAGCTCGCCCTTACGCGCCGTAGGTGGCTGCGGGCTATGGATGCCCTGCTGCCTAAAGATATCGCCATAAACGAGGTCTACAGGGCCCGTAAGGGCTTTTCTGCACGCTTTGACGCGCGTTCACGTACATATACGTACCGTATTGCCGATCGCGATGCGCGCCCCGTGCTGTCCCGTGGTGCCGTGTGGTGGCATCGCTATCCCTTGGA
>CABUQK010000058.1 GCA_902493615.1 uncultured Collinsella sp.
CTTGCCGCGGAGTTGTTCTGGCCCAGGCCGTTTTGATAGGCGCGCTCTTCTTCGTACAGGCGGCCGAGCGTGGGGGCATCGACGTTCTCGGCAAAGACCGAGAACTTGCCGGCGCGCAGCTGCGGATCGATCATAAAGCGCACGAGGGGCTCGCCGACAAAGACATAGCGGCGCTTTTCGGCCTGCGCCTTCACGAACTCGCGGACCTCGCGCGAAAGCTCGGGGTAGAACGGGGCGAGCATGGGATCGTCGTCGGCGGCGATAAGGATGGTATAGAGTGCCGGCGCCGTGTTGACGCCGTTGATCACCAGAGTCTGATCCTCCATGTCGCGAGCGGCCTGCTTGGCAAGCTTCTTAAAGGAGAACGGGGCACGGGTGGCACCGAAGATGCCGGCCACGTGGTCCTCGAAGATGTTCAGGAAGTTCACGAAAGATCACTCTCCGTATAGGTTCTTTGGTATCCGAGCAAATATAGGCATATCCCAACGATTATAGAGGATAGGATTCCCGCAACCGCCGCCTTGGCGATGAGCGCGACTGCAAGGCTGGCAATTTCCATATGGTGTGCAAGACAGGACGCCGCTGCGCAGCCGATGCCGGTGACAGCGATGGCGGCGATTGCGGCAAGGTTTGAGCCCTGATCGGCACGCTTGGCATGGGCATTGAGCAGCGCGGATGACGCTGCGGCAGTTGCCGCGACCAGCCCAAAGGCAGCCCAAAGGAGCGGGTCTCCCAGCGCTGCGGCAACGTTACCGAGCCCCAGCACGCCTCCGGCTGAAAGCGCGACCGTGGCCAGACGGGCAAAAAGCGCGCCCATGCCCGTTGCCGCGGCGGCGCTTGCCGGGCCGAGCCAAAATGACGCGACGCCGCCGGCGACCCCAGCTGCCAGGAAGGTATTGCCGGTCAGACAGCCAAGCGCGAGTGCACAGGTGAGCGCGGCGCTCGCGGCAGCCTCGGTGCGACCCCAGGCGATCCACCAACCGGACATGGCAGCGGCAAAGATCACCGCGACCGGCAGCATCGACAGGATGCCCTGCGCCTGCATGGTGGCGTTGGCCATGAGCACCAAAAAGCCCACAGCCGAGATGGCCGAGCCGATCTGGGGGGCCAGGCCAGCCGCCGCTCCGATCGCGATAGCCGCAATGACCAGGCCGGGAAGCGTCGCGACTCCGGCCGTTTGCATCAGCAAAAAGCTAAAGGTGCCGCACGCCAGCGCCGAGATAGCGCGCATGGTGTAGTCGCGCGCATGGCTCCAGCGCGTGCCCGCCCAGCCAAGTGCGGGGTCGACCTCGATGGCTTCGTCCTCGTAGTGCGACGGCTCGATATCGTCGAGCTCCTGCTCGTCATCCGAAAGCTCGCCAACCATTTGTTCCAGGCTGCGACGGCCCTCGCGTACGCTGCCCAGACCGGCAAGGAGCTGGTCGCAAAATGCCTCGATGCTGCTGGGGCGGTCCTGCGGCATGGGGGAGAGCGCGCTCATGAGCGCGGCCTCGGCTCCCGGGGGAAAGTGCGGTATCAGCTCGCTGGGATAGGTGGCGCCGCCGATGATGCGGTCGAGCGAGTCGGCGGGCGTGGCCGCCATAAAGGGAGCGCTGCCGCACAGGCCCTCATAGATTACACAGGCGAGGGCAAAGACATCGGCGCGCTCATCGACCGTGCCGGTCTCGATATCGAGCTGCTCGGGCGGCATGTAGCCGATGGTGCCGCCGCGCGAGCCGCCAAAGCCACCGGCGGACGACAGTCGCGCCATGCCAAAGTCGGTGAGCTTTACATTGCCCGAGTGGTCGATGAGCACGTTGGCGGGCTTAATGTCCAGGTGGAGTACGCCATTACTATGGGCGAAGGTGAGCGCCTGGCCTAGGGCATCGGCAATGGCCGCGGCCTCGTCAAAGGTAAGTGAGTGACCGTCCACGCGGTGCAAAAACTCGGCCAGCGACATGCCATCGACATATTCCATAACCAGGTAGGCATAGGCTGTGTCGTGCGTAAAGTCGATGACCTGCACGATGTTGGGATGTTGAAGCATGGCGGCAGTGTGCGCCTCGCGCAGGACATCCATGATGTCGCTGGCGGGCATGCCGACACCGTTAATAAGGGGGATGCGCTTAATGGCGACGCGGCGGCGCAGGTGCGTGTCGCGGCAGATCTCGATGGAGCCAAAACCGCCGGTCGCAAGTGTCTCGAGCGGCTGGTACCGCTTGAGCAGCTCGCGAGAGCTGGTGCCCTCCAAAGGAACGTCCGGCGAGAACCGGGCGGTATGTTGCGAGAAAAGCGGCATGGCCAACCCTCGTGCGTTTAAAGTTCGTTTGCGAGCGGCGGGCGCGGGGCCGAGCCGTTCGCGGTGGCATAGATGCTGCTAGTGTAGCACGCGCAGATGGGCGACATTCAATTTAAGCTCCGTCTGGGGTCTGGACCCTGCGTCCGGCCTAGCGATTCTTCTTGTTCTTCTTCTGCTTGCGCTGCTTGCCCTTGGCCTCCTGGGGCTTGTCGCCCTGCTTGGCCTCGGCGGCGGCCTTCTCGGCCTTCATTTTCTTCTTCTTGGTCTCGATGCGGAGTTTTTTGTTGATGCGCGCCTTAAGGAAGGGACCGAACTGCTCGGCATCGCCGCGGACAAAGGTGTCCTTAGGGATCGTCACGCCCTGGTCGGCGAACATGGCCACAAAGATGCGCTCGCCGTCGAGCACGTGGTCGAGCTTTTCAAACGGGAAGAACTGCGACTTGCCGCTCTTGCCCCATACCATCAGGCCGTCCTCGTTGGCGGCGACGCGGCGATAGCGGCCACCCATGGACTCGTCGGCCTCAACGGCGTCGATAAAGTCGCGGGCGAGGGTGTGGTGCAGGTTTTTGCTCCACCAGGCCAAAAAGGCGCCGAACACGATCAGGACGACGCCAAACTTGATCCAGTTGCCGCCGGCTACCAGCATGCCGATGCCGATGAGCGCGGCAATTGCCGCGGCGACATACAGCGAGCCGCGACGCCTGGGCGAGGCGACCAGGCGGGCGAAGTCGGTGACCAGGTCGTTTTCGTACTGGTACTCGTTGAGGTACAGGATGCCGTCGTCGGCTGCGGCCTGCTCCTCGAGCGCGACCTCGACCTGGTCGGCTGCTTCGGAGGGGACGAGGTTGCTCTCTGCGTCTGCCATGCTCTTTGGACTCCTATCGCGGCGGGCTCGCCGTACGGGTATTATGGAATGCAGTATGCCGTGCGACCGCATGGCCGCCGCGGCAACAAGACTCAGTATACCCGGGGGAGCACCCATGGAATCGTTGTACCGAAAGTATCGCCCGCTCACCTTCGACTCCGTGGTGGGCCAGCAGCATATCGTCTCGACGCTCGAGCACGCCATCACCGAGGGGCGCCTGTCCCACGCCTACCTGTTCTGCGGACCGCGCGGCACGGGCAAGACCACCATGGCGCGCATCCTGGCCAAGGCGCTGCTGTGCCGCAATGCGGAGGCGGCGCGCGCCGAGGGTGCAAGCGGCTGCATGCCCGACGGTACTTGCGAGGAGTGCGAGCTCATTGCCGAGGGTAACCACCCCGATGTCTACGAGCTCGATGCCGCCTCCCGCACGGGCGTGGACAATGTGCGCGAGGAAATCATCAACTCCGTCAACTTTGCCCCGGTGCGCGGCAAGTACAAGATTTATATCATCGACGAGGTCCACATGCTCACAACGGCGGCGTTTAACGCGCTGCTCAAGACGCTCGAGGAGCCGCCGGCACACGTGATCTTTGTGCTGTGCACCACCGACCCGCAAAAGATTCTGGAGACCATTCTCTCACGCTGCCAGCGCTTCGATTTCCACCGCATCGGCAACGAGGATATCGAGCGTCGCCTGGCATACGCGTGCGAGCAGGAGGGCTTCGATTACGACGATGAGGCGCTGGCTATCGTGGCGCGCCATGCCAAGGGCGGCATGCGCGACGCGTTGTCCACGCTGGAGCAGCTGAGCGTCTTTGGCAACGGTTCTGTGCATGCGGACGACGCCCGCTCGCTTTTAGGTGAGGTTTCGGACCAGATTTTGGGCGAGTTTTCCCGCGCCATTGCCGATCGCGATGTTGCCGAGCTGTATGGGCTTATTCGCGCGCAGGTCGAGGAAGGTAACGATCTGCTGGAGCTGACGCGCGACCTGGTGGCGCACGTGCGCGACGTGTATGTTGCCTGCGTTGCCGGTGCCCGTGCCGAGTTGTTTGAGGGCGGCTCCGAGCAGGCCGAGGCGCTTGCTGCCGAGGCCGCTGCCTTTGGCGAGCATCCTGCCGACCGCCTGGCTCGTGTGCTGACAGTGCTCGACGATGCCGCACTGGAGATAAGGGGCGCGAGCGACGTGCGCCTGGTGCTCGAGATTGCCTGCACGCGTCTGGCGCGTCCCGAGGCTGATTTAACGATTGAGGCATTGGCCGAGCGCGTGGCACGTCTGGAGGCCATGGTTGCCAACGGCGCCGTGCCGGCGAGCGTGGCTGCTGCTCAGGCCGCCGCGCCTGCAGCATCCGTACCCGCTGCTGCCCAACAGCCGACGCTCATTTCGGGCGCCCGTGCTGCCGCTCCGGCGGCATCCGCTGCCCCTGCTGCTACGTCCGCGCGCCAGGGTGGCATGCCTTGGGACCGCGGAGCTGCTGTTCCGACTGCCCAGCCTGCGCCCCGTTCTGCGTCCGTGTCAGCCTCCAAGCCTGCAGCGCCTGCGTCTCAGCCCGTTGCGGCCCCCGCGCCTGCCACCGCTCCGGCACCTAAGCCCCAGTCCAACAACGCCGCCCAGGTTGCCGCCGCCGGTGCCGCCGAGACGCCCGCGGTCGAGGATGCCGGAGAGCTGCAGCGCAAATGGGCCGAGGTTGTCGAGCGTGTCAAGGCGCGTCAGGCTTCCTACGCAGGGCTTTTGCTCAACGCCCGCGCCACGGCCGACGACGGCTCCAAGCTCACGGTCTCGTTCCCCGCGGGTTCGACTTTTGCCATTAAGATGCTCGGTCGCGCCGATACGCAGTCGGTGGTCCTGCCGACGGTCTGCGCGGTCTTCGGTCGTCGTGCCGTCGACTATGTCCTGGATGGGGGTGGCACGCCGGCTCCTCAACATGAGGAGCATTCTCCATCTGCACGGGCTGCGGCATCTGCGGACCCGCAACCCGTGTCCTCGGTGCCCCCTGCATCCTCGAGCGCCAGCGCGACGCAGCCAAAAGCGGCGCCGGTAGCGGCACCGACCCCGTCGGCGCCTGAACCCGCTGCGCCCAAACCGGCTGCTCCGATCCCCGCGCCCAAGCCCGTCTCGCCCGCGCCCAAGTCGTCTGACCTGGGCAAAGCCCCCTGGCTACGCTCCGACAACCCCGCCGGCGCTCCTGCCACGGGTAAGCTCCCGACCGAGCCCGCACCTCGTGCGCCCGAGCGCTCGGCTGCCCCCAAGGCTCAGCCTGTCGCGCAGTCCGCGCCGTGGGAATCCGAGCAGGTGCCCTACGACGACGCTATGGTCGGCGGCTTCGCTGTCGATGCGAGCGGGGACGATCTGCCTCCGTTCGACGTGCCGGGTGCGGCGTCCGCGCCCAAGTCCGCTGCAACTGCCCCCAAAGAGGAGGGCGCTCCTGCAGCTCCCTGGGAGTCCAACCCCGGTGCGGGCAGCCCCTTCGGCCATCAGGGTGCAGCCCCGAGCATTCCGCAGACCGAGGACGAGGCCAAAGCCCTCATCCGCAACGTCTTCGGCCAGGCCACCATCTTCAAACCGGTGGAGTAGCTGCGCAGGCGGGTATACTGCTCAAGAAGAGAACCCTTTGCCCGGGCGCATCTGTATTTCGGACATGTGCAACGTGGTGCCGCGTATCTCGCATTCGAGCAGGCAGGTACGCGACGGTCGGCCTAGGATGCTGAGGTCGATACGATACGCCGCATAGCTGTCCGTGTACTCGACTTGCTCGGCGTTGAGGGTTGCTCCGATTGTCAAGAAAGCGCCTGGTTCGGCATCGACAATCTTGGAGTCCTTTATCTTGACCTTGAACTCTTGGTAGAGGGACGGGCTGTTGTAGTAAACGGTTCGGGTTCCGTCGGTGCACTCATCGGTCGTCTCCCATTTGACGACGGGCTGGTCCGAGCTGGCTATCAGCAGCTCTGCTCCAAAGGCTATAGCATGGGTGATGACAACCAGCAATGTCCAGCCGACAAAGAGATAGAGAACCGCATATGCAACGGGGTGTTTTGAGCGGATGTTTTGGAGCGCGTCGGGGGCATTCATGGGGCACCTCCAAATTGCTATCTATGACAATCAAATTATACCCTGCCGCCATGTGCGCCGCCTCGAGTAGTGGCTCGGCATTTAGCCATTTAGTGGTACGCGGAAAATGTCGGATTCCGGCTCTACAAGATTTAGCTTTCAATATTATGCAGATGCGAATTATTCAACTTTGCATAATCTTTGGGCGCGGCTTGCACTCCAGGACATGTATATCGACTGAGGTAGTGTGTCCGCCCCGCTTGCTTGCCCCGCGCCGTGGTACGATTTTTGAGTTTGAAAGTCCCGCCGTGCTCCGACTGCCCTTGCAGCTTGTCGCGCGGCCGCACGTAAAGGAGCCATCATGGCCGGTATGAACATGCAGCAGATGATGAAGCAGGCTCGCAAGATGCAGGAGCAGCTTGCCGCCGCGCAGGAGAATCTCAAGTCCCAGACCGTCGACGCCTCTGCCGGCGGCGGCATGGTCAAGGTGACCGTTAACGGCGAGATGGAGCTCGTCAACCTCACCATCGATCCCGATGCCCTCGATCCCGAGGACGTCGATATGCTGCAGGACATGATCATGGCTGCCGTCAACGAGGCCGTCCGCGGCGTCAACGAGCTCGCCAACAAGCAGATGGGCGCCATCACCGGCGGCCTCAACATCCCGGGCATGCCGTTCTAAGACACACATATATATGAGTGCGAATCACAGTCTGCAAAAACTGCTCGATGAGCTGGGCCGTCTGCCGGGCATTGGTCCCAAGTCGGCCCAGCGCATCGCCTATTACCTGTTGGAGGCCGACGCCGAGGAGGCCCGCCGCCTGGCCAAGGCCATCCTGGAGGTCAAGCAGGAGGTCCACTTTTGCAGCCGTTGCTTTAACTACGCCACGGCCGACGAGTGCTCCATCTGCCAGGACCCGATGCGCGATACCACTCGCATTTGCGTGGTGGGCGAGCCGCGCGATGTCCAGGCGATTGAGCGCACGGGCAGCTACCACGGCCTCTACCACGTATTGGGCGGTGTGATCAGCCCCATGGACAAGATTGGTCCCGAGCAGTTGCACATCCGCGAGCTGCTGGCACGCTTGGGCCACGAGGACATCCACGAGGTCATCATCGCCACCAACCCCAATATTGAGGGCGAGACCACGGCGAGCTACCTGGCCCGCACTATCAAGCCGCTGGGCGTCGAGGTATCGCGTCTGGCAAGCGGCCTTCCCGTGGGCGGCGACCTGGAGTATGCCGACGAGCTTACGCTTGGGCGCGCCATCGAGGCCCGTCGCGCGATTTAGGTGGCGAGCCTGCTCCTGCCGTATGTTTTCCTCGCGACGCACGGGGTAGTCATAATTTCCCCGTGCGACTGTGAGTTTGTTGTGCAACAAAGATGCTTCGTATCCGCTTATCGCATGGATGCTTCCGCTCGCATCCTTAATTTGCCCATTCGTTGCGCAACCTTTTGGGTTCGCTGATACACTCAAATGTGGATTCGAATGAATGCGCCGCTCCCGAGCGGCGTGTTTTTGTTGGAGGAGAACGCATGCGGCCCGGTGGCACTCAGATAAAGCGCGGCGCCGCGGTGCGCATGCGACGCCGACTGGGCTTGGCACCGCGGGCGCACGCACTGCTGTCGTGCTCGCTGGTGCTGGTCATAGCTGGCGTTTCTGCCTATGGCATGACCGTGCCGTCCATGATGCAGGCGCATGCCGCACGCGAGCCGCGCGTTGGGCATGAGGTCAAAAGTGATCTGGGCACCACGACTGGATATGCTTGGGCAAGTGTGGTCGCGCATATTGTTTTTGGCACCGACGATGCGGACGGCGCCGAGGCCCCGGACAACGAAGTCACGCTTGCCAATGGCAAAACCATCGTGCTCACCAACACCAAGATCATCGATCGGTTGTCCAACAATAGCGTGGCGGCAACGGTGAATAAGGTCGAGCAGCAAAAGGAGCAGGACGCCCAGCAGTCCGGAAAGCCCGGTAGCTCGGATACTTCTGGCTCCGGCTCGGATTCATCGAGTTCGGGCGGCGGCTCTGGGCCGGGTTCCTCTACCGGAGGGTCTGGAAACGGCGGCTCGACGGGCGGCAACACTGACAACGATGCAAACTCCGGTGGCCTTTCCGCTGCTGAAGAAGAGAGCATTCACAGTTGGCTTGTGACCAAGTACAACATGCTCGACGGCTATGTTTCTCGTGCCAATGACGTGGTCTCGACCTATAACTCTACGGGAGATCCCAGACCGTGCGACAGCCTGGTCGGGGAGATGTTTGTTATTCGAGCTGAGTTCGGTCGTCAGACATTCTCGCCCCGGTCAAAGTGGTATCAGCAGTATGCCAATCTGTGGGGCTGTTACACCAACCTATGTCAATGGGTCGGCCATTACGGCGATGATGACGTCGCGCTCGGTAACTTCAACAATAACGTGGCGGCGCTTGCCCTATGATGACCGATCTTGCATCCACCACACCACAATCGCTCGGTCGCGATCCCATGGTCGGCCTGCGCCTGGCGCGTGTCGACGGGTTTGAGCCGGCCATTGCGCTCGGTCAGGACGAACTGCCTGCCTATCTGCGTCGTTTTACGATGCTGTTTGCCGACGATGCCACCATGCGCCGTGGCGGTATCGGCCGCGTGACGCGTGCCGTCAACGCCCAAGGCGAGGCCGTGGCACTCAAGCAGCTCATCTTGCCGACGCGCGATGAGTTTGACGACGATGCCGCTCACGAGGCGCTGGTCGCCAAGTTCAAGGCGGCATTTCGCGAGGAATATGAATGCCATCGCGCCCTTTCGGGCCTTAAGGGCTTTCCCCGCCTCTATGGCTGGGGCGAGGTTGATGGTGTGCCTGCAATTGTCATGGAATGGGTCGAGGGCGAGACGCTCGCCCGCTTGCGTTTACGACTCGCCGTGGACGATGCCGGACGCCTGTCGCCGCTTGTGGCGGCGCGTCTGGGTCGCGACCTGTTCGATCTGCTCTGCCGTATGAGCCTGGTGGGTGAGGGCTTTGTCCATCGCGATATCTCGCCCGCTAATATTATGGTGCGCACGGCGCGTCTACCGCTTGACCGGCAGCTTGCCGAGGGCACCTTTGGCCTGTGCCTGATCGACTTTGGCTCGTCGCTGGCGCTTGAGCCTGCGTCGGCCGTGGCCGGTACCGGCGGCAAGGCATCCTTTACCGAGCGCTATGCCACGCTGCGTCGCGCGACGGTTGCCTATGCCCCGCCCGAGATGCTCACCGACGATATTCCCGATCTGCGCGCTTTGCGTATGTCGCCGGCGATCGACGTCTATGCCGCGGCAAGCACGGTTTACGAGCTCATTGCCGGCGTCGCGCCATACGAAGCCGCGCCGAGCACTTCGGGCACCTCGGGTTCGCGCAAAAAGACGCGCGACATCGCGAGCCCCTACCGTCTCAAGATGGACACGCGGCCCGACTATCCCATTGGTGCCCATGCGCCCGGTTGTGATTTGACTCAGCTGCTTCGTCGTGAGCCCGATGTGGCGCTCGCCGCGGCCGAGCAGGCCCAGCAGCTAGGGCTTGAGCCGGATTCCGAAGAGCTACGCGATGCGCTGGCGTTTGTCGATGCCCAGCTGTTCGACGTGGTGATGGCCTGTCTGTCCAGCCATCAAAAAGATCGTCCCGAGCCGGCGGCGGTCGAGGCGGCGCTCTCAGCGTTTTGTGACCACTATGCGCAAAATGTCGGCCGTTCGCTCCGCGGCGAGCCGCTCACGCCGTGCCCCATGGATGCGTCTGGCCGCGCGGTTCGTCGCGCGCTGATGGTCGGCGCGACGGTCGTCTGTGGCGTGGTTTGGGCTGTGATCGTGGTTTCGGCCGCGCTGCTGGCGTCGGGCGCTCGCGTGACGGCGACTTTGGGATCGCTCGTGTGGTCTGGGTCGCTACCGGGTATTATTGCCGCACTGGCGTTGGCGCTGCCAGGCATAGCCGGCGTTGCCGCGGGGGCGCTTGCGCGCGATCGGCGCTCGGGCTTCCTGCAGGGTGTGCTTGCGCTTTCTGCCTGCGAGGTTCCGGTGCTGGTTGTGGCTGCATGTAGCGTATTTTCCCAACGCGCCGTGATGGGCGGCTTTGTTGCCGCTCTGGTTGCAACCTATACGCTTACGTGGTTTTTGCTTGCGATGGGCTTTGCCTTTGAACTTCCCGTTTCGGCACCGCGACGCACAAAAGCCCAGATGGCGACTCCGCTTGCCGGTGGAGCCGCAGCTGCCCGTACTTTTGGCGGACCTGTCGAAGTATCGTCCGATTCTATTTCTACGACTAAGGAGGCCTAGGTCATGGCATCTCAAGTTGAGCTCACCCCATGCGGGGCCATGTTTGACATCTTTAAGCGCGCGGCGCATCTGAGCCATATCGAGCTGTGCGGCTTGGTGCTTTCGTCCCGTCCGCTCGCCGACGGCCGCAGCCCGCAGAGCCGAGCCGCCGATCGCTCTTGGGTTTCCCGCTTTATCGTTCGCGCGCCGGTCGGCACGCTTCAGCAGCGCTACTTTGCCGAATACGGTACCTCGGCTGCGCGTATTATGTCGCAACTGGCCCTGCGCCAGCGCAATCCCATGGACTCCACGGCTGTGATCAATATGGTGTGCGGTCCTGCAGGTGAACCGATGGTACGCGCGCTCGAAGAGTGCCACCAGGACACGAATCTCTATCGCAACGCGCTCGATCGCCTGTCCCAGGCGGCGGAACTCATGCCCGCCGAGCGCGCCGAGGCCGTGCTGGTGCTGTTTGTCGCCGTCGGTTGTTCGGCGGATGTGCGGTCCTCGGTGAACTATGCCATCGACTACGCACACGCGACCTGTGGCGGAGGCACATCCACGCCGCGTTCGCTTGGCATGTCGATGACCGCAGGCGAGCGCGAACCCGCCCCGGCGCACCCCTTGGGCTTGCTGCGCGTGCAAAACAGTTTTGTCGTGAGCGCCCCGCGCTGGATTCAGCCGAGTGAGCGGGGTGTTGAGATTGGCGCGCTGGCCACTGGTGAGGGCGATATTACCGACGTCGGCGACGATGTCTCGGCCCGCCATGCCCATATCTGGTGCGATGCTCAAAATATCTGGCACGTCGAGGACTTGTCGTCCACCAACGGAACCGTGGTGGTAAACGGGGCCACGCGCGTCTGCATTCAGGTCGAGCCCGGCCGTTCCGCCCAACTCAATCCCGGCGACGAGCTCAAGCTCGGCGAATCCACTACCTACGCCATTCTCTTCGGTGCCCTTTAGCCAGTCCTGCCAAATGGTCTCTCCGTCCCCAAGGGATCATTTTGCTCCCGGCAGTCACCCGAGGTAAACCTTTACCGCCCGCCTATATTTGCCGAAATTACACTTGACGGCGGGGTACAATAAACCCGCATGCGGATTTCCGTTGCGGGCGCTTCCCATCGCCGGGGCGTGCCCGGGAGCATCCGGCATGCGGCCTTTGCGGCGCTCGGTCATGTGCAAGACGGGCGGTCGGGTCTGTGGGGCGCATCAGCTGCCCCTCGCCTCGGCATGTCTTCTCTCCACGCCACGTACCTGCTGCTGAGCCTGCCTGCCAGATGATTGGAAGCAACAGCGTAAATCCCATCACGCCAACATCCCGGCGATCGCCGGGGCCTGTATACCTATATGAGAGGAGAGGGGTATATGGCGCGTAAGTTTAAGTCTATGGACGGCAACGAGGCGGCCGCATATGTTTCGTATGCGTACACCGAGGTAGCGGGAATCTATCCCATTACGCCGTCCAGCCCGATGGCCGACCATGTCGACCAGTGGGCGGCCCAGGGTCGCAAGAATATCTTCGGCACCCCGGTCAAGGTCGTCGAGATGGAGTCCGAGGCAGGTGCAGCCGGTACCGTTCACGGTTCGCTGGGCGCCGGTGCTCTGACCACCACCTACACGGCTTCTCAGGGTCTGCTCCTGATGATCCCGAACATGTACAAGATCGCGGGCGAGCAGCTCCCGGGCGTCTTCCACGTCTCCGCGCGTTGCGTCGCTTCCCACGCCCTGAACATTTTTGGCGATCACTCCGACGTCATGGCCTGCCGTCAGACCGGCTTCGCCATGCTCGCCGAGGGCAACGTCCAGGAGGTCATGGATCTCTCGCCGGTGGCTCACCTTGCCGCCATCGAGGGTAAGACCCCGTTCCTTAACTTCTTCGACGGCTTCCGCACCAGCCACGAGATCCAGAAGGTCGCCATGTGGGACTACAAGGATCTGGCCGAGATGTGCGACATGGACGCCGTCCAGGCTTTCCGCGACCACGCGCTCAACCCTGAGCACCCGCACACCCGCGGCAGCCACGAGAACGGCGACATCTTCTTCCAGAACCGCGAGGCCTGCAACAAGGTCTACGACGAGCTTCCCGCCGTCGTCGAGGGCTACATGAAGAAGATCAACGAGAAGCTCGGCACCGATTACGGCCTGTTCAACTACTACGGCGCTCCCGATGCCGACCGCGTCGTCGTGTGCATGGGCTCCTTCTGCGACGTGCTCGAGGAAGTCATCGACTACCTCAACGCCCACGGCGAGAAGGTCGGCCTGGTCAAGGTTCGTCTGTTCCGTCCGTTCTCCATCAAGCACTTCGTCGACGTTCTCCCCGAGACCGTCCAGAAGATCGCCGTCATGGACCGTACCAAGGAGCCGGGTTCCATCGGCGAGCCGCTCTACCAGGACGTCGTCTCCGCTCTCTACGAGGCCGGCAAGACGGGCATCAAGGTCGTCGGCGGCCGTTATGGCCTGGGCAGCAAGGACACGCCTCCCGCGTCCGCGTTCGCTGTCTTCGAGGAGCTCAAGAAGGACGAGCCCAAGCGCGAGTTCACCATCGGCATTGTCGATGACGTGACCAACCTGAGCCTGCCCGAGGCCG
>CABUQK010000059.1 GCA_902493615.1 uncultured Collinsella sp.
CTGGTCGGGGTGTCAGCGGTGACGCACCAATACATGAAGTCCTCGGTGGCCTTCTGGGCATCCTCGGAAGCCTGGGAACTGACGCACCAGTAGTTCTCGCCGCCGGAGCACAGGCCCTGGTTCTCCTCGCCGTCAACACCGATGTAGATCGGCATCATGCCAATCTGATCGTCGGTCATGCCGGCCTTGACGAGGTCAGAGTAGGCCCAAGAGCCGTTCTGGTAGAAGACGGCCTTGCCGGTTGCGAACTCGTTGGTGGCGTCGTCGCCGGTCTTGGAAGCAAGCTGCGAAGGATCGCAGGTGGAGTCGGTGATGTACAGGTCGAAGATCTGCTTGTAGTTGTCGAGGAACTCACCCTTGATCTCGTCGTCCTCCTGGTTGTGCTCCTTCTCAAACTCGTAGTAGAGCGGCATGTTGGCAAGGTGGGTGGTGTAGCGCCAGCTAGAGGAGTCGTCCATGCCGGCGGAAGTGAAGGCACCCTCGACACCAAGCTCGTCCTTGCGGGCCTGGATGTCATCGGCACAAGCCTTCAGCTTGTCGAAGGAGTTGATGTCCTCGGCCTTGTAGCCAGCCTTCTCGAGCAGCTGCTTGTTGTAAATAATGCCGAAGCTCTCCTGAACCCAGTCGATGCACACATCCTTGCCGTCGGACTGCAGAGCCAGGGAGTCATCAATGAGCTCACCGCGGAGCTTGGTATCGGACAGGTCGGCGCAGTAATCCTTCCAGTTCTTAAGACCGGTGGGGCCGTTGACCTGGAACAGGGTCGGAGCGGAGCTCTTGGACATCTCGGACTTAAGCTTCTCCTCGTAGGTGTTGGAAGCGGCGGTCACGATCTTGACCTCGACGCCCTTCTCCTTCTTATAGGCCTTGGCGATCTCCTTCCACTCCTTGTCGACCTCGGGCTTGAATTGGAGGAAGTAGACCTCGGCAGCGTCACCAGAAGCGGAGGAGCCGGAGCCGGCAGAACCACCGCAACCCACGAGGCCCAGACCAAGAACTGCAGCCGCGGAACCAGCAAAGCCCAGGAACTGCCTTCTGCTCATTTCGTTCTTCATTACAATCCACCCTTTCACACCGTGGCGGCACCCTTTGCCGCCGCCTTCGGAGATTGGCTCGGGGACTTTGCCCCTTTTGCTGATTTGAACGATACGCTATTTGGCTAGTTGTTTGAACAAGTATTACTAGAGCGGTAGAAAAACTTCGGTGAACGGTAATTTCAACTTGATACTTGACAAGTTTTGTATAAACAATTATTTGTTATCGAATGCAGAGAAAACGCCCGGTCAAGCCGATGTACCGTCGGTTTGACCGGGCGTTTTCTCTTTGAGACCATGAGTCTCGTCAGGCTGCGAGCTAGCCGGCTATCGCTTGGAATTGACGCGGTAATGGAAGATCTCGGGGTGTGTGCGAGTGTGCGTCACCTCAAACAAGATGCCATCCGAGGTGTACGACTGACTCTCCATGACGGCAACGCAGTTATATTTGCCGAGGTCAAGATAGCTGCAGTCCTCATCGTTGGCGAGCTCGACACTCACCGTACGACGGCTCGCCATCACTTTGACACCGCGCTTGTGCTCCAGATAGCCGTAAATAGAATCTGCCGCGATCTCGGGAGTCAGGCCCTTGGCGATCGACGCCAAAAAATAGCCATGGTCCA
This sequence comes from uncultured Collinsella sp., assembly GCA_902493615.1. Lineage (GTDB taxonomy): Bacteria > Actinomycetota > Coriobacteriia > Coriobacteriales > Coriobacteriaceae > Collinsella. The sequence continues at coordinate 1,658 of CABUQK010000059.1, forward strand.
CTTGGCGCGCGTTGCCGTTGAGGCTTCGGACACGCACTACGCGAATCAACTCCTCGCCCACCTTAAAGCCCAGGTGACGAGAGAGTTGCTCGGTGCAAACCAGATGTTCGAAAGACTTAACGTCCGTCGATGCAACGGCATTGTTGCGCTTTGCAAACTCGCCAAACGACTCAACCTCTTCGAGTGCGCCCAACATGTCGGTTTCGCCCTTAAGCCAAATAACGCGCACGCCCTTGCCGTGTATAGGCTGCACAAACATCCCGTCGGCCAGCATACCCAAGGCGCGACGGACGGTATTGCGAGTGCATCCGAACTCCGCGGTCAGCTCGGCTTCGGTTGGCAGCATCTCCTGAAACGCATAGGTCCCATTAATGATGCGCGAGCGTATTTCTCGGTAGATTCCTTCGTATATCGCTTTTGGCATTGTTTCACCTCTACATTATTCATTTCCGGCTAGGCACGATAGCATTTCTTAAAGTTGTTTAAACCGAATATCGGTAAAGCGACAGGATTTAACCGTTGACGGTTTCTGTCATGCCCAAATCGGTTTCGCTCAAAACTGCCGGTACGACAATCGTCTGGTCCTCTACAATGAATCCATTGTTTAAACGTTTCCCCTCGCGCAACGCGCCTCGATATTCGGAAGGCAGAACATGCTGCAAAAAATCCAACGCTTTGGCGGGGCAATGTTCGCGCCCGCCATGCTGTTTTCTATATCAGGCCTCATGGTCGGCGTCTCCGCTCTCGCAACGACTGCGGACATCGTCGGCGATCTCGCCGTATACGGAACCCCTTGGTACGTTTTCTGGGCTATCATCCAGCGCGGCTCGTGGACGGTCTTTAAACGCCTCCCGCTCCTTTTTGCCGTAGCGCTGCCCATCGGTCTTGCCCAAAAACAACCGGCTCGTTGCTGCCTCGAGGCTCTCGTCGCCTATTTTGCCTACTGCTTCTTTTTGAGCGAGATCATTAAGCTGAGCGGAGACAACCTTGGACTTGAGTACCCGTCATCTTTGACCTCCGCCAGCGGTATCACCGTCATCGACGGCATCAAGACGCTCGACACCGGCATTATCGGCCCGCTGGCGGTATCGGCAACCGTCGTCGCCATCCATGACCGCTTCTACGATGCCAAAATTCCCGATTGGCTCGGCACCTTCTCGGGCTCCTCGCTGGTCTACCTCATCAGCTTTTTTGCCGTGTTTGCCCTTGCCGCTATCTCGGCCGCCATCGTGCCCTACGTATACGATGTAACTGATACGCTGCGTCACGCGCTTGCAGGCATCGGTCCCTTTGGCGTGGGCATCTTTGTCTTTTTAGAACGAGCACTCGAGCCCTTTGGCCTGCACCACCTGCTCTACATGCCGATCTACTACGACAACCTGGTCATTAACGACGGCATCTACGCCACGTGGAGCAGTTTGCTCCCCATCCTCTCCCATAGCACGCGCCCCCTTAATGAACTTGCGCCGTGGGCCGGTTTTACCGCCACCGGCTGGGTCAAGCTCTTTGGCCTTCCTGCCATCGCAGCTGCGTTCTACTCCACCGCAAAACCCGAGCGCCGTGCCGGCCTCAGGGTCATCCTTGCTCCCGCCATCATCGCCTCGGTGGTTTGCGGCGTTACCGAGCCACTCGAGTTTCTCTTTATGTTCACCCACCCCGGGCTCTTTTTGCTCTACGCCGTCTTATCGTCTTGCCTTGCCACAACCATGAATCTCTTTGGCATCGTCGGCATCTTCTCGGGCGGCCTGATGGAGATGGCAGCCTTCAACTTTATTCCGCTCATGCGCACGCATGCCGGTACCTATCTTTTGGCGCTCGGTATCGGCCTTGCCTTTAGCCTCATCTTTTTTGTTAGTTTTCGAGCACTCATCTTGGTCTATGACCTTAAGACACCGGGCCGCGAGGATCATGTTGCCAATCGCGCGGCAATCGATTGTTTAACGGGAAGCAACTTTGCCAAAGAGCAATCCCCCAATGACGAGGTCGATAGTCGATCCGATCAAGATCACGTCCTCGCTGAGCGGGTAATTCAGCTTTTAGGTGGCGTTGGCAATATCGTGGGCGCAACCAACTGCGCCACGCGCCTGCGCGTCGAGGTCGCAGACCCTTCCATCGTTGCAGATAACGCGTCGTTTGTCGCGGTGGGCGCCAAGGGCCTCATCATTACGGGCAAGACCGCCCAGGTGGTCATCGGCATCTCCGTTCCCCGCGTTAAAGAGCATTTTGACCAGATCATGGGCCTCGAGCCGGAATTTGTGCCCACCACCTCGGCCTCCCCTGCCGCCAGCGCAGCCCATAAGCGCGGCGCTATTTGCTTCTTCGATATCGACGGAACGCTCGCCTGGCAAGACCCCAGGCTCGCCCAAGACCTTCCCGAAGACGAGCGGGACCTCTCCCCCTATCCCAACGAGGCGGTTTCGCAGGCAATCCGCGAGTTTGTCGCCAACGGCAACATGGCCTTTATCTGCACGGGACGCACCCTGAGCTGCATCCACCCCAAACTTCTTGAGCTGCCTTGGACCGGCATCGTCTGTCTTGCGGGCGGTTACGCCGAGATCAACGGACACGCAATTCGCGATCTGTCGATGACGCCCAGTATGCTGCAGCGTCTTGCCCCCTACCTTGAGCAATCGGGCGAGGTCATCCGCTTTGAGGGCCTCAACGGCGTCGTGCGCATGAGTGCCGATGCGCCCGATGCTCCCGGATACGCGCGCACCCTGGGCGACGCAGTCACGCAGCTGCAACATTACAGTGTCTACAAGATCTTGATGTCTACATCGCTCGCCAACCACATCGCTCAAGATAAGGCACTTGAGCCGCTGCTGTGCTTTAATGAGCTCGAACTCGAGGTAACCGAAATCTCGCCCCGCGAATGCACGAAGCGCGGGGGCATCCAGTCTGTACTCGACGCCCTCGACCCCCACCACGGAACCGTATACGGCATTGGCGACGCCAGCAATGACGTCTCGCTGATGAACGCCGTCGATGTCGGCATCGCCATGGGCAATGCGCCGGACTATCTCAAAAAGCGCGCCGACTACATCACCGACTCGGTCGACAAAGATGGCGTCGTCAAGGCGCTCGAGCACTTTAGGCTTATATAAGCAGCCGGCACGCGCACGCGTCCCGTCTCCCCAAATCGCCAAAACAGACGCGCCGGCAACTCCAATGTGGCAATATGGTATCTGCACACCGCAACGATGCAACCTAAGAAAGAATGCGAGAACCTGTGTCCAGTCCGTTTACCAGCTTTTTAGCCCAGCACTTTGACCAGATTAACGACTATCTGGCCACGTTCTTTGACGGACAGGCGACCTCTGCCGATATCGAGCGCTACCTGTATACCCCGCTCTCGGCATTTACCGCCAATGCCGGCAAGCGCCACCGCCCGCTCATCTGCATGCTCGCCGCCGCCGCAGTGGGCGGCAGCTTTGAGAGCGCCCGCAGCGCCGCGGCGGCTATCGAGCATTTCCAGTCGGGTGCGCTCATCCACGACGACATCGCCGATAACGGGCAGCTGCGCCGCGGCAAGCCCTGTATGCACCTCACCGAGGGCACGGGACTTGCCATCAACTGCGGCGACCTGGCACTTACCATGGTCACCAAGACGGTTCTCGACGATCCCACGCTTGAGGCAGACGTAAAGCTGCGCGTGCTTCACGAGCTTACCGAGATGATCGTCCGCACCATCGAGGGCCAGGCGCTCGACTTGGGCTGGGTCCGTGACGGGCGCTTTGACATCTCGGTCGACGATTACCTGGACATGGCGACGCACAAGACCGCGTATTACAGCGGAGCCACGCCGCTTGCCGCCGGGGCCATCATTGGCGGAGGCAGCGAACAGCAGGTCGAGGCACTGCGCGCCTTTGGCCTGCACACGGGCCTTGCCTTCCAGATTCAAGATGATCTGCTCAACTTGATCGGTACCAAGGAGGCCGCCAACAAGGACTTCCGCACCGACATCACCGAGGGCAAGCGCACGCTTGTCGCCGTACACGCCCTCTCCGATGAGCGCTATCACGACGAGATTGAAGCGATCCTCTCCTCGGGCACCGAGGACCCCGCGCAGCTCGCGCGCGCCGTGGAAATCTTCCAGGAGACCGGCTCTATCGATTACGCCCACGCCTACGCGCTGGACCTGACCGCCAAAGCTAAGGCCGCCATCGAGGACGTTTCGCTCGACCCGCATGCACGCGAGCTGTTCCTCTCCATGGCAGATTTCTTTGTGGAGCGCCTTAACTAGCGGGGGTTATAAAACCTGTCAGCAGCGTATTTGGGTACAACTTGCTACACTGTTGAGTGCATGTTTATGCATCCCTTTGCGTTGTCTATCCGACACACGCTCAAATAGTACGAATGGTACGCCGAAAGGGGTTCGTTCATGGAACCTATTACAACGGGCATGCAGGGAGCAGCCGTCGAGGACGTCCAGTCCCGCCTTCTGCAGCTCGGCTATACAATCGATGACACCGAGGTTGCCGACAAGCGCTTTGGCACCACCACCGAACAGGCTGTTGGCACCTTTAGGCTCGATAGCGGCCTTGCCGCTGGCTGTGCCGTCGATATCCCCTGCTGGAGCGCTCTGGTCGACGCCTCGTATAAACTGGGCGACCGCACCCTCTACCTGCGTATGCCCAATTTCCATGGCGCCGACGTGCAGGCCCTGCAGCGCGCGCTCAACGTTTTGGGCTTTGCCTGCGGTGAGGACGATGGCTACTTTGGCCCTCACACCGAGGCGGCCCTTCAGCAGTTCCAGGAAAACGTCGGTCTGTTTGCCGACGGTATGGCTTTCCAGGATACCTACGCCTACATCAACCGCCTGCACCACGTATGGGAGGGTAAACCTTCGGTGACCGAGGCCGAATCGCGCATCGGCTTTGCCCGCGCGGCCAACGTACTCGAACGTTTCCAGATTGCCGTCATCGGCGAGGACCCTATCGCGCGCAGCGTAGCATCGCGCATGTGGAACATCGCCACGGCGACGACCGACAACAGCGGTATGATGCTTTGCGATTCCGAGGTTCCGACCGACGTTGACCTGGTGCTCGAGATCGCAAGCGACGAGCTGCCCGCCGACGCCGCTCCGCGCGCCACGATTGCCCTCGCCGAGTGCCACAACCTGGCCCAGCGCATCCGCACCGCCAATGTCGCCGCACAGCAAAAGCCGGCACGCATCCGCATTGAGCTCACCGGCATGACGCGCTACAACGGCACCTTCACTGCCAGCGACGCCCAGACGCTCGCGGTACGCCTGCTCGATGGCGTTTGCGATGCCCTCGCAGATTAGGTAAACTAGACGAGTTGCTTTTGGCAACACCCATACTGGGACGTAGTTCAACGGTAGAACTCCGGTTTTTGGTGCCGGCTGTTGGGGGTTCGAATCCCTCCGTCCCAGCCAAGGTAACTGAGCGCCCTGGGCTTTCATCAGCCCGGGGCGCTTTCTTGTGGGCAAGCGAAGGGATTCGAACCCACAAGGGTGCGGAACTGAGGAAACGCGAAGCGTTTTCCAGCGCAGCACGCAAGGAGCGAAGCGACGCAGCGGGGCGCGGCCGCCGAAAAGGCGGACGCGGAATCCCTTCGTCCCATATCAGCAACGGGCTCCCCGCATCCCAACTTTTCAGCCAAACCGGCACTTAGGGACGTTCCTAAAGTGCCGGGCAAAACTTCTCGTCTAACACGAGAAGATAAAGGCAGTTTTTCAGGCATATCCCAAAAACTACCTTCAAAAGACAGGTGCCCCAAGCCCATTAGGACCAAGAGCGCCTTGCATCTAGAAAATATCAGCCCAGTTCCGAAAAGCGAGCCGCCATCTACAAAATGGCGCGTGGCCCCGACGGGTCGGGCATTAAGTTTGTCGCGAGTTCCGCACGAACAGGAGGCCACTTAACCTCGATGTTTTGGACGTGACAGCGAGAGGGGCCCTGGTATGGCAAGGTGACGTGAAACAAGGCGGCGCTGACCTTCTGGTCGCGCCGCCGAAGTTGAACGTCAGATTGCCGTGCCAGGGCCCCTCGCAGCGTCAAGAAGTCCGCCGTTCGGTAGAACGGCGGAATCTAATTGTTCAGCATACGGTCGAAGCTTCCCGAGTCGCCATCCCGATAGTCGGCGGTCATCAGAATCTCCTGCGGAATTCGTCCGCCCTCGCGCAGCACGTTGCGGAACTGCACGCGCGTAACCATGGGCAGATCCTTAATCGTCGCCGCCAGGTTCTGCGGCACGCCCTGGTTGGCAGCCGCGGGCTCGCACGCGCCGCCGGCCTTCACGCGACGCTTATGCTCGGCAAGCATGGCGCGATACATGCCGGCATGCAGGCGAATCTCAACGACGTTGGCATTGCGGGCCTGCTCGACGATGCGCGCGCCCTCTCGATCGATGTCGCCCACGTAGTAGACATAGCTAAAGCGATAGCCAATCTCGGCCAGATAATCATCCAGTGCGTGCGAGACGCTCGCCTTGCAGCCGCCGCCAAAGATTACGCCGCCCACCTTGGTACCAAAGAGCTTGGCATGTTTACGTCCGCGCAGAAGCTTGACGATTTCGTCGTAGGTATCCAGGTTCTCGACCATAATGAACGGCTTGTCGGCGCCCAGCGTAAAGAAGCCCGTAAAGTGCACCGGACGGTTGGGGGCGACCTTGATCGCCTGCATGCTGATGCCCTTTTCGGTCATACGCCTGATCAGGCGCTCGCCATGCTTGCCGTCAAAAGCTTTTTCGTCATTGAAGATCTGGTAGGCGCGCTGGCGGCGCGAGGCAACCGGCGTATCGGCACCGCGGTTTTGCTCGACCCAAGCCTGAATGATCGCGATTTCCTCGGCAATCTTGCGATTGGACATCTCGTTGTGCTGAGCGCGCTGCGGCGTCTTTTTACCGTCCTTGCCTTCAACCCTTACAATCTGGGTCTGCTGCTCCTTAATTTTGGAGAGCGCCGTGGGCGTGGGGACAACCTTGAGCAGCTGCCTGCCCAGAACGCGGGCCAGGGCAAACGCCGAAACCTCGCCATGGGTAGTCGACTCAGTCTGCTGGGCAGCCGTATCTGCTGCGGCAAACTCGGGCTTCTTCTGAGACTTGCGCCTAGAATCTCCTTGGGCATTGCACTCACGTTTCGAAGTAGACGTCTGCTTCTGCGAACGCTCGGGCTTGCCCTCCTTCGCCGGCTGACGCTTGGGCTGCCCCGTCGGAGCATCCACCTTCGCATCTTCGTCGCGCGGCGCTACATTCTCGGCAGCATCCTGAGCGTTAGAGCTGCGACCGCCACGATGACGACGGCGGTGAGGCCTACTCGAAGTACCCTCCCCCGTCTGTTCAGCCGCAGGTTGCTGGCCCTGAGTCTCCGTATCGGAAGCAGTCTGCTCATCAACAGGCTTCTGTTCACGGACTTCCGGCTCGGCAGGCTCCACGGCCTTCTCGGCCCGCGCCTCCGGAACCTGATTGACCTTCTCCTGACGCTTTACAGGGTACGCGCGACCTGCGAAGCCGCGACCGGGACGACACGAGCCTGAGGCCTTCTTGGCCGGCTTCTCGGAATCGTCCGCAACCTCGGCAGCCTCTTCGGCATCGCGCACAGCGTCCTGCTGCGCAGCCTTAAAGTGAGCACCGCGGCGACGCTTGGGCTCTTGGGCCTCCACAGGCTTTTGCTCCTTCGCGGGCTTCTGCGACTCGGCAGCAACCTCAGCCTCAACAGCCTCGGTATCAAGCTCATCCTTTTGAGCAACGGCGCGACGGAAGCGCTCCTGCTGAGCACGGCGTTGCGCATCGCGCTTGCCACCCCCGCCAAAGCCGCCGCGACCCGCCTTGGCGGTAAAAGCGCGAACGACGTTTTCATCGAGCAGCTCGTCAGTATCGATATGCTCACGCGGGGCAACTTCTTCCGCAGCAGGCACCTCAACGGAACCCTCGACAGGCTGCTCCTGGGCATCATGAATCTCGGCATTGATGGTATAGAACGCCGGACGGCCGTTAATGCCGCTGCCCTCGATCTTGGTCACAATCTTTGCCGCGATAAGCTCGTCGCGCATCGCCTTGGTATCGCACTCCTTATCCACGGAGCGGAAGATTTGCGCCAGCGCGCTCGACTTGATCTTGAGCGCCTTGCGGCAGAGCAGGTCGTAGGCAACCAGCTTGGCCCGCTCGGCAGAAAGCGACGTTTGTCCGCTCAGACGCTCAGCCAGAGCATCGACATTTTGTTGGTTATCGGAATATACCGTCTTGGCCACGGGGCCCCTTTCATATGCACACATATACGTCTATATGGTACAACGCGTGAGCCTATACACGCAAAACATCTGCGAGGACGCCCTTGCATCACCCGTTCTCGCAAGAAAAAGACCGAGTCCGCATTGTTGCGGACCCGGTCTTTCCGAGTCATAGAGATGGAAGATCCAATCCGTCCGATCGGCTAAGCCTTGGCGGCCTCAGCGTCGGCAGGAGCCTCGGCGGCAGCAGCGCGACCATACTCGGCCTTGCCCATCTCGGACCACTCGGGCTCCTCGTCGGGCATGGAGCCGGCCTCCTTGCCGAAGAACTCCTTGAGGCAGTTGACGGCAACGATGAGGCCCAGGACCATCAGCAGGACGGCAAAGACGAGCTGCAGGCCCTTGGTGGCGGCGACGGAGACGGCAGCCGTGGTGGCGGTAGCCGGGATGGTACCGAAGAAGCCGTAGGCCTGGACGGCGGTCATGCAGCCCATGGCGCTCTGGACCAGCGAGGTGAAGGTGCAGCAGAGCAGGAAGACGACGGGCACGTAGAGCATCCAACCCTTGCGGCCGGTGCACTTGCAGAACACGGCGAGGGTGATCATGGTCATACCGCCGAGCAGCTGGTTTGAAGCACCAAAGAGCGGCCAGATGTTGGCATAGCCACCAAAAGCGAGGGCGAGACCAGGAAGCAGGGTGACAACCGTGGCGAACCAGGGGTTGCCGAGGACCTTCATGTAGCCGGCCTTGGACTCGATGGCCAGGGCGTCGTTGGTCTGGGCAAAGAACTCAGAGAACGAAGTGCGGGCGATGCGGGCGACGGCGTCGAGCGAGGTCAGGGCCAGAGCGGAGACGTTCATGGTCATGAAGACGGTAGCGAGCGTGCCGTCAACACCGAAGGCCTGCATACCGCGGGAGATGCCAGCGGCGAAGATCTGGAACGGGGTGGAAGCGACACCGGCGTTGAGGGCGCCGGTACCGGCGGTGTTCATGTCGGAGAACATGATGCCGGCAACGATGATGGCAAGGATGCCGACGAAGGACTCGACGACCATAGCGCCGTAACCGACCTTGACGGCGTCCTGCTCCTTCTCAACCTGCTTGGAGGAGGTACCAGAAGAAACGAGGCTGTGGAAACCGGAGAGAGCGCCGCAAGCAACGGAGACAAACAGGACCGGGAACATCATGCCGGAGGCACCAGAGAAGCCAGTGAAGACCGGAGCGGTCATCGTAGCCTGGCCGTGAACACCCAGGACAACGATGCCGAGGACAGCGCAGGCGATCATGACGATCATCATGATGGAAGTGAGGTAGTCGCGCGGGGTCTTGAGCATCTGGATGGGCATAGCGCCAGCGAAGACCAGGTAGACCATGACGACGGCGAACCACTGGAACTTATCCAGGTAGACCGGGAACTGCATACCGACGGCGAACATGAGAACCATGAGGACCACGCCGGTGACGAACTCGGCAGCGCCGGTGAGGTTGAACTTCTTCTGGGCCCAACCAAAGGCGATAGCGACGAAGGTGAACAGGATGGAGATGGTGCCAGCGCAGCCAGCGGCATAGGACTTGGTGAAGTCGATGGCACCGGTAGCGGCGCCAGAAGCGTCAACGGCCGGGGTGAACATGAACGTCTTGCAGACCATGTCAGTGAAGGCGGCGATGACGATGATGCAGAACAGCCAGCAGAACAGCAGGAACAGGCGACGGCCGGTCTTGCCGATGTACTTCTCGATGAGCTGAGCGAGCGACTTGCCGTTGTTCTTCATCGAAGCGTACAGAGCACCAAAGTCGTGGACGGCGCCAAAGAAGATGCCGCCGACGAGGACCCAGAGCACGACGGGCAGCCAGCCAAAGGCCATGGCGACGATCGTACCCGTGACAGGGCCAGCACCGCAGATCGAGCTGAACTGGTGCGAGAACGCGGTAAAGGCGGAGACGGGCGAGAAGCTCTTGCCGTCCTTCATGCGCTTGGCCGGCGTGAGGGCCTCTTTGTCGACGCCCCACTTGTTGGCCAGCCAGCGGCCGTAGCCCAGATAGCCGCAGGCGAGCACCGCCGCGGCCACAACCATGAGCAAAACTCCGTTCATTACATTTCCTCCTCTAAAAAGAACTTCCTAGACATAAAAAATGAGGGCCGTCGGTTGCGCTCGACGGCCCTCATCTTCATCAGCCGCCCGTTATCGTACGGGCTAGCTGTATGTGCTAACCCGCATCAGATAATTACTACGCTGATAATGTTTAGCTGATGCGTGAACATGTCTAAGAAATCCTCTTCAATCATGATGCGAACGATCCGTGCGTGTTCACATCCCCCAGTGGTTGAAAAGGAGTATGAAACTTTAGTTACCTAAAGTCAACGCAAATTTGTAATGAATTTTCGACTTTTTTGGATTTCTCGGTATAAAACGCCACTGACCTCGGACTTTACCCGACAAAAGTTTTTGCATGAGAGATGCCCCTGAGGGCCGCGGGAGCCGGGCGGCGCATATGAACTTTCCTGCTCTACAGTCCTGCGCAAGACGGAAAGCACATTAAGTGCTTTCCTTTGCGTG
>CABUQK010000060.1 GCA_902493615.1 uncultured Collinsella sp.
GCTGTTCGCGATCTGATGAGTGCCCCACGCTCGACGTGTGGAAGAACCTGGACAAGCTCATCAACGATTACCTCGACGGTGTGACGCTCGATCAGCTTGTCGCTCCCAACCATGGCTACGACTATGTCATCTAACCCACGCCTGCCATTTGGGGACGGGGCGGAAATGGTAGATTTTCTTGCCCTCTGAGACTTGGCAAATAAGAAGGCCACCCATTTTTGCGATGGGCGGCCTTTGATTTGGTCCGATGCGTCTGTGTCGGGGGCGTTCTACTCTTCGGCAAGACTATCGAGGATGCTGCGCATGATGGACACTAGGATGCTGCCCATAAAGGCCGAGCCAAAGCCGGCGATAGAGATGCCGACGCCCAACAGATTGACCGACAGGTAACTGGCGAGCTCCAGCATAAAGCTGTTAAGCACGAGCTGGAAAATGCCGAGCGTAATGATCGTGAGCGGCAGCGAGATGACCGTGAGGAACGGTTTGACGAACGAATCGACGATGTTGAGGAACAGCCCCACAAAGGCAAAGCAGACCCAGGCCTCGGCAAAGCCGAAGGGTTGGATACCGGGGACGAGGAACGTGGCGATCGCGATGGCGATCGAGGTGAAGAGCCAGTTAAGCATAAAGCGCATGGCGTGAATCCTTTCTTGCGCCGGGGTTGCTGGCGTCGCGTGAGGCGGCTTGCTGCGGCGACTTGGATGGTTGCGCGGGCGCGCCGCGGTGTTTGGGCGCCCATTGTCTCAAATATTCGTGGAGCTTACGTGCGCATTCGGTTTCTAAACGGCGTTCGTCCTGAAAAACGTGCCGCTGGCAGAGAGTCTTGTCGCTTTAGTTTGGTGGTGTGCTACACTGCTACGGGCAAATAGCCCATGCATAGTTTTATTGCATATTACGGGCGAACGATGCCCGATGTCAGTATCAACTTCGATGCCTTATGGCGGGTTTGGCGGTGATCGATGAATATCGAGAACATGTTTGACAAGCCTGATGTCAAGCAGCTGGTCCACGCATTTAGTCTTTTGGATGACGAGAACGATATCCAGGCGTTTTTAACCGATATCTGCACGCCGCGCGAGATTTGCGATCTTTCTCAGCGCCTGCAGGTCGCGCGCTATCTGGATGAGGGCGAGCCCTATGTTGAGGTTCAGGCCCGCACCGGCGCTTCGTCCACCACGGTGAGCCGCGTGTCCAAGGCGCTCAACGGCGAGTACGGTGGCTATCGCAAGATCCTCATCAAACTGGAGGATGGCGAGTAGGCCAGCGGCAAAAATAAATTGCGCAGAACCGTCCCTTCGGGGGCGGTTTTTTGATCCCTCGGGGACGGGGGAAACGGATCACCGGGTTAGACTGACCCCCTCGTTGATCCGTTTTCCTCCGTCCCCAAGGGATCAAATCTGTTGGCGTGGGGCAAATCTGTCCGCGTGGGCGGGTAGGATGGATGCATTGATTATTGCGAACGGTTTGAGTGGAGGACCATGCCTGTTCGAATCTATACCACCAATACCGGTACGGACTTGAGCGATGCCGAGGCGGCGTTGCTCGCCGACCTGGTTGCCCGCCACGGGCGTGCTGTATTGCTGGCGCCCTCGTTTGCCGAGCTCGACGTGTGCCGTCACGATGCTGCGGTTGCTGGCGCCTCGCTGGGCGTTGACTACAAAACCCCAGCGTCGTGGCTCCGCTCGCTGTGGGAGCTTATGGGCGATGGCCGCAGCTTCGTCGACAACATGCAGCGCCAGATGCTGTTCTCGGACATGATCGCCCGTCGCGACGATGCCGACCTGCAGCCGCTTTCGCGCAGTCAGGGTACGGTGCGCATGCTCGCGCGCATGGCCCGCGATGTGCTGTCGGGCGTAGCGGGAACGACGGCCGAGCGATGCCGTGCCAACAATTGCCGGCCCGATCCCAAGAGCGACGCCGAGGCTCGCGTGTTCGAGCTGTTGAGTGCCTATGCGAGCGGCTTGGACCGTCGAGGCATGGTCGAGTCCTGCGAGGCTGCTGACCTTATGGCCGACGCTTTGGCCGACAGCCTACCGGCGTGCGCCCGCGCGGTATGTGTGCGCGGCGTCACGTCGTTTACGCACGGCCTGCTCGAGTTGCTGTCCGCCGTGGCAAACAACGGGGGAGAGGTCGTTGTGCTGCTTGCCCGCGAGCAGGCGGCAATGCGCGAGGACCTGGCTGCTGCCTTTGATGCCCGCGGTGTGCTGTTTGAGGCCGCGCCGCTGGGGGAGGGTGCCGCCGCGCCCCAGACTGCCTTCAAGTCCGCCGCTCAGCCTGCCTTTATAGAGGTTGCCGGCCCTCACGCCCGTGCCCACGCCTATGTGGATGCAATCGATGAGCTGGTAAAAACGTGTGAGGACGTCGCGGTCGACGGCGGTGCCACGGCGTCCGCGGACGCCGTGCGCGTGCTCGTGGTGTCTGCCCGGGCGCCCCAGCTGTTCGGTGAACTCGCTGCCCGTTTGGCGGCGCGTCACATTGCTGCTGAGACAATCGAGTTCACGGCGTTTTCCCAATCCATCGCGGGCAGGCAGTTCACGGCGCTCGCCAATCTGATCGAGCGCATGAAGGCCGCCGACGAGGGCACCGCCTCCAAGACCGAGTGGTGGCCCGCGCCGGAGCTTACCGACTGGATTTACAGTCCGCTTTCGGGTGCCGATGCCGCCAGCGCGCGCACCTTCGACAAGAACATGCGCCTGTCGCGCGGCAAGACCGCCATGGCCGTCAAAAGCCTGCTGCAGAGCGTGCAGGGCCAGGTCAGGGGCACGCGCAAGGCCGCCAGCGATGAGAACTGGTTTAAGAACGTGCCGTGCGTGGTCTCGGACGTGTTCCAAGCGCTGTGGCGCGACAAACCCGTGACGGCGCTCAAGGCAATGCTCGCCGTCGCCGAGGCGTTGCCCGATCGCGCCCTTGGAGGCTTTGACGGTCAGGCTCGTCGCCAGGCGGAGACCGCCCTACTGCGACATGCCATCGACATCCTTATGAACGACGCCCGCGCGCTCGACGTGTCGCAGGCCGCGACCGTGCCCGTGCTCGACGGCGTTCGTACCAAGGTGGACAAGCGCAGCGCCGCATACGATTACGAGACCTACGAGGTCGACCGCACGCCGCGCGCCCAGGTGCGCTTTGCGTCGCTTGCCGATGCGGCAGCCCTGCGCCCCGCCAGCTACGATGCCGTGCTGTTTGCCGACGTCGACCTGGACAGTTATCCGCTCTCACATGAGGAGGGCAGAGTTGGATCGCAACGGTGTGACGCTTGAGCCCGCGGCCCTGCTGCGTGTGCGCTTTGGCCGCGCGATGCAGGCCGCGCGCGGTCCGGTTGCGCTTGCCCGCGTGACGCACGATCGCCAGGCACGCGAGTGCTACCCGGCTGCCGTGTGGACCGAGCTGCGGGCGCACGCCGAGGCTGCCGGCGCCGCCCAGGTGACATGCGTGGGCGAGGGCGGTATCGTCGCCGATTTTGATCCAGCGGCCGGCGAGGGCATCGAGTGCAAGCGCGTCGCGTGCGAGGCTCCTCAGCATTTGAGTGAGGCGGCTGTGCCGTACCTGGTCCTGCGCCGCCGCGATGGCGAGGACGAGAACGCGCCGCTCGTGCCGCGCCTGACGTCCGCCTCGCAGATTGAGGCGTACTCGACATGCCCGCTGTGCTGGTTCGTGTCGTATCGCGTGAAGCCCCAGTCCATCGACGCGGGCTTTGGCAACATGGAGAAGGGCAACTTTGTCCACGACGTGCTGGAGCACCTGCATGCCCGCCTGCCCCAGGAGGGCATGGAACGCGTGACGCCCGAGAATCTGCCGCGCGCTCAGGAGCTGCTGCGCGAGGTCTTTGACGAGACGTTGGCCGAGCACGCCGGCAAGCGAGGCACGGAGGGCCCGCTGGTGCCGCTTTCTGCGGTGGAGGAGCGCCAGGTGGCCGAGATTTTGCCGCAGCTGGAGGGCGTGCTTGCCTACGAGTCCGAGGCACTTGCCCCCTTTGCCCCGCGCTACCTGGAGTTCGCCTTCAACGAGCTCAAGGTCGAGTATGCCGGTTGGCCGCTTGGCGGGCGCATCGACCGCGTGGACGTGGACGCCGAGAATCGTGCCGTGGTGATCGACTACAAGCATCGCACGGGCGTTGAGGAGTTTAAGCTCGCCGACCCCACGGTGCGCGACGAGGAATCGGGTACGGCGCCCATCGACGATCCGCGCTGGTTGCCGCCCCATACCCAAACGCTCATCTACGCGCAGGCCATGCGCCGGGCGCTGGATTTGGACACCCGCGCGGCGCTCTACTTTTCGACCAAGGGCGGCAAGCCGGCGCTGCGAGGCGCCGCGAGTGCCGAGCTGCTCGAGGAAGAGCGCGGCGACGGTCGCATCCCGGGCCTCAAGAAGGGCTTTCCGGGCGAGGGCGGCAGCATGGACTTCGACGCCCTGCTCGATCGTGTGGAGGCCGGCATCGCCGAGCGCCTGCGCGAGCTCGAGGCAGGCAACGTTGCCGCCGTCGACCCGACGTCGGCTCAGGCCGCGCATGCGCGCTGCTCGTATAACCACGAAGGAATGTTTGTAAGGAGGGACGTGTAGACCATGGATCTTTCGACTTTGATGCCGCAACAGCTGCAGATCGTCAAAACGCTCGACCGTCCGCTGTTTGTCTCGGCGGGCGCCGGTTCGGGCAAGACCTTTACCCTCACGCGTCGCATCGTCTACGCGCTCTCGCCCGAATCCGGTCCGTTCGTTGAGCATCTGGACCAGGTTCTCGCCATTACCTTTACCAAAGATGCCGCGGCCGAGATCCGTGACCGCGTGCGCCGCGCGCTCATCGACGAGGGCATGGACGAGGAGGCCCTGACCGTCGACGATGCGTGGATCTCGACCATTCACGGCATGTGTTCGCGCATCCTG
This sequence comes from uncultured Collinsella sp., assembly GCA_902493615.1. GTDB lineage: Bacteria > Actinomycetota > Coriobacteriia > Coriobacteriales > Coriobacteriaceae > Collinsella. Next base: position 4,879 of record CABUQK010000060.1, read on the forward strand.
CGCGCGCATGCGCTGGAGCTGGGCATCGACCCCGAGTTCACGGTGCTCACCGACACCGACGAGCTCATGAACCAGGCTGTTGAGCATGTGCTGGCCCGCGCGACGGCGCCCGATGCCGCCCCCGAGCTCGCGGCATCGCTCAAGGCCCTCTACGCCTGGTATCCCATGGCGGGCGAGGGCGGTCCCTTTGGCGCCGGCACGACCATCAGGGGCCTGGTGCGCGAGCTGCTGGAGCTCTCGAGCCAGCTGCCGGGCGGCATGGGCGACGTGAGCGTGGCGCGCGGCCAGGCCGACACCTCGGCGCTTGCCGATGCATATCGCGCAGCACTGGGTGCGAGCAAGGCCGCGACCGAGAAGGCACAGGTGGCGCTCGATGCCATCGATGCATTCGAGGCCAGCGGCAAGACCATGGCCGATGCGGCGCGACTCATGATGTCGTGCACCATGCCGCGCGCGAGCAAGGCGTTCCCCAAGGAGCAGGTCGAGCTGCTCAAGGCCGAGGCCGCCGATGCGTTTATCAATATCGTGCTGGCCTGCGGTGGTCCCGCGCTCGATGCGCTGGTGGGCTTGGCCCGCTCTGTAGAGGCTGAGTACCGCGCGCTGAAGGCCGGCCAGTCTGCCCTCGACAACAACGACCTGCTGCGCATGGCCTACGAGGCCCTGCGCGACTACCCGGCCATCCGAGCGGCATACGAGGGCCGCTTTAAGATGGTCATGATCGACGAGTTCCAGGATACCGACCAGATGCAGGTCGACCTGATCCGTTACCTGACCGGCGCGGGGGAGCGCGCGCTGTGTACCGTGGGCGATGCGCAGCAGTCAATCTATCGCTTCCGCGGCGCCGAGGTCGAGGTGTTCCGTCGCCAGGAGCGCAAGGTGGGCTCGTCTGCCGCGCCCGAGGCGATTGCCGTGACCGACGCCCCCGCCGGCCAGCTCGTCAAGCTCGTGCGCAACTTCCGCAGCCATGACGAGGTACTGCGTTACGTGGCACGCGTCTTCGACGGCGATGATGGCGGCCTGATGCAGGGCTTTTTGGACCTTGAGGCGAGCGACGGCCGCAAGGACACGCTGGTGGCAGATGCCTCGCGTCGCCAGGCCCTCTTTGTTGCCGGCGGCAGTACGCAGGAACGCACACAGGCCAAGGCCCGTGCGATCGCTGAGCGATTCCGTGCGCTTGCCGATGCCGGCCAGCCTCAGGGCGGCATGGTGCTGCTGCTGGGCCGCATGACCAACGCAGACGTCTACGCACAGGCCTTCCGCGACCAGGGGCTCGACTGTGTTATCGCAGGCGGCTCGGTCTTTGCCCAAGCTGCCGAGGTGCAGACGGTGCGCGCCCTGGTTTGCGCGCTCGCCAATCCGGCCGATACGGCGCAGGGCCTTATGCCGCTGCTGGCCTCGCCGATGTTTGCGCTGGGCGCCCAGGAGTTTTTGGCGCTGGCGACCAAGCTCGATAGCGAGACGGGGGAGACCTCGCGCCGGAATATCGACGTGGGCATCATGAGTGATTCCGATGTGCCGGGTTTGCAAGACTTGCCGCTCGTGACGCGCGCCCGCGAGGTGCTGCGGTATACGCTTCGTCGTGTGGGTCGCGATTCGTTCGCAGCCATCGCGCGCGACGTGGTCAACGCCTCCGGCTGGTTTGTGCGTCTGGCACAGCGTGGTCCCGAGGGCAAGGCCATTGCCGCCAACGTGCTCAAGGCGCTCGACGCTGTGGCCGAGGCGGAGGCCGAGTTCGGCAACTCGCCGCGTTCCATCGCGCTTGCCTTCGATCGCTTCCTAGCGGGCAAGGAAGCCCCGGGTGCCCTCAACGAGGAGGGCGACGGCGCGGTGCGCATCATGACGGTGCACGCCTCCAAGGGTCTGGAATATCCGGTCGTGGCGGTCGCCGAGTGCTTTGGCGTGCGTAAGTCCTCGGGTGCGGCACAGATGGGTCGCGTCGAGGGCGGAGCGCAGGTCGTGGCGCTGCCGGCACGCTTCGACGGCGTTAAGCTCGCCGACGGAACCTTTGTGAAGGGCGACGACGTTAAAAAGCAGTTTGAGCATGCGTTTAAGGGCAAGGGCACGTCGCTGTGGCTGCCGCCGGAGCTCATGGAGGACGTCTGCGCGACGGGTTCTCCCGCCGAGGCATTTGCTCGCCTGCGCAACGACAACCTGCAGCTTTCGCTCGAAGAGCGGGCTCGTTTGCTCTATGTCGCCATGACGCGTGCGCGCGAGCTGGTGATCTTGGCGATGGATTCCGGCGTGAGCCGTGGCAAGGTGACGGCGCCGACCTTCGACGTCGAGACCGATCTGACCTATGACGTGCTGCGCCGTATTTTGCCGACCGACGCTCTGGACATGCCGCAGCTCGATGGCGACCGCCTGGTGTTCGACAACTCCCAGCCGGGCGACTACGAGCTCATTTCGCTCGCGGACTTTACCTTTGGCGAGCAGGCGTTTGAGGCCAACGCTTCGCTGGATGCCGAGGGCAGGCTTGTCCGCGGCGATGCGGAGCCGGAGGGTGCCGGTGCAGATGCCCGTGCCGCCGTTCCTGGTCCTGCCGACCCCGAGCCCGATGCGTTTGAGCTCGTGTATCCCCAGGCGGTGGGCGTGCGCATGGGTATCTGTCCGTATCCGGCGCGCGATTCGTACAGCTACTCGTCAATTGCCGCGGCGCTGCATGCCGAGTCCGAGGACCGTGCCACTGAGGCACACGTGCCCATGGACGAGGCCGGCGATGATGCGGAGCCGGATGGTTCCGAGATGACGGATGCAGACGTGGTCGCCGTTGAGCCTACCGGCAATCCCATGGCGCTGGGCTCGGCCTTCCACGCTGCCTGCCAGTGGCTGATCGAGATGGGTGCCGATGCGCTGCCCGCCGCGCGTGCCGATGCGCTGGCGCGCCTGTGGCGCCTGACGCCGGAGCAGCGCGAACGCTTCGACGTTGCCCTGGACCGCTGGCTCAAGTCGGCTGTTCGTGCCGACCTGCTCGCGTGGCCGTGCGTTCGCGCCGAGGTGCCGTTCTTTTCGCTGGGCTGCGAGGACGAGGACATCGCCCGCTACGGTGCCTATGCCGAAGGCGCCATCGACGCTTTGGCGACGAACCCGGCGGATTCGTCACGCGCGCTGGTCATCGACTACAAGACGGGTGGCACGCCGGATGAGACGCCGGACCAGCTGCTCGAGAAGCACGCCCTGCAGGCGCGCGTCTACACCGATGTTCTGCACAAGGCGGGCTTTGAGGCCGTGACCGTCAAGTTCGTCCGCGTGGAGCAGGCCGATTCGACTCTCTTCGTCAATCCCGCCGAGCCCCAAGTAGTCACCTACAATCTCTAGCCCTCAGATAACTTGCGGTGGAATAGTTCCTGTATTGCGGCCCAGATGGCCCAAGCGGGAACTATTTCACCGCAACTGCAAGAGGAGCCGTGTGGGTTTGGCTAGGTTCGGGTGCTGTCCGTGCCGTGGGGTAAAATCGTTCAGTCAGAACACGAACCCGCATCGGAGCTCATCACATGGCATTCGTCCATCTGCACAATCACACTGTTTTCTCCATGCTCGACGGCGCAACCCGTATCCAGGATATGGTCAACCGTGCCGTAGAGCTGGGCATGCCCGCCGTGGCCATTACCGACCACGGCTACATGTATGGCGTGCCCGACCTGGCGCTGGCCTGCGACGCCGTCAACCACAACACGCCCGAGTACAAAACCTGGAGCCACGACAAGGCCTTCTTGGAAAAGGACCGCCGCGACGAGCTGGTGGAGCCCGATCCCGAGGAAAACCCGCGCGAGCATGCCCAGTATGTGAAGGACATGGCCATGTGGGACGAGAAGGGCAACATCGACGAGCTCAAGCCGCCCCTGGTCATCAAGCCCATCTTTGGCTGCGAGGTTTACTTTACGCCGGACGAGACCCTTGCCCGCGACCACAAGCCCGAGCTCTACCACATGATCCTTCTGGCCAAGGACCAGGAGGGCTACGTCAACCTGATGCAGACGGTTTCCGAGGCCGCTGTGCAGGGCTTTTACTACAAGCCGCGCGTGACGCTCGACAACCTGCGCCGCCACGCCAAGGGCATGATCTGCACCAGCGCCTGCATCGCGGGCATCATTCCCAAGTACATCGACCGCGGTGACATGGAAGGCGCCATCAAGTGGGCCGAGACCTTCCGCGATACCTTCGACCCCGGCGACTTCTATATCGAGATCCAGGAACACGGCATCACCACCGATAACGGCCTGACCGACGAGCAGATGGACCGCACGCTCATTGATATCGCCAAACAGGTGGGCGTCAAGGTCATCGCCACCAACGACTTCCACTACCTGCGCCGCGAGGACGCGCCCGTGCAGGACGTCATCATGTGCATCGGCATGAACGCCAAAGTCGATGACCCCAACCGCATGCGCATGACCGGCTCGGAGTTTTACATGAAGACCGAGGAGGAGATGCGGGCAATGTTCCCGTATTGCCCCGAGGCCTGCGACAACACGCTCGAGATCGCCGACAAGTGCTACGTGGAGCTGGACTGGGACTCCATCATCCTGCCGCGCTTCCCGTTGCTCGATCCCGGCGAGACGCACGAGAGCCAGTTCCGCCGCGAGCGCGAGAAGGGCCTGCGCCAGCACTACGGCGACGACTGGGCCACGCGCGAGATCGGTGGCGTCAACATCAAAGAGCGCTTTGAGTACGAATACAAGGTCATCTGCGACAAGGGCTTTGCCGCCTACTTCTTGATCGTTGCCGAGTACGTGCAATGGGCCAAGGACAACGGCATCGGCGTCGGCCCCGGCCGTGGTTCTGCCGCCGGCGCTATCGTCGCCTACGCCATGAACATCACCGCGTTCGACCCGCTCGAGAACGGTCTGATGTTTGAGAGGTTCCTCTCCCCGCAGCGTACCGAGATGCCCGATATCGATATGGACTTCGACGATGAGCGGCGCCTCGAGGTCGTGGAGCACGTTCGCCAGCTCTACGGCCCCGAGAAGGTCACCCACGTCATCACCTACTCGACCATCAAGGCCAAGCAGGCCATCAACGACGCCGCGCGCGTCCTGGACTACCCGGTCTACATGGGCCAGCGCCTGTCCAAGATGGTCTCGAGCGACCCCAAGGTCAAGCTCAAGCAGGTGCTCGACAAACAACCCGGCAAAGAGGATTTGTTTAACCCCGATTTTGCCGAGGCCTATAAAAAGGACGACGACGCCCGCCGCATCATCGACACGGCGCTCTCGATTGAGGGCCTCACCCGTGGCGAGGGCGTGCACGCGTGCGCCGTTTTGATCTGCCGCGACCCCGTCAACGAGCACGTGCCCACCAAGCTCGACACCAAGGGCGGCGTCGAGATTACCCAGTACGAGGGCCATACCGTCGCCGACATGGGCCTGCTCAAGATGGACTTCCTGGGCCTGCGTACGCTGACGGTTATCTCCAAGGCCAAGGCAAACATCAAAAAGAACTTCGGCATCGACATCAAAGAGGAAGATATTCCCTTTGACGATCCCGAGATCTTTAAGCTCATGGGCTCCGGCCACACCGCCGGCGTCTTCCAGGTCGAGTCCGCCGGCATGACGGCCACGATCAAGAACATGAAGCCCACCGAGTACAAGCACGTCGTAGCATTGATCGCCCTGTACCGCCCGGGCCCGCTGGGCGCCGGCATGGTCTCGTCCTACATCAACCGTATGAACGGCAAGGAGCCGGCCGTCTCCTACGACGACCGTCTGGACGACATCCTGGGCGAAACCTACGGCACCATGGTCTACCAGGAGCAGGTTATGCTCATCTCCGTCGAGATGTGCGGCTTCTCCAAGGGCGAATCGGACTCGCGTATCCGTAAACCCGTGGCTAAGAAAAAGATCAAGCTGCTCACCTCGACGGTGCTCCACTGGGAGGATGGCTCGGACGAGACCACCTACGACCACTGGATGAACGGCGCTATCAAGAACAACTACACGCGCGAGGTCGCCCAGAAGATTTGGGACGATGTTCTCGAATTCGCGTCCTACGCCTTCAACAAGTCGCACTCTGCCGGCTACGCCATTCTGGTTATGCAGACGGCATGGCTCAAGGCGCACTATCCGCACGAGTACATGGCGGCCGTTCTGACGTCCTACACGGGCAAGACCGACAAGATCGTGCACTACGTCTCGGCATGCCGTCACGACGGCATCCCCGTGCTGTCTCCAGATGTCAACGAGTCCGGCACCGAGTTCACGGCTACCAAGGAGGGCGTGCGCTTTGGTCTGGCCGGCATCCGCGGCGTGGGCACCGGCGTGGCGCAGGCGATTATCGCCGAGCGCGAGGCGGGCGGCCCGTTTAAGACACTGCACGATTTTGTGGAGCGCGTGGACTCGAGCCAGGCCAACCGCCGCGTGATCGAATCGCTGATCAAGGCAGGTGCCTTCGACTCCACGGGCTATCCGCGCCGTCAGATGATGCACTTTGTGGACAAGAACAACCCCGAGAACATCATCGATGCCGCGGTGAAGCGCCAGAAGGACCGCGCAAGCGGCCAGACCTCGTTCTTCGACATGTTTGGCGACGTTGAGGGCTCGGGCTTTGAGGTGAGCGTGCCCGATCCGGACGGCCAGGAATGGGACCGCCACCTCAAGCTGAGCCAGGAGAAGGAGGTCCTGGGCATCTATGTCTCGGACCATCCGCTGCGCCCGTTTGAGTATGCGCTCAGCAAAGCGCGCGACTTCTCGTTCTCGCAGATTGATACCGGCTACGAAGTGCAAAACCCCACGGGCGGCACCATCAACCAGGAGATTCCCGAGGGTAAGGCGCTGTGGTGGGCCGGCATGGTCTCGAGCGTGTCCAAGCGCGTGACCAAAAACGGCGACCCCATGGGCATCGTGCAGCTCGAGGACATGGAAGGCGAGGCCACCGTCGTCGTGTTCCCCAAGACCTATAAAGAGGCCGAGGGGTATCTGTACGGCGAGGTCGATCCCGAGACCGGCGCGCAGCTGTCCGACGCCTTTGTGCGCATTAAGGGCAAGCTCGAGCGCTCGGACCGCGGCGACCAGATCATCGCGCAGGAGATCGTGCCGCTGGAGCTCAACGAGGAGAACAACAAGCCCAAGGTGTTTGAGGTCATGGTGCCCAACAGTCGCTTTAGCCAGGGCAATATGGCGCGCCTGGCCACGGTGCTCACCACCAACCCGGGCGGCGACCGCGTGGAGATCTTTATCGAGCAGGTGGACGGGC
>CABUQK010000061.1 GCA_902493615.1 uncultured Collinsella sp.
CGCCTGGGCTCGTTTACGCTCGACTCGGGCTATGGTGCGGCGCGTGAACTGCTTTCCGTCGACCCCGATGTTTCGTTTATCGCGTGCGCGACCGACACCATGGCGGCGGGCGCGCTGCGTGCCATCGATGAGGTTCGCGGCATGGGCGAGGGTATACACCGCGTGAGCGGTTTTGGCGACAACGCGTTTTTGCGCGCGCTGACGGGCGGCATTCCCACCGTGCATTATGGCTACCTGACCAGTGGCGTCGAGGCGACCAATATGTTGCTCAACACGCTCGATGGCGTGGAGGGGGAGAGCGGTCTCAAGACGCTCAAACTCGGCCATCAACTTATGAATGTCTAGGCTTATGGCATGTCTGCCTGCCTTTGAGGCCCCTGTTTTTGCCGTAAAACTACCATTCACCGGCTTTTTCCTGCCGTTCACCCTACTGTGAAAACGATTACAGGCATATGAAACTGAAAACGATTACAGTGTAAGTGTCAAAGATGGCCGGGTGCACATGCGCCCGTTGGAGGAAAGGGAAGTCATGGACTACCGCAAATCAGCCCAAGAGGTGCTCGACAACATCGGTGGCGCCGGCAACGTCGTCTCTGCCGCGCATTGCGCCACGCGTTTGCGTCTGGTGATTGCCGATAATTCCAAGGTTGACAAGGAGGCCCTCGAGAGTATCGACGGCGCTAAGGGCGTCTTTGAGGCCCAGGGCCAGCTCCAGATTATTTTTGGCACCGGCACCGTCAACAAGGTCTACGAGGAGTTCATCGCGCTCAGCGGCGTCGAGGCTGCCACCAAGGCCGAGGTCAAGGAAGCCGCGGCACAGCAGCAGAACATCTTTATGCGCGCCATTAAGGTGCTCGGCGACGTCTTTGTCCCCATCATCCCCGCCATCGTGGCTTCGGGCCTGCTGCTGGGCATTATGAGCGCCCTCAACTTTATGGCCTCCAACGGCTTTATCGCGCTTGACACCAATAACTTTATCTACAAGATTGCCGACCTGGTCTCGGGCACGTCCTTTGGTATTTTGCAGATCCTGATCGGCTACTCCGCGGCTAAGGCCTTTGGCGCCAACCCGTACCTGGGCGCCGTCGTCGGTGGTGCGTTCATCAACTCCTCGCTACAGAGCGCTTACACGGTTGCCTCCGAGGGCGTTCAGACCATGGTCACCGTCATTCCCGGCGTGTACAGCTTTGAGTGGGTCGGCTATCAGGGCCACGTCATTCCCATCGTTATCGCCTGCGCCATTCTGGCCTTCCTCGAGAAGCGCCTGCACAAGATCGTTCCCGAGATGTTCGACCTCTTTGTGACCCCGCTCGTCTCGGTGTTCGTGACCGTGCTCGTGACGCTCGTTGCCGTCGGCCCCATCTTTGTCTGGGCCGAGAACGCCATCCTCGGTCTGATCCAGGCTCTGCTGACCCTGCCCTTCGGCATCGGTTCCTTTATCGTCGGTCTGTTCTATGCCCCCACGGTCGTTACCGGTATCCACCAGATGTACACCGCCATCGACCTTGGCCAGCTCGCCCAGTACGGCGTGACCTATTGGCTGCCCATCGCCAGTGCCGCGAACATCGCCCAGGGTGGCGCCGCGCTCGCCGTTGCCTTTAAGACCCGCGATGCCAAGATCAAGGGCCTGGCGCTTCCTTCGGCTCTGTCTGCCTTCATGGGCATTACCGAGCCCGCCATCTTTGGCGTGAACCTGCGCTTCTTTAAGCCCTTCATCGCCGGTTGCATCGGCGGCGGTTGCGGCGCCCTGGTCTGCGCGCTCACTTCGCTGGCCGCCTCCGGCACGGGCGTTACGGGTATCTTTGGTATCCTGCTGTGCCTGGCCCAGCCCGTGCAGTACGCGATCATGTTTGCGGTCGCCGCGCTGGTTTCCTTTGCCGTCTCGTTTGTCCTATACAAGGACGAGCCTAAGGCTTCCGAGCAGGCGTAGGATTCGCGTAAACATAACGCCCGCAGGCTCCATCCTGTGGGCGTTATGTTTATCTGGAACCTTTGATTTGAGCGTTCGTTGATTTAATTCGATTGGATACCGACATGTCTAACGCACTTCAGCGCGATCTTGCCAAGCTCGTTGCCAACATGGATGCCGCGGCCGCCGAGCGCGGTCACGGGCCCTATGCTCAGCATTTTCATATTATGCCGCCCACGGGCTGGCTCAACGACCCCAACGGGCTTTGCCAGGCCGATGGCGTGTTTCACGCGTACTTTCAGTATGCCCCGTTTGATGTGAACGGCGGCGTCAAGATGTGGGGCCATGCCACGAGCCGCGACCTTATGAGATGGGAATATATTGGCGCTCCGCTGCTTCCCGACGAACCGTTCGACTGCCATGGCGTGTATTCGGGCTCGGCATTGGTCGAGGACGGTCGCATTCGCGTGCTCTATACCGGCAACGTTAAGCTCCCCGATGCGGACGGCGTCTTTGACTATGTCAACTCCGGCCGTCGTGCCGACACCGTGTATGTCGAGAGTGTTGATGGACAGACGTTCAGCCAAAAGCGCGTGGTGCTGGCTTCCGAGGATTATCCCGAGGATTTGACCTGCCACGTGCGCGACCCCAAGGTGTGGCGCGATGATGATGGGCGTTACCACATGGTGTTGGGCGCGCGTCGTCGCGTGGATGGGCCGCATGTCGAGAGCCGGTTTTGTGCGATGCACGGCGAGGGTGCCGGGCGCGATGTGGGCGAGATCTTGGTGTATGGTTCGGCGGATATGCTGAACTGGGAGCTCGAGAGCCGTGTGTCTACGCCCGAGCGTTTTGGCTTTATGTGGGAGTGCCCGGGATGCCTTGAGCTTGAGGCCGATGGTGGTGTGCCGGCGAGGTGGCTGTCCTTCTCGCCCCAGGGGCTCGAGGGTGGTCGTTGGGACCGCGGCAACGTATACGCTGCTGGCTACATGCCTGTAACGGGCGACATTACCGGTGGTGACGGTGCCTATGAGCTGGGCGAGTTTCGCTTGTGGGACGCCGGTTTTGACTTCTATGCTCCGCAGGAGTTCACGGCCGAGGACGGTCGCCACATTCTGATCGGCTGGATGGGCATGCCCGATGAGCCGACCTATGGCAACGCACCCACCGTGGTGTGCGGCTGGCAGCATTGCATGACGGTGCCGCGTGAGCTTACGGCCGGTGACGGCGACGTGGTGCTGCAGCAGCCGGCGCGCGAGATCGAGCGCCATTATGCCTCGGTGCGTGTGGGGGAGGGCTCGTTGAAGGTTGCCGGCGATACCTGCTTTGACGTTGTTGTCGACGGTGTCGACGGCGTATTTACCGCGATCGTTGATGGCGAGCTGAAGCTGGCGTTTGTGCCCGCCGAGGGCGAGCTGCCCGCGCGCTTTGAGATGCGATTTACCGATGAAGGTCGCGCTTCTGCCGGCTGCGGTCGCACCGTGCGTTGGGAGCCCATCGACGAGGTTCGTAACGTGCGCATTATCGGCGATGTCTCGTCGGTCGAGGTGTTTGTGAACGACGGCGCGCTCGTGTTTTCGACGCGCATCTATCCCGAGGCCTATGGCGTGACCGTTGACGCTCCGGGTGCGAGCGTGACCTATCACACGCTCAACATCTAGGCGATTCGTCGCATATCGGCGCTATACTGCAGCCGTTGCCCACGATGCAGGGAACACCCGCATCGTGGGTTTTTGTTTGTGAAGGGACGGTGCCTTGTGGATGTACAGCAGCTAGAAGAGGCCTGGGCTGTAAGGGCCGGCGCGCGTGAGGCGCGTCTTGTTGCGGCCTCGCATGTGCCGGCGGCGCTGTCTCTGTTGGGGATTGTGCGCCCCGGTGACCGCCTGGTTGCGTTTGCCGATGACTTTGCCGATGCGTTTGCGCACGGCTTTGAAGGCTGTGATGTTGTGCTTGTGGACCCGCCGTCGGTTGCGGCGTTTACTGCCGCGTCCGAGGATTTTGATGCTTCGTTTGATGCCGAGGGGCCGCACCTGTGGTGGTTTGTGAACTCCATCGGTGGGTTTGAACTACGCGTGCCCGATCTTCGTACGCTGGGTCGGGCGGCGCGTGAGGCCCATGCACTGCTGGCTGTTGACAACACCGTGGCTGACGTCTTTGGCTGCGATCCGCTGCGGCTGGGTGCTGTGCTGTCGCTCGAGGCACTCGACCGTGTGTGTGCCGGTGAGGCTCCACGCAAGCTCGTAGCCGCCTCGGTCGCGCGCTCGCAGCTCAAGCGCCATCGTGTGGATGCCGCTGCCGAGTGCGCGCATGCGCTGCTCGATGGGTGCGGATTGGCCGCGCTCGACTTGTCCTCCGATGAAGCCGAGGTTCTAGAGCGTGGGGTCGACACGCTCGACGCCCGCATGCAGGCACACTTCGACTGCGCGCGTGCATTGGCCGAGTATTTGGCCGCCAACGAAATGGTGCGCAACGTGCGCTATCCCGGGCTGAGCTCGCATCCCGACCATGCGGCTGCAACGGGAATCCTCGAGCACGGCTTTGGCCCGGCAGTTGAATTTGACCTGATGGACTGCACCGCGGGCGAATTCTTCAGCATGCTGCCGGATGAATTCCGCACATCACCCGCAGGCGGCCCAACAACGCGCCTTTCGGCTCCACGTGGCAAGCAGGGGAGCACCATCCGCCTCTTCGCCGGCACCGACAATCCTCTGGTAGTAGCGTCCACCCTAGACAACGCCCTCCGCAAGTAGCTAATCGGGGCCTGTGCCACAAAACGGGCCCATCTACTACGTTTAAGCCATAGGGGTCGACCATACCCGCCTATTTTGAAAATTACCAAGCTGTCTACCAGCGGTTTTATTTTCATAATGTCCGGTATGGTCGAGGGTATTCAGCTAAACGTAGTAGATGGGCCCGTTTTGTGGCGCGAGCCTCAATCCGAGGACACGGTGGACAACGATGCAGCCCCAAAAGGACTACTCTGCATTGATGCTTGCGATGAGGGCGTCGGCTTTGGTGGCGATGATGTTGTTGATGTCGGCCTGGAGGGTTTCGTAGACTTCGATGGCTCGCTCGCCGGCGGGGGTGAGCGTGGATCCGCGGGCTCCGTCGCGCTCGATGAGTTTGCATCCCAGCTGCCCTTCGGCCTCGTTCACAATGCGCCACGCTTTGGAATAGGCCATGCCCATGCTCTTGGCGGCACGGTTGAGCGAGTGCTCGCGGGCTATGCCCTGCAGCAGTAAGACACAGCCGTGGCCAAACACGCCCGGCAGATCTTTGTCGCACGCTTGAATGACCAACTTTGCCGTCGTCTTGTACTCCATGTGCTCCACGTCTCCCCGCTAAAGTGTTTGCTGGGCAAACGCAAAGCCTGCGTCAAACCCTCGTGTGCTCTTCTTAAATCATGCATTGTAGCAGTCAAAGTGCGTTAAGATACTTCCCCAGTATTGGGCGCCCAAGGTTGGGCTGGGTCCTACGAGGCCTGCAGCCGACCGGTCGCATGGAAAAAGGAGAAACATGGCTACGTTCTTTCCCGGTGAGTCCCACACGTTTTCGGAGTATCTGCTGGTTCCTGGTTACTCGTCCTCGCAGTGCATCCCCAACAACGTCTCTCTCAAGACGCCGCTAACCCGCTTCAAGCGCGGTGAGAAGCCGGCAATCACCCTGAACATCCCCATGGTTTCCGCCATCATGCAGTCCGTCTCGGGCGTCGACATGGGTGTCGCGCTCGCTACCGAGGGCGGCCTGTCCTTCATCTACGGTTCCCAGAGCGCCGAGTCCGAGGCCGCCATGGTCAAGGCCGTCAAGGATCACAAGGCCGGCTTCGTTCAGTCCGATTCCACGCTGACCCCCGACATGACTATGGAGCAGGTCATCGCCCTCAAGGAGAAGACCGGTCACTCCACCATGCCGGTCACCGACGACGGCACTCCCAAGGGTAAGCTCCTGGGCATCGTCACCAGCCGTGACTATCGCCCCAGTCGCGATGACCACCAGACGAAGGTCTCTGAGTTCATGACCCCGCGTGAGCAGCTCATCGTGGGCGACAAGAACATCAGCCTCAAGGTTGCCAACGACGTCATCTGGGACAACAAGCTCAACGCCCTGCCCATCGTCGACGATAACGATCACCTGATGGGCATCGTTTTCCGTAAGGACTACGACAGCCACAAGACCAACCCCAACGAGCTGCTCGACGGCGACAAGCGCTACATGGTCGGCGCCGGTATCAACACCCGCGACTATGCCGAGCGCGTGCCGTTGCTTATCGAGGCCGGTGCCGACGTCCTGTGCATCGACTCTTCCGAGGGCTTCAGCGAGTGGCAGAAGCGCACCATCGAGTGGATCCGCGCCAACTACGGCGAGGACGTCAAGGTCGGTGCCGGTAACGTCGTCGACGCCGAGGGCTTCCGCTTCCTGGCCGACTGCGGTGCCGACTTCATCAAGGTCGGTATCGGCGGCGGCTCCATCTGCATCACCCGTGAGACCAAGGGCATCGGCCGTGGCCAGGCTACCGCGCTGATCGACGTCTGCCGCGCTCGCGACGAGTACTACGAGGAGACCGGTGTCTACGTGCCCGTGTGCTCCGACGGCGGTATCGTCTACGACTACCACATGACGCTCGCCCTGGCCATGGGTGCCGACTTTATGATGCTGGGCCGCTACTTCGCTCGCTTTGACGAGAGCCCGACCGAGCGCGTCAACGTCAACGGCCAGTACATGAAGGAGTACTGGGGCGAGGGTTCCGCGCGTGCCCGCAACTGGCAGCGCTACGACCTGGGCGGCGCCGCGAAGCTTAGCTTCGTCGAGGGCGTCGACTCCTACGTTCCCTACGCCGGTTCCCTCAAGGACGGCGTGGGTGGCACGCTCTACAAGGTTAAGTCCACGATGTGCAACTGCGGTGCCCTCTCGATCCCCGAGCTCCAGGAAAAGGCACGCCTGACCCTGGTAAGCTCCACCTCCATCGTCGAAGGCGGCGCCCACGACGTAGTCGTCAAGGACTCCCAGCAAAGCGTCAGCTACCGCTAAGCGGCTTTCCCAGGCACCGCACCTTGCCGTTCAAACCGTCGCTCGCGTACCAAAGTACGCGTCGCTCCTCTTTCACGGCAATCTGCGGCACTTGGAAAACCCGATCATGCTTGGGCGGGTAACAATTAGTGGTTGATTCACAACCACGTTATTTAGATAAAGCGAGATGCATGCAAGTCGCAGGCATCTCGCTTGTTGTATTTGCTAGAATCATCCAAGTTAACCCTAGGGTCGGGCGGCTAGGCTTTGCTCGCTGCAAGTTCCGCACGAGCCGAAGGCCACTTAATGTGGCCTTCGTGCGAGCAGGACTGTCCGCAGCAGCGAGTAAAGCCTAGCCGACCGACCCCAATCAAGTTAAAAGGAGCTGATATGTGCGATTGCACAGATCATAAGGATGAGATCCCTGCCTACGACGCGCAGGCCATTGAGTTCCGGTGGATGAAGGCCTGGGAGGACTCCAACCTCTTTGCCGTCGACACCGACGACAGCAAGCCCAAGAAGTACGTGCTCGAGATGTTCCCGTATCCGTCGGGCGACCTGCATATGGGCCACGCACGCAACTATACCATCGGCGATGCCATGGCCCGTCAGGCCCGCATGCGCGGCTACGACGTGCTGCACCCCATCGGCTTTGACGCCTTTGGCCTGCCTGCCGAGAACGCCGCCATCAAGCACAACACGCAGGCTGCCGCCTGGACGTATAAGAACATGGACCAGGCGCTCGCCACGATGAAGCGCATGGGCTTCTCCTACGATCTGGATCGCATGGTCAAGACCTGCAGCCCCGACTACTACCGCTGGGGTCAGTGGATCTTTGAGAAGCTGTGGGAAAAGGGCCTGGTCTATCGCAAGAAGAACCCGGTCAACTGGTGCCCCACCTGCAAGACCGTTCTGGCCAACGAGCAGGTCACCGAGGGCAAGTGCTGGCGCTGCGGCACCGAGCCCGAGAAGCGCGACCTTGAGCAGTGGTACTACAAGATTACCGAGTACTCTCAGGAGCTGCTCGACGACTTGGAGAAGCTCCCCGGCTGGCCTGAGCGCGTCAAGCAGATGCAGGCCAACTGGATCGGTCGCTCCGAGGGCGCCGAGGTCGACTTTACCCTGTGCGACAAGGACGGCGAGCCTATCGAGGGCGACGAGGGCAAGATCACCGTCTTTACCACGCGTGCCGATACCCTTTTTGGCGTTTCCTTCTTTGTCCTGGCTCCCGAGTACGCCGGCCTGCACGAGCTCGTCGAGGGCACGGAGTACGAGGAGGCCGTCACCAAGATCGTCGAGGACTCCAAGCACATCTCTGCCGTCGAGCGTGCCCAGGGCACCCTCGAGAAGCACGGTGCCTTCACGGGCCGCTATGTGGTAAACCCCGTCAACGGCGAGAAGGTCCCCGTGTGGGTTGCCGATTATGTCGTTGCCGACTACGGCACCGGCGCCGTTATGGCCGTTCCCTGTGGCGACCAGCGCGACTTTGAGTTTGCCCGTAAGTACGACCTGCCGATCGTGCCGATCATCCTGGACGATGACGATCGCGCTGCCGTCGAGGCCAGCGGCGAGACCATCGATACCTTCCATGCCGAGACTGTCGACTGGGATTGCGCCCACGCTGCCGAGGGCACGCTCGTCCAGTCCGGCAAGTACACCGGTATGCGCGGCGGCAAGCACTCCGAGGGCGAGGCTGCCATCGTGGCCGACCTCGAGGCCATGGGCTGCGGTCGTCGTAAGGTCGAGTTCCGCCTGCGCGACTGGCTCATCAGCCGCCAGCGCTATTGGGGCAACCCCATCCCGGCCATCTACTGCGAGCATTGCGGCATTGTGCCCGTGCCTGAGGATCAGCTGCCGGTGACGCTGCCCGAGAACCTGGACCTGGGCGCTGGCGAGACCCTTGCCGAGTGCAAGGAGTTCTACGAGACCACCTGCCCGGTCTGCGGCCGCCCGGCCAAGCGCGAGACCGATACCATGGACACCTTTACCTGCTCCAGCTGGTATTACCTGCGCTATACCGATCCGCACAACACCGAGCTGCCCTTCTCCCGCGAGGCCGCCGACCGTTGGATGCCCGTCGATAACTACATCGGCGGCATCGAGCACGCCATTCTGCACCTGCTCTACAGCCGCTTCTTTACCAAGGCACTGCGCGACCTGGGCCTGCTGAGTGTGGACGAGCCCTTCACCAACCTGCTGTGCCAGGGCATGGTCAAGGACGAGAACGGCGACACCATGTCCAAGTCCAAGGGCAATGTCGTGCCCCCGAGCTCGGTCATCGAGCCCTACGGCGCCGACACCATGCGTTTGGCGATCCTGTTTATCGCTCCGCCCGAGAAGGACTTCGACTGGGATCCCAAGGCCGTTGAGGGCGCCAATCGCTTCATCAAGCGCGCCTGGCGTATCGTTTGGCAGCTCGTCCAGTCCGGCGACGCCAACGTGGCCTTCGACAAGTCCGCGCTCGATGAGGTTGCTATGAAGCTCTATCGCGAGCGTCACCGCACCATCGCCAAGTGCACCGAGGACTTCGACCGCGGCCAGTTCAACACCGCGATCTCGGCCGTCATGGAGCTCGTCAACGCGGCGAGCGCCTACCTCAATGCCACTGAGGGTACCGCCCGCGACAAGGCGCTGTGCTACGGCGTGGCCAAGGATATCGTGAGCGTGCTGGCCCC
Source organism: uncultured Collinsella sp. (assembly GCA_902493615.1). Taxonomy (GTDB): domain Bacteria; phylum Actinomycetota; class Coriobacteriia; order Coriobacteriales; family Coriobacteriaceae; genus Collinsella. The sequence goes on from CABUQK010000061.1 coordinate 9,589, forward strand.
CATCTGCCCGTTCTGGGCCGACGAGCTGTGGCACGAGGCCCTCGGCTGCGAGGGCAACGCCTACACCGCCGCCTGGCCCGAGTTCGACCTGCCCGAGTCCGAGGACACGGTGCAGATCGTGGTCCAGGTGCTCGGTAAGGTCCGCGGCCGCGTCGACGTGGCCCGCGATGCCTCCAATGAGGATATGCAGGCTGCCGCCGAGGCCGCCGTCGCCAAGTGGCTCGAGGGCAAGACGGTCGTCAAGGCCATCTGCGTTCCCGGCAAGCTGGTCAACCTGGTGGTCAAGTAAGCACTGCGCGCAAAGCTGACATGCAATAAACGAGGGACGGCCCGGTTGGGTCGTCCCTCGTTTTTCATTTACCTACCCTGATGCTGCGGTCAATTGTCCTATTCTTGTGGAGAAGCTGTGCGCACGCTGACCTGCAGATTCGTACTGTGCTTGCACGTTTCCGCAGCTATTGGTATAGTTTGCTTGCAAATGAAGTTGTAATTGAAAGAAGTGGGGTTTCGGCCCCGCTTCTTTTTTGTATGGATGGAGGTGCCGCAATGGTCAAGACCAAGACCGAACAGGCGATCATCGACGCGCTCGAGGCCGTCGCTCCCCAGCACGATGTCGACATCGTCGACGTCGAGCTCGTGGGTGCCACCAAGGCCCCCTGCGTGCGTGTGCGTATCGAAGGTGCCGAGGGTCAGAGCCTGTCGCTCAACGACGTCACGGCCAACACCCAGTGGGTCGGCGATGTGATTGAGGAGCTCGACCCCATTTCTTCGAGCTATACGCTCGAGGTGTCGAGCCCGGGCATGGCGCGCCCGCTACGTCGCCCGTGCGACTTTGCCCGCTTTGCTGGCGAGAACTGTGAGCTCACCTCCACCGCCACCGAGGGCCGTCGCAAGTACGCCGGCAAGATTGCCGCCGCCACCGAGACGAACGTGACCCTCGAGCTCGAGGACGGCGAGTCTGTCACCCTCGATTTCTCTGATGTTAAAAAGTGCAAGTTGAAGCCCACCTACGACTTCAAGCCCGCGAAGGAAGGAAAGTAAGATGGCAGCATCCGACATGATGTCCGCCCTGATGGAGCTTTGCCAGGAGAAGCACATTGACCAGCTCTACCTGATCGACCGCCTGGAGCAGTCGCTCGCCAAGAGCTATGCCGAGATCCTGCATCTTGAGTGGGGCGCCAAGGTGACCATCGACCGCACCACCGGCAAGATCTACGTCTACCGTCTGGAGCCGATTGACGATTCCATGGACGAGGATGGCAACTTCACCGAGTTCGAGGAGATCGACGTCACCCCCAAGAACACGAGCCGCATCGCCGCCCAGCACGCCAAGGCCGAGATCAACGCCATCGTGCGCAACTCCGCCCGCGAGCAGATCTACGAGGAGTTCTCCGGCCGCATCGGTGACCTCATCAGTGGTACCGTGCTGCAGTCCACGCCTGACTTCACGATCGTCAAGATCCGCGAGGGCGTCGAGGCCGAGCTGCCGCACTTCGATCAGCGCCGTTACGAGAACGAGCGCAACGAGCGTCCGATGGGCGAGCGCTACCTGCACAACCAGCACATCAAGGCCGTGATCATCGACGTTCGCGACCCCAACTCCAACCTTCAGCCGGTTCGTGGCGAGCACAGCCGTCCGCCGATTGTCATCTCTCGTACCCACCCCGAGCTCATGCGTCGTCTGTTTGAGCAGGAGGTGCCCGAGATCTATGAGGGCACCGTCCAAATCAAGTCGATCGCCCGCGAGCCTGGCCAGCGCTCCAAGGTTGCCGTCCACTCGCTCGACGACCGTCTGGATCCCGTGGGCGCCTGCGTCGGCCCCAAGGGCAGCCGTGTTCGCGCTGTCGTG
>CABUQK010000062.1 GCA_902493615.1 uncultured Collinsella sp.
CCCGTCAACAATCTGTCACTGAAGAGCCAGCACTACAACGCGAAGCTGCTCAAGGGCGTTCCCGACGGTCAGAACCCGCTGGGGCCCGTGAACCGGATGCGCTACTTCATGCAGTGCTTCCTGAGGGCTCATCCCGGCTCCAACCGGGACGACATGCGGGGCTGTGGCTATGAGTCCGCCCGAGGACAAGCTTGAGAAGGTCGCGATGGTGCTCGATCGGGCAATGCGATACCCGAAAACGCTCAGGTTCAGGCAGTTCTATGCAAGAAAGCCCAGTTCAGATGAGTTCGACGAGCAATATTTATCAACACAGTGCAAGGGGGGATTATATTTGTATTTCATCCGTGTTGAGCTTCACACGGTGCGCGACTCATCGCAAACTGGCGGGCGCAGCGGAAAGAAAACCGACTGCAGACGAACGATCGATATCGGGAGCAAATAGCCACCGGATGCTTTTCGGTCTCCTACGCGTCGACCTCCGCGATTTCTTCTGCGTCTCGCCAAGTTGAAAGGAGCGATGTCGAAAACTCCTTTTCGGTTAGCGTCAAGACATCCTTCACGCAAAAACCTTTCAATTTGTCAGGAAGCCCAAAACGCGCTTTTTTCCTAATCGAGCTGGCAACCCGCTTCAACGCGGTCTTGTTCTTGTCCTCGTTGTATACCAAAACAAAGACGCAGTGCTCGCGAAACCATCTCGTCCTCTTTCCCCACAGGTCCGAGCAGATCAAAACGCTGTCCTTGCACTTCTCGATGAGGGCGTCCCTTTGGCCAAGATTGATACCAAGCTCTTCGTCATCCTTGGGATTGAGCCTCTTCCCCAGCGTCTCCTTCAGACTGCCGTTTTTAAATTCGACTAGATATAACGTTTCCCGATCGCAATACAGCGCATCGGCGGAGCGCGGGAGTTGCATCCACCTATTGACCTTCTTGCAGTAGCATTCTTTAACAGAGTCAAAATTGACAACAGGCAAATCGTCATCCACAAGAGAGACGCTCCCGTCTCTGGATGTTTTGGAGATGGTCGACGTGCAGTCCCTTAGGATACAGGTCCTGCAACGGGAGCAACCATCGCTGCCATCTGGCACCACGGGAGAGTTCGGATGAGGGCAGGAGGCGCACAGGTCGCTACTCAAGGCCGTACTCCTCCCTCTCAAGCGTATCAAAAGGAGCCGCCAGCTTCTCGTAGGCGACCTCAGTCGAGCCGGTTATTTCGGCAAAGCGAGAGCGTCCATCAGCGCAGGTCTCCGCAAGATAATATGAGCACAATCCATCAACAGCGTGCTTCTTAGAATACACTTCGATCGCATTCAAGAAATATGGACTATGGGTGCTCATTAAGACGTGCATCCCGAGCTCTTTCTGGAGCAGCACGATTATCTCGGCGAAGGCCAGCTGCCATGCAGGATGAAGATGAATCTCGGGTTCATCGAGGATAATAGTCCCTCCGGCATCTAGCGCGCCGGACTTCAAGAGCACCTTCATGATGGCGAACGTCTTCAAGCCAGCAGAAAGGTTCCCAGGCTCCAACCCCCGAGCGAAGCCCTCTTCGAGATACGTAAGGTGACCGCGACTTTCGCTCCTCTCGAAATACCCCGGACATAAGGAGGAGACCTTGTCCATGAGAACCTTCAGGTGCCGCTCCTTCGCGATCTCGTCGAACAGCGAGGACTCGCTGTCATCGTTACGGATGGTCGCCTGAATCAAATCTTGCCGCAGCTCCTCCTGGTGTCCAAGGAGGGGCCTGAACCGAAAAGCGGGGCCGTAGGGCCCTCCGAGAGAATCGATCAGGAACGGGTCGTCCAGATAATGCGCCCTGAATCGCAAAACCCTCCTATCGTGCACCTCCGCCACCTCGTCACCTGCAACCGAGAAAACCGTAGATGCGTCCTTTATCTGGAGTTCGACCTTCCCGGGCTCTTCGCCGAAAACCGAATTGATCTGGCCGTTGAACTCGCTTTGGAACCTGTTTGTCGCAATCGCACGAAATACCTCATCATCGGAGATATCCATGATCTCGATAATCTGATCGGCAACTCCTGCTACGCCATTCGTGAAATCGGATTCGATCTCACGGGAGATCTCCTCCCCGTAATACTCCTTTATCTCATCAATAAGCTCGTCCCTCGTGCACTCGCCCGAAAAAACCCTGTCGATGAAACCATTCATTCTTCCAGCAGTTCGCCTGTGGCGAGACGTGGAGTCGAGAGGGCCTCCCACATATGCCTTCCTGATGGCGCGTTCAACACTATTGCGCCTCATGCGGTCGATTTTGTTCTCCGAATCGGACATGCTGTTGAAGGCCGCATAAAGCGCTTTTCCAACCGTGCTTTTCCCCGTCCCGTTCTCCCCGGCGATCACGGCAATGCCATTAATCTCGATATCGGCCTCAGCGACCCTGCCGATGTTTTTCACCTTGATTTTCAATGCATATCACCAGCTCTAAACTCGCGAGACTCAATAGCTCGATTATCGCACAGGGAGATCGACTTCTCGAGGACTCCCTAAATGGAACGCGCGGGGAGGACATGGCTCGCCGCCGTCCGCTTTGCGTTCGCGCGGGGAAGGGTGACGACCAGGGGCCTCTCCGGGCTGATCAAGAGGAGCGCCGGATCCTCCTCGTCCATTTGAACTGTATTGTATCCCAGGACACTTGACTTAGAGGAATGGCGTTGAGCGGCGATAATCGTTTCAGCGCCAAAAAGAAAGGAGTGTTCAGTCATGGCAGATAGGCTCTCCTGCACAGCGGGGCACCGCACCGAGGCCGCAGACTTCGCCGTCGCGTCGGGGAAGCCCATCGCCCAAGTGGCCGCCGACCTCGGCATCAATGAGAAGATCCTGGGAAGATGGGTGACGGTCAGAAAGAAGGAACTGGCCAACCACCCGGTCGCGGCGGCCGCGGCCAAGACCGAGACCGCCGAGATGAGGGCCGCCCGCAAGTGCATGCGCGAGCTCGAGCTCGAGAACGAGTTCCTAAAAAGCCCCGACCTCACATTGGAGGCCGGGGCCAGTAGATTTTTGGGACATGTCTAGAAATCTACCCATGCGGGAAGCGGCATGTGCCGAGCATGTCGCGTGCTAGGTTTTGAGGCATGCCACAAAACCTAGCACGGGGGAGTGGCTACTCGGCGTCGGCGAAGCCGTTGGGGTTGTGGCTCTGCCAGTTCCAGCTATCGCGGCACATGTCCGCGATGTCGTACTGGGCCTTCCAGCCCATCATGCGCTCGGCCTTGGAGGCATCGCACCAGTTGGCAGCGATGTCGCCGGCGCGGCGCTCGCGGATCACGTAGGGCAGCTCCTTGCCACAAGCCTTGGAGAAGGCGGCGACGACCTCGAGTACCGAGGTGCCGGTGCCGGTGCCCAAGTTAAAGATCTCGACGCCGGTCTTGCCGTTCATCCAGTTGAGGGCGGCCACGTGACCAGATGCCAGATCGCACACGTGGATGTAATCGCGCACGCCGGTGCCGTCGGGGGTGGGGTAGTCGTTGCCAAAGACCTGAACGGCCTCGAGCTTGCCCACGGCGACCTGGGCGACATAGGGCACCAGGTTGTTGGGGATGCCCTTGGGATCCTCGCCGATCAGGCCCGACGGATGGGCGCCGATGGGATTGAAATAACGGAGTAGCACGACGTCCCACTCGGGGTCGGCGGTGTGGACGTCCATAAGGATCTGCTCGATCATCCACTTGGTCCAACCATAGGGGTTGGTCGCGGGCTTCTTAGGATCCTCCTCGGTGACGGGCGGGTTGTCCGGGTCGCCGTAGACGGTCGAGGAGCTCGAGAAGATGATGGACTTGCAGCCATGGTTGCGCATGACGTCGATGAGCACCAGGGTGTTCTCGATGTTGTTGTGGTAGTACTCGACGGGCTTGCTCACCGACTCGCCGACGGCCTTAAAGCCGGCAAAGTGGATGACGCGGTCGATCTGATGGGTATCGAAGATCTTGTTCATCGCATCGCGGTCGAGCACGTTGGCCTCGTAGAAGGTGAGGTTCTTGGCGGCCTCGTCGCCCACGATGGTCTTGACGCGGTCGACGGCGACGGCGCTGGAGTTGGAGAGATCATCGACGATGACGACCTGGTAGCCACCCTCGAGCAGCTGAACGACGGTGTGCGAGCCGATAAAGCCGGCGCCACCGGTAACGAGGACACAGGTGTCTTTGGGGTCGAGTGCTTTGGACATGTAGTCTCCTATCGAATCAGGAACACTTCTTCAGGGGAGTATAGCGCAGGCAGGGACGCCCAAATCGTGCGCTGTAGGAAAAGCAGAGGATTGTGCTAACGTACTCATAGAAGAGCTTGCGTACGCATAACCTGATCTTTGACATTTGCTTACGAGCCGCTGACCTTGCAGTTTCCTGCCGTTCGTGGAAATCGTTGGGACGCGCCATATGTACGCTAATATGTATGAGTTGAGCGACATATAAATAAGCATGTAACGGAGTACATATGTCACCAAACAGCGATTCCATCCTTTCCCAGGAGCTCTCGCGTCGCACTGCCCTCAAGGCCCTGTTCGGCGCTGCTTCTGCGGCAGTTCTTTTTGGTCTGCCCACTCGCGCCCATGCGGCAGAGGCTTCCAAAGAAACCACCGATAAACTGAATGCCGCCCAGGCCCAGCTCGACGAGGTTCAGGCCCAGCTCGACAGCATCGCAAATGAGTATGCGGCGCTGGCCAACAAGAATGCCCAGACCCTCAACGACATCGAGAATGTCCAGGGCAAGATTGACGACACGCAGGCCCAGATCGATGAAAAGAAGGCCGAGCTCAAGAAGAAGCGCAACGACCTTTCCGATCGCGTGGCCGCCAGCTACAAGTCCGGCGGCACGAACATCCTGTCGCTGCTGCTGGCCTCTGGCTCGTTTGAGGAACTCGTCGCCAACGCGCATTACGTTGAGAAGATCAACAAGAGCGACCGCGATGCCATCGAGGATATCCAGACGATTCAGGCTGAGCTCGACGCACAGAAGACCGAGCTCGAAGCACAAAAGGCCGACCTGGAGAAACTCAAGGACCAGCAGACGGCTCAGATGCAGGATATGCAGGCCAAGCAGCAAGAGGTCCAGACCGTGCTGAATGGTCTATCCGACGACGTCAAGGAGCTCATGGCTCAGCGCGATTCCGAGATCCTCGCTGCCGCCCAGGCTGAGGAGGCTGCCAGGAAGGCCGCCGCTGCCGCTGCCGCCGCGAACAAGAACAATTCCTACTCGGGTGGTTCAAGCTCGGGTGGCGGATCGTATGCGCCCGGAACCCCGCAACAGAATGCCGGCTCGGGCAAACAGCAGGCCGTCGTCAACGCGTGCTACTCCACGCCTTCGCCGGGTCAGAACTGGTGCGCGGCGTGGGTTACCAATGTCTTCCGTAACGCCGGCGTGGGCTATTTTGGCGGCAACGCGTGTGACATGTTCAATGCCTGGTGCTATAGCTCCGACCGCTCGGCGCTACAGGTGGGCATGATCGTGGCCGACTCATCGCATAGCGGTACCGGCATGCCGGGTCTGATCTATGGCCACGTGGGCATCTATGTTGGCGGCGGCATCGTTATGAGCAACGAGGGTGCCATTACGTCTAAGTCGCTTGATTCGTTTATTAGCTTCTATGGCACTGGCTCTGGCGTGCGTTGGGGCTGGCTTGGCGGTATTGCGCTGTCGTAGCTGCGGTTTGAAGCAAGTTGGTCCGGGACTGGGGGCGAGGCATAAGGTTGCCTGCTCTACAGTCCTGCGCAAGACGAAGGCCACATTAAGTGGCCTTCTTTGCGTGCGGAACTCGCGACCAACCTTATGCCTCGCCCCCAGCCCCGGACCTTTCGGGTCCAAGGCGTGACATACCGGACTGGGTTGTCTGAATAAATATGGTGAAGGCCCCTTTCGGGGTCTTCTTTGTTAAAGGAATTCGCCTACTCGGTGGACTTCGGGTTCGAGGTCTACGTCGAACTGCTCTTTGACTTTGGCTTGGATGCCGCGGATGAGTTCGTCGACATCGGCGGCGGTGGCGTGGTCGGCGTTGACGATGAAGCCGCAGTGCTTTTCGCTTACCTGCGCGCCGCCGACAGCATGGCCGCGCAGGCCGGCATCCATGATGAGTTTGCCGGCAAAGTGGCCCTCGGGGCGTTTGAAGGTGGAGCCGGCACTCGGCATGTCGAGCGGCTGCTTGTCCTCGCGGCGCTGGCGGTAGTCGTCCATATCGGCCTTGATCATCGCGGCGTTGCCCGGGGCGAGATTGAAAGTGGCCGAAAGTACGATGAAGCCGTCGTCGGCGATGCGGCTCTTGCGATAGCCCAGGTTAAGCTCGTCGACATCGAACTCGATGATGTTGCCGCTGCCACGGGTGCCGTCGTCGAGCTGGCGAGCGGGTTTGTAGACGCGCACGGACTCTAGCACATCGGCCATGCAGGCACCGTAGGCACCGGCGTTCATGTAGCAGGCGCCGCCGACCGATCCGGGAATGCCCGAGATGGGCTCCATGCCGGTAAGGCCGGCCTCGGCTGCCGCGGCAGCGACATCGGAAAGCAGCGCACCGGCGGCTGCCGTAACGTGCGTGCCATCGACGGTGATGTCGGAGAGGCCCTCGCCCAGCGCCACGACGACGCCGCGGATACCCTTGTCGCCGACGAGCAGGTCGGAGCCGTTGCCCACGATGGTGAGCGGCAGATCGCAGCGATAGCAGGTGTCAAGCGTGGCGACGAGTCCCTGCTCGGTATCGGGCGTGACAAAGACATCGGCCGGGCCGCCGATCTTAAACGTGGTGTGCTCGCGCATGGGCTCGCTCATGAGCACGTTGTCCTCACCGGCAACACCGGCAAGCGCGCAGAGCAGGTCCTCGTTAAAAAAGTCATTTTCGTGCATACGAATATCCGCCTTATGGTGGTCGTTTTCATCAATCGAATGCAATATACCCCACCCAGATGGATTTGGTGCAAAGTAACCTGGGCCCAACGCACCACATGGTGCAAAGGGGCCAGGTTACTTTGCACCAATCGCGGCGATAAAACAGCCGTCTACCGGATTGGTAAAGTGTTTATCATCGAGGTGGAGGGACGGTCGCTATACTTTCAAGAGATTGCGCGAATACTCGGAAGGAGCGAGATGGGAAACAAAGCTACTCTCAAGCAGATTGCCCAGGAGGTGGGGCTTTCCCCCTCGTCGGTCTCGCTTGTTCTCAACAATCGGCCTTGTCGCATCTCGGAAGAAAACCGCAAGCGCATCAAAGAGGTCGCGGCGCGCAACCACTATGTTCCCAACCAGATTGCGCGCAGCCTGGTCATGCGCGAGTCGCGCACGCTGGGCCTTATCGTTCCCAACATCGAGAGCCGTTTTTTTGCCTCGCTCGCTGGCAGCCTGGAAAAGCGCTGCCGCGAGGACGGCTACGCGCTTTTTATTACCAGCTCGGGCGGAAGCGCCGAGGACGATCTAGAGCTCCTGCGCCAGCTGGTGACGCGCGGCGTCGATGGTGTGTTTTTGGTCGTGGGCGACGAATTCTCGGACGACCGCGCTTTGCGCGAAGAAGTCAGCCATCTGCCCATCCCGGCGGTAATGGTTGACCGTGCCATTGAGGGACTCGAGTGCGACAAGGTGATGTTCGACCACGAGATGGGCGGCTACATGGCTACCCGCTATTTGATTGAGCAGGGTCACTGTCGTATTGCCTGCCTGGTTAACGCGCGCCGTTCCAATACGGGTCGCAAGCGACTTGCCGGCTATGAGCGCGCGCTTCGTGAGGCGGGGCTGCCCATTGATGCACTTCTTGAGTTTGAGAGCGAGTATTACATTCCGAGTGCCTACGAGGCCTCGGAGGCGGTGCTTGCGACCGATGCCACCGCCGTGTTCGCAAGCTCGGACAACATTGCTCTCGGCCTGCTCAAGCGCCTACATGAGATGGGGAAGAGCATTCCGGGCGATATCTCGGTGGTGAGCTACGACAACTCGGCTGCTGATGTGCTGTTTGAGCCGGCACTGACCGCGATCGAGCAAGATCCGAGCGTGCTGGCCGAGCATGCCTTTAGCTGTATGGCAAAACGCTTGGCCGGTAAGGGCGGCAAGCGTGCCGATGAAGTCGTCCTGGAGCCTGTGCTCATCGTGAAGGACAGCGTGCTCAAGGTTACAAAACACAACTAAACGCGTTTGTCGATTTGCATATCAGGAATATGAAGAACTTGTGACAAATAATGTCGCAGGCCAATGTCTGGTTTTGTCAGGTTAATGGCGAACCGGAATGATAAAACGTTTTTTCATACTGATAAAACGTTTTAGCAAATATACTTGTCCCAACGAAAGGTCGCCATATCGGAGGGTGACCATGCAGCGAAGGGACATAAACAATGGCTAAAACTCTGGGAACGCCATGGCAAAAGCTGAGACACGAGGTGCCGGCTTCCGAGCTCGAGGGTGTCGATCTGTATTGGCGCGCATCGAACTACCTGTCCGTCGGCCAGATCTACCTTCGCTCCAACCCGCTGATGCGCACCGACTTTGTCGACGAGAAAACCGGTGAGGTGCGCGACTTTGGTCGCCCGGACGTTAAGCACCGCCTGGTCGGTCACTGGGGCACCACGCCCGGCATCAACTTCCTGTTCGGTCATGTCAACCGCCTCATCGCCGATCACAACCAGAATGCTATCTTCTTGATGGGCCCTGGTCACGGTGGCCCCGCCGGTACTGCTCAGTCGCTGCTCGACGGTACTTACCGCGAGATTCGCCCCGACATCACCAATGACGAGGCCGGCCTACAGAAGTTCTTCCGCCAGTTCTCCTATCCCGGCGGCATCCCGAGTCACTTTGCGCCCGAGACGCCCGGTTCCATCCACGAGGGCGGCGAGCTCGGCTACACGCTCAGCCACGCCTACGGCGCCGTCATGGACAACCCGAGCCTGCTGGCCGTGGCCGTGGTGGGCGACGGCGAGTCCGAGACCGGTCCGCTCGCGACCTCTTGGCAGTCCAACAAGCTCGTGAATCCGGCAACCGACGGTATCGTTCTGCCGATCCTGCACCTCAACGGCTACAAGATCGCCAACCCCACCATCCTCGCCCGCGTGTCCGACGAAGAGCTCACCAAGTTCTTTGAGGGCATGGGCTATAAACCGCATTTCTTTGTCGCCGGCTTTGACGACGAGAGCCATGCGAGCATTCACGAGCGTTTCGCCGCCCTGTTCGAGCAGGTCTTTGACGAGATCTGCGACATCAAGGCCGCCGCACAGGCCCAAGCTGCCGCGGGCGAGACCGTGGTCCGCCCGGCCTATCCCATGATCGTGTTCCGTACGCCCAAAGGTTGGACCTGCCCCAAGCAGATTGACGGCAAGAAGACCGAGGACTCCTGGCGCGCCCATCAGGTGCCGCTCGCGAGCGCCAAAGACACCCACGAGCACTTCCGCGTGCTGCGCGAGTGGCTGCGCTCCTACAAGCCCGAGGAGCTCTTTACGCCCGAGGGTCAGGTGCGCCCCGAGGTGACGGCCTTTATGCCGACCGGCGAGCTGCGCATCGGCGCCAACCCCAACGCGAACGGCGGCAAGGTGCGCCGCGAGCTCGAGCTGCCCGATATTCATGCCCACGAGGTCCCCGTCGCAACTAATGGTCATGGCTGGGGCTCCACTGAGGCCGCCCGCGTCTTTGGTGAGTACACCGCCGACGTCCTGGCAAATAACATGGACGACTTCCGCATCTTTGGTCCCGACGAGACCGCTTCCAACCGCCTGCAGGATGCCTACAAGGTGACTAAGAAGCAGTGGGACGCCGGCTTCTACGAGGACGAGGCCAACGACGAGCTGCTGGCAGGTTCCGGTAAGGTTGTCGAGCAGCTGTCCGAGCACCAGTGCGAGGGCTTCCTCGAGGCCTACGTGCTCACCGGCCGCTCCGGCGTGTGGAGCTCCTACGAGAGCTTTGTCCACGTGGTCGATTCCATGGTCAACCAGCACTGCAAGTGGCTCGAGGCCACCAAGCGCGAGATTCCGTGGCGTGCCCCCATCAGCGGCCTCAACATTTTGCTGTCGAGCCATGTCTGGCGCCAGGACCATAACGGTTTCTCTCACCAGGATCCCGGCTTTATCGACCTGCTGCTCAACAAGGCCAACGACACGCATATCGTGAATGCTTACTATCCGGCTGACGCCAACATGGCGCTTGCTGTGGCCGAGCGTGTTTACCAGTCCACCGACTGCGTCAACGCCATCTTCTGCGGCAAGCAGCCCGCCCCCACTTTCCAGACGGTCGACGAGGCCCGCGCCGAGCTCGCCGAGGGCGTTGCGACTTGGGAGTGGGCATCGACCGCCGACTCGCTCGCCGAGGCTGACGTCGTGGTTGCCACGTGCGGCGACGTGTCGACGCTCGAGGCTCTGGCTGCAACCGACATGCTGCGTGAGCTGGGCATTAAGGTGCGGTTCGTCAACGTGGTCGATCTGCTCAAGATCCAGAACGTCTGCGAGAACGACCAAGCCATCAGCGATGAGCGCTGGACTGAGCTGTTTGGCTGCGGCGATAAGCCCGTGCTCTTTGCATTCCACGCCTATGCTGGCACGATTCGCCGTCTGATTTGGAACCGACCCGGCCACGACGCCTTCCGCGTCCACGGCTACGAGGAGAAAGGCTCCACGACAACGCCGTTCGACATGCTGCGCCTGAACAACATGGACCGTTGGGCACTGGCCGCCGACGTGCTGCGCATGGTTGACGCCGATAAGTTTGCCGAGCAGATTGACGAGTGGGAGGCATTCCGCACCGAGGCCTTTGAGTTCGCGTGCGATGAGGGCTACGATCACCCGGCCTTCACCGACTGGGTCTGGCCCGACGCCGCAGCCGCAACTGCTGCCGACGGCGCGCTCTCCGCAACGCAGATGACCGCAGGCGACAACGAGTAGGTAGGCATCCGGGACGGTCTCGCGCTGGGGCCGCCTCCAGGCGGGTTGCCTTGGTCTGAGAAGTGGGCTTCGCGAACTTCTCAGACCAAGGCAACCCGCCCGGAGGCGGCCCTCTCGACCGTTTCGATATGCGGGGGCTGATTCTTTTTTATGTAATGGGGATTTTGCTTACGCTGCCTTGGAAACTGTGCATCTAACTATGGTCAGCCAAGACTACATTGCCGGGGTGGGGTGCTTGGTTTTGGAAGTTCGCGAAGCCCACTTCTCAGACCAAGGCAACCCGCCTGGAGGCGGCCCC